>NZ_JBVILR010000004.1:116698-501270 GCF_055580265.1 Streptomyces sp. NPDC032091 | reverse complement strand
CTTTTTCTGTTGGCTTCTGCTTTGTGTTTTTTTTTTTTTTTTTTTTTTTTTGTTTTTTTTTTTTTTTTTTTTTTTTTTTGTTTTTTTTTTTGTTTTTTTTTTTTTTTTTTTTTTTTTTTTTTTTTTGTTTTTTTTTTTTTTTTTTTTTTTTTTTTTTTTTTCTTTCTCTCCCCCTCCCCCCCCCCCCCCCCCAGGCCCGGTCAGGGCGCCCCGAAGGTGAGCGTCAGCCTCGGCGTGGCCTCCGCGGCGGCGGCCTCCGAGGACCACAGCCACAGGGCGTCGGTCCCGGCGCTGGTCAGCGCCAGGCTGTAGGAGCCGCCCAGCGCCCCGGCCACGGCGGCCGTGTTCAGCCCGGCGGTGTGGACCGCCGAGCCGTCCGGGATCCCGGGGAACGCGCCGAGCGCCGGGCTGCCGGTGCCCGGGCGGTTGTCGTACGTGGTGCCGGTCTCCGTCCACGCGCCGGTGACCGGGACCACCGAGACGGTGTCCGTGGTGCCGGCGCCCGCCATGGTGCTGGTCTTCACGCTGAGCGCGGCCGACTTGAGCACCTTGCCCGCCGGGGCGGCCGGCAGGTCGAAGCGCAGGTAGCCGGTGTACAGCGGGGTCCCGCGGACGGCCAGGGAGCCCGAGGTGCCGTAGTTGGCGGCCGGGGCGCCCGCGTTGGCGTAGGTGTCCTCGGCCGCGGTGACCTGGACGGTGGAGTCCGCCGGGGCGGAGGCGAGGGCGTAGTGGTTCTGCACCTGCGCCGCGCTCAGGACCGTCGGGTAGACGGCCGTCTCGTCGAGCAGGCCCGCCCAGTGCTCGCTCGTGGGGCGGTCCGGCCAGCCGCCGAGTCCGTCGAAGCCGGCGCGCCAGTAGCCCGTGTAGTTCTCGTGGGTGGTGACGTTCAGGGTGCCCCGCCGGACGCCGTCCACGTACAGGGTCATCCCGCCGGGGCCCTGGGTGGCGACGACGTGGTGCCACTTGTCGTCGTTGAAGGCGGTGGCGGTGGTGATGGTGCGGGTGGCGCCGGTGTAGACCCCGTAGACCAGCCGGCCGTCGTCGGTCATGTAGACGTGCTTGTCGTACTGGCCGCTGCCGTTGATCTGCTGGCTGCCGAAGCCGACGAGCTTGCCGCCGCGGGTGGTGTTCGTCCTGAACCAGGTCTCGATGCTGTACGTGCCGCCCACCGTCTGGCGGCGGTCGCCGTAGACGTGGGCGTCGGTGCCGTTGAAGCCGATCGCGGTGCTCGCGCCGGCCACCGCCCCCGGGCTCTGGCGCAGGGCCGGGGCGTAGTGGTGCACGCCCGCCTGGTTGCCGTCCGAGGAGTCGGCGACGTACGGCAGTACCGTGTCGTCGTAGCGCCAGTACAGCTGGGCGCCGTCCGCGCGGACCTGGTTCGCGTACGCCTCCGGCGAGGTCGGGACGGTGACGCTCGCGGGTGCGGAGGGGGCGCTGGTGTTGCCCGCCGCGTCGGTGGCCGTCACCCGGTAGGTGTACGACTGTCCGGGCTGGGCGGTGGTGTCCGTCCAGGAGGCCTGCGGGCGCTTGAAGAACAGCGAGTCGGCGGTGACCGTGCCGATCGGGGCGGCCGCGCCGTTGCGGTAGATCCGGTAGGTGAGCGCGCTGTCGTCCAGGTCCAGGCTGGTGCGCCAGCGCACTTGGACCTCGCCGGGCTTCACGCTCGCCGCACTGGCCAGCGGAACCGTCGGGGCGCCGGTGTCGCCCGTGGAGGAGAAGCGCGTCAGGCTCTGCTGGGCCGCCCCGTTGACGGTGGTGAACTCGCCGCCCACCCACAGGTACTGCGTTCCGTTCCCGGACCCGACGGTCATCACGCGCGGCCCGATGCCCTCGCCGACGCCGTCGTTGGTGTCGGGCGCCCAGCCCAGCTTGCCGACGCTGGTGGTGGGCTGCGCGAGCAGGTGGTGGCGCTGCCCGTCGGGGTATTCGCCGACGCTGGAGCAGTCGTGCGCGTGCGAGGCGCTGTAGAGCACGTTCTGGTATGGCAGCACGGCCTGGGTGGCGCCCAGGCAGGTGTCGCGCCAGCGCTGGTTGAAGTCGGACAGGTTGAGCGCGATGCGGCCGTCGAAGACCCCGCCGCCGGTGCCCTCGTTGGCGGTGTAGAAGCCGGTGGCGTCGGTGGCGATGTCCTTGACCACGGAGTTGGTCTCGATGAAGCCCGGGTAGCCCTTGGTGAGGGCGCCGGTGGTGGAGTCGACGACGGCCAGCGCGTGTGTGTTCGTCCCGTTGACGGTGAAGAAGTCGCCGCCGAGCAGGACGTTCCTGCCGTCCGGGGTGACCTCGACGGCGCGGCCCGGCTCGTCGGCGTCGGCCCGGAAGGGGCGCAGCGCGCCGTCCGCGGCGGCGACGGCGGCGAAGCGCTGCCGGGGCTGGCCGCTCACGGTCAGGAAGTCGCCGCCCGCGTAGACGGTGTCGCCGGCGACGGCGATGGCCCGTACCGTGGCGGCGAAGGCGGGCCGGAAGGACGGCTTCACGGTGCAGGTGGCCACGTCGACGGCGGCCATGCTGGAGACCGGGGTGCCGTTGACGGCGCCGAAGTAGCCGCCCGCGTAGAGCGTCTTCTTGTCCGGTGAGAGGGTGAGCGCGCGGACCGTGGCGGTACCACTGGCGACGGTGAAGGACAGGCCGCAGGAGGTCGGGGCGCCGGTCGCCGCGTCGAGGGCGGCGAAGTTCACGGCCGGCTGCTCGCCGCCCGCTTCGCCCGCGGGCGGGCGGACGGTGGAGAACGTGCCGCCGACGAAGACGGTGCCGCCGGCCTCGGCGAGGGCCCAGACGATGCCGTTGGGCTGCCAGGTGGGCAGCGCGTCGGCGGTGAAGGCCACGGGCGGGGTGATGGCCGCGGCCCGCGGGACGAGCCCGAGCCCCACGGCCGCGCCGGTGCCGGCCAGGGACAGGGCGAGAGCGGCTGCCAGCCCTCTGGATCTACGCATGAACCCCCCAGTTCGGTATCCGTTGTCCGTACGGGCGCACCCTAGGGCGGATTGCCTTGCGGGTCACCACACTTGACCCACCGCATGCCGAACGGCCGCCGGCGCGGGAGGCCCGGCGGCCGCGGTCCGGGGGCCTCAGCCCGCCGGCAGGGCCCGGCACAGCAGGGACGCCGGGGAGGGGCGGAAGCCGGCGCGGGCGGTGAAGGCGATGCCCGCCGCGTACTCGGTGGGCAGGCACTGGCCCTTGTAGTGGCCCCAGGCGTAGTCCCCGCCCGGAGCCCCGGCCGGGCGGTCGTCGCCCCGGTCGAACCAGACCGTGCGGCCGGAGCCCGCGAGGGGGACGCGGGCCGGGGCGCACAGGGCCGCCGACACCCGGTCGCCGCGCAGGCTGTACCCGATGAGGAACTGCCCGGCCGGGCACTGGAGTTTGGTGTAGCCGGTGGCCCAGTCGCCGCCCGCCGGGACGTACGTCTCGTCGCGGATGACGCTCTGGCCGCCGCCCGGTGCGCGCAGTTCGGAGGTGGAGCACAGCCCCCGGCCGCCGGTGTGGCTGAGGCCCGCCAGGCGGGCGCCGTCGGGGCAGACGGCCTTGCGGGCGCCGCCGTCCCAGTCCCCGGCGGCCCGGGAGAGCAGCGAGGCGTTGTGGTCCCGGTGGTCGGTGCTGAGCTGGTACCAGGCGGGGGTGGCGGGGACCGGGCCGGTGCGGCCGGCGGCGGCGCCCAGGGCGGTCCAGGGGGCGGTGCGCCAGTCGGGGGGGTCGAGGACGCCGGTGCGCCGGCCGGTGCGGTCGTAGCGGAGCAGCGCCCAGCTGTCGCCGCCGGGGGCGCCCTGTGCGGTGGTGCTCCAGCCGACGAGCGGCCAGTACGCGAAGTCGGCGTCGGAGGAGGCCAGGTAGGCGGTGGTGTTCTGGAACCAGGTGCGCGGGGCGGTGCCGCTCTCGTCGGCACCGATGCCGAACTCGCTGATCCACACCGGGGCGGTGAAGTGCCTTCCCGTCTCGGCGGAGACGAAGAACGCCTGGTCGTAGAGGGCCTGTTCGAGCTCGGTCCGGCTCATGTCCTGGTAGCGGGGGTCATGGGTCTCGCCGAGGCCGGTCGCACCGCTGTGGTGGGGGCCGGTGTAGCCGTAGAAGTGGGCCGAGTAGACCAGCTTGTCCGAGACGACCAGGGTGTGGGAGAGGGTGCGGGCGGGGGTGAGGAGGGGGCGGCCGTGCGGGAGGCCGTCGGCGGGGATGCCCGTCCAGTTGATGCCCTCGATGACGATGAGCAGGTTCGGGTTGGCCTCGGTCAGGATCCGGTCGGCGGCCTCCTCGGAGGCGGCCTGCCAGTCGTGGCCGTCGCCGAGGCCCCAGTTGGGGTCGTCCCAGGTGTCGCGGCGGACCTCGTTGTAGAGGTCGGCGCCGACCACGCGCGGGTTGTCGCGGTAGCGGCGGGCCAGGGAGACCCAGTCGTCGGCCCACTGGGCGGTGGAACGGGTGCTGTTCCAGCGCTCGTTGCCGTCGAGGCCGCAGCACCAGCGGGTGGTCCCGGTGTGGTTGTTGAGGATGACGGCGAAGCCGGCGTCGGTGAGGGCGGCCACGACGGCGTCGTAGACCTGGAGCGGGGTGCGGCCGCGCAGCGCCGGGTTGGCGGCGACGGCCGTGTCCGGGACAGGGGCGGTGGTGTGCAGCATCTCGTTGGAGAAGGGCAGCCGGACGCTGTTCAGCCCGAGCGCGCGGAAGTCGGCCAGGAGGACGGGCATCGGCACCCGGTCCAGGCCGAGGGGGATGCCGTGGGAGTCCTGGCCCGCGTGGTGGGTGGCGGGGTCGGTCATGTCGCCGGAGCCGTTCCAGGAGCCCTGGGCGCCGTCCCAGTTGCCGGAGCGCAGCCGGAAGCGGTTGCCCTGGGCGTCGACGACGTACCGGCCCCGGGTGGAGAGCGGGGGCGTCCACGACGCGGGGTCGGCGGCGGCCCGCGGTGCGGCCGGCGCGGGCGCCGCGGCGGCGGGGGCGGGGGCGGCGGCCGGCAGGAGGCCGCCCGCCAGGAGCAGCACCCCCGACAGCACCCGTACGAGGCTCTTCATCTGGCTCCCACCCGGTCCGGCCGCCCCGTCCGGGCGGCTGCGGCGGACAAGTTACCGGCCGGTCGTACGGGAGGGAAGGCGCCTGCGCCACCCGGTGCCCCGGTGCGTCAACCCGTGGGCCCGCGCCGCACCTCCCCGTGGGCGACCCGGCGGAAAACGGCCCCGCGCGGGGCGGGACGGCCCTACCGTGCCGTGAGGGTTGGGCGACGGCACCGGAGGGTGGGGCTGATGGACGAGGAAGAGGACATGCGGCTGGCGGAGATCACTCCGGAGATCTCCCGCCGAACCCTGGCGATGCTGCGCGGACTGGCCGGGCTGGAGCCGCCCGAGCGGGTGCCCGAGGACGCGATGGCCGTCGCCGACGCGATCCTGGCCGAGCACGGTACGGACGGGCTGCGGGTGCTGGTGATGACCCTGGCCGCCTGGGCGACGGCCCAGATCGAGAACGTCGCCGAGCTCAGCGGTCGCAGCCACGAGGCGGTGCTCGACGCGATGGAGCTGGCCTGCCTGGAGGCCGGCGCCGAGGAGTAGCCGTCCGGGTCCGGGACGCACGCCGGCCGGGTGGGCGGCGGGCGGACCGGGGTGCCCGGCCCGTGCTGTGCGGCGATCCGGCCCGGGTCGGCGACACTGGGGGGACCAGAAGGTTGCGGGGGGTCCTGAACGGAGGCCGTCGTGAGCACACCTTCCCCCATCCGGGTCGCCGCCGTGCTGTCCGCCGAGCACCGCGGCCGGCTGATGTCCCACGCCCGTGAGGTCAATTTCCCCGAGGGCGCCCGGATCTTCGAAGAGGGCGGCCGGGCGGAGGCCTTCTGGATCGTGCGCTCCGGCACGGTGACCCTGGAGGTCCCGCTGCCCGCCGGCGGCCACCGGGGCGCCGCGGCCGTCGAGAGCCTCGGGCCCGGGGAGCTCGTCGGCTGGTCCTGGCTGTTCCCGCCGTACACCTGGCAGCTGAGCGCCGAGGCGATGACCCCGGTGAGGGCCTACGAGTTCGACGGGCAGGCCGTGCGCCTGCTCATGGACGCGGACCCCGCCTTCGGCTCCGCCATCGGCCACTGGGTCGGCCGGATCCTCGCGGTACGCCTCCAGCAGACCCGTACCCGGCTCCTCGACCTCTACGCCCCCCGGTGGACGCCCACCCGCTGACCGCTCCGGCGCCGGTGCGGCCGCGCCGGCGCCCCGCACCGCTGCCCCGCACCGCCTCCCGCACGCCCCACCGGCCCCACGCCGGTCCCGTACGGGGGGCGTGTTCGGCCGATTCCCGGAATCCCTCCTTCACAGGTCACGCGGCCGCCATCGCTGCGGACTGCACTCATGTGCTCACGATCGGTGACGAGAAATAGCGGTACGAACGGGCGTTCCCGCCCCGGATCGGCAAGACTCCCGTCCGCTATCCGAAACACCGACCCGAGGAGTGTTCGAAATGCGGTCCATCACCAGGAGTCTGGGACTGGCTTCCGGAGCAATGGCGCTCACCGCCCTCACCGCCCTGGCCGGGACCGGAGCCGCCGACGCGGCGCCGACCGGAGCGCAGAGCATGTACGCCCCGTCCGCGCTCGTGGTCAGCGTGACGGCCGGTCAGAACGCCGCCACCGGCACCGTGCTGCGCGCGGTGACCCTGGTGTGCGCGCCGCGCCCGGGCGGCACCCACCCGTCGCCGGCCGCCGCCTGCGCCGAGCTGAAGGCGAACGGGGCCTCGCTCGACGTACTGGCCGCCCCCCGCCCCGACACCGCGTGCACCCGGGAGTGGAACCCGGTGACGGTCACCGCGGACGGCGTGTGGCAGGGCCGGCGGATGAGCTACACGTACACCTTCGGCAACCCCTGTGGTCTGCGCAGCAGCACCGGCGCGCTCTTCGGTATCTGAGCGCCGCCCGCGGGCGCGACCCCCGCGGACCGGCCGGGCGGCGCCGCCGACCGCCGCCCGGCCCCACCGCCCCGGTCGGTCAGCCCAGTTCGAGGCTCGTGACCCCGTACAGCCCGCCCCAGTCCAGCTCCGGGACCGGCCCGGTGTACATCCGGGCGGTCTCGAAGGACGGGGCCAGCCCCAGTCCGGCCGCCACGGCGGCCGCGGCCGGGTTCACGTCGGGCACGTCCACCGCCACCTCCCCGCCGGGGGCGTGCCCGGCGAGCCGCCGCACCAGGGCGGAGGCCACCTCCGGCGTGGCCGCGTACAGGGGCCCGATCCGGGAGGCCGAGCTGCACGGGCGGATCACGCCGAAGCCTTCGATCCGGCCGTCGCGGACGGCGGCGAGGGCGGTCCGGCCCGGCAGGGCGGTCCAGGCGGAGAGGAAGGCGTCGCGCGCCTCGGGGAAGAACCTGCGGTCGTAGGCGGCGAGCCGGGCGAAGGGCAGGGAGGCCGCGTCGACGATCTCCACCCCCGCGTCGTCACCCGGCCGCGGGACCCCCTCCCAGCGCATGTTCGTCCAGGCGGAACGGAACCCGGACTTGCGGTAGTTGTCCTGCTGCTCCACCACCCCGTCGAGGCCGACGAGCCGCCCGTCGAGCCG
Organism: Streptomyces sp. NPDC032091; assembly: GCF_055580265.1. Taxonomy (NCBI): domain Bacteria; kingdom Bacillati; phylum Actinomycetota; class Actinomycetes; order Kitasatosporales; family Streptomycetaceae; genus Streptomyces; species Streptomyces sp. NPDC032091. Next base: position 493,772 of record NZ_JBVILR010000004.1, on the reverse strand, counting down.
CTCCGTCCCGGCCCGCCACAGCCGGATCCCGTATCCCTGGCCGCGGACGTCGGGGCGGGCGATGTAGAAGCCGATGAACCCGAAGCCGCTGCCGTAGCGGACGGCGGAGATGCAGGCGACGGGTTCGCCGTCCCGCCGGCCGACGAGGAAGCCGTCCGGGTCGGCGACCGCGAAGGCGAAGCGGTCGCTGTCCCCCGGATTCCAGCCCTCCTCGTCGGCCCAGGTGCGCAGCATCTCCATGTCGGCGGCGCTCGCGCCGGTGATCTCGAATCGCGTCATGCGGGGTGTTCTACCCCGGAAATCACCCCGCGCAGATCACGTCGTCGAGGGTGATCGGACGGGAGTCGGTGCGGACGTACGCGGTGAAGGTGTCCGTGACCCCGGAGGGCCAGGTGGTGGTGACGGTGGCCCAGCCGACGAACGCCGACGGCATGGCGGTGGCCTGGCCGACGGTGATGGACCAGGGCGTGCCCGGACGGCAGAGCAGGACGTCGGTCTCCGGGGCGTGCGCCTGTTTGTCCTTGAGCAGCTGTGAGACGCGGTGCTCCCGGTCCTGCGCGGAGGGGCCGTGGCTGCCGTAGAAGGTCCGCAGGAAGCGGGTGATCTCCTCCGTGGTGTGCCGCTGGTACCAGCGGGGCTGGGGGTCGGCCGGCGTCCGGGCCGGGGAGCGGCGGGGCTGTGGATCGGCGAGGGCGGCCGCCGGTGCCGACGACGCGACCAGGGGGAGCAGGAGGGACACGGCGGCGGCCAGCAGGAGGGCGCCGGAACGGGGCGGGGTGAGCGTCATGTCCGGTATGTAACCGGCGACCCGGGGGGTCTGCCGGGGGCGCGGCGCGTTCTCACTCCGGTGGGGGTGGAGATTCACCGCAGAAACGCCCCTCCGCTTGCGCCGACCGGCCCCGGGTGCTGCGCCGGGAGCCGGCCTGGCGGGGCGGAAATCGTTCGCGGGTCCAGGCGGCCGCCGCCTAGGGTCGGCGCATGGGAAAGCAGCTTGTCGCAGTGTTCAGCGGGGCCGGGATGTCCACCGATTCCGGGATCCCGGACTACCGGGGGCCGCAGGGGCTGTGGCGCCGTGATCCGGAGGCCGAGAAGCTCGTGACGTACGAGCACTACATGGCCGACCCCGAGGTCCGCCGCCGCTCCTGGCTGATGCGCGCCGAGATCGGGGCCCTCGGGGCCCGGCCCAACGCGGCGCACACGGCCGTGGCGGAACTGGAGCGCGCGGGCACCCCGGTACGGGTGATCACGCAGAACGTGGACGGGCTGCACCAGCTCGCCGGGATGCCCGCGCGGAAGGTGTTCGAGCTGCACGGCACGGCCCGGGCGGTGGTGTGCACCCGCTGCCACGCCCGGTCGGGGATGGACGACGCGCTGGCCCGGGTCGCCGCCGGGGAGCCCGACCCGGACTGCCGGTCCTGCGGCGGGATCCTCAAGGCGGCGACCGTGATGTTCGGGGAGCGGCTGGACCCGGAGGTGCTCGCGCGGGCGGTGGCGGTGGCCAAGGGGTGCCAGGTGTTCATCGCCGTCGGCACGACCCTCCAGGTGCAGCCCGCGGCCTCGCTCGCCGGGATGGCGGCCGAGGCCGGGGCGCGGCTGGTCATCGTCAACGCGGAGGAGACCCCGTACGACTCCCTGGCCGCCGAGGTGATCCGCGAACCGATCGGCATCGCCCTCCCGGCCCTCCTGGCCCGCTTCGCCTAGACGGCCTCGGCAGGCCTCAGGCCGTCGCGTCGTCCGCCGCCCGGCGCATGGCCGCCACGTCGAGCTTCTTCATCCCCAGCATCGCGGCGGTGGCGCGGGCGGCCCGGCCGGGGTCCGGGTCGCTGATCAGCTCGATGGCTCCGGGCGGGATGACCTGCCATGAGACCCCGAAGCGGTCCTTGACCCATCCGCAGGCCGACTCCTGGCCGCCGCCCGCGGTCAGGGCCTCGTAGTAGTAGTCCGCCTCGGGCTCGTCGGAGCAGTGGATCTGGAACGAGATGGCCTCGGTGAAGGGGAACTGGGGGCCGCCGTTGAGGCCGATGAACCTCTGGCCGTTGATCTCGAACTCGACCACCATCACCTCGCCGGCCGGACCGGGGCCCGCCTCGGTGTAGCGGGCGGTGCGCAGGATCCGGCCGTCCTTGAAGACGGAGAGGTAATAATCGGCGGCGGCCTCCGCGTCGCCGTCGAACCACAGGCACGTGGTGAAGCCCTTGCTGGTCATGACTGCTGCCTCCAGGGGTACGGGAGGGCCGGGCGGCCCTCCTGGAACACGGACCGGCCCCGCGCCCGATTCTCATCGGTGGGCGCGGGGCCGGTCCGTACGTTCACCCGTTCGGGCTACGCGGCTACTTCCCGAGCATGCGGTCGACGACCCGCTCGGCGGCGTGGCCGTCGTCCAGGTCGCAGAACTCGGCACGGAACGCCGCCCGCGCCTCGGCGAACCGCGCGCCCACGGCGTCCGCGTCGCGGACGGCCTCGATCAGGCTCGCGGAGTCCTTCAACAGCGGGCCGGGAGCCTTCTCCTCCAGGTCGAAGGTGAAGCCGCGCAGGGTCGTGCGGTAGTGCTCCAGGTCGTACGCGAACAGCAGGATCGGCTTGTCGGTCAGTGCGAAGTCGAAGATCGCGGAGGAGTAGTCCGAGATCAGCACGTCGGCGACGAGCAGCAGGTCCGTGGTGTCGGGCCAGCGGGACACGTCCACGACGAAGCCGTCGCGCACGCCGTCGCGGAGCTGCTCCCGCACCAGGTGGTGGCCGCGGACGAGCAGGACGTGGTCCTCGCCGAGCTCGCGGCGGGCCGCGTCCAGGTCGATGCGCAGGTCGAGCTTGTAGCCGCCGCTCCAGTCCTCGCGGTTCTCGCGCCAGGTCGGCAGGTAGAGGACGACCTTCTTGCCCTCGGGCAGGCCGAGCCGGCGGCGGACCTCGGCGATCCGCTCCGCGTCGGGCCGTACCAGCGCGTCGGTGCGGGGGCTGCCGGACTCGACGACCTCTCCCTCGTAGCCGAGGGCCCGCTTGAGGATGGGGGTGGCGTACGAGCTCGGCGAGGCGAGCAGCGTCCACTGGGCGCTGTCGTGCGCCAGGCCCTCCAGGACCTCGGGGCTGGTGTAGTAGTCGTGCGTGAAGTCGTAGCCGATCTGCTTGAGCGGCGTCCCGTGCCAGGTCTGGACGACGGTCTGGCCCGGGCGGCGCCGGAAGGTCCTCGGCACGCTGTCGTTGACCACGTAGTAGCGGGCGCGGGCCAGGACGTCCCAGGCCTCCAGGCTGTCGTACTGGACGGCGCGGGCGGTCGCGGGGACCTCGGCGCGGCCGTCGCGGACCAGCCAGACGTGCTCCAGCTTCTCGCCGCGGCGCAGCAGCTCCTCGTGGATGGCGCGGGGCGCGTCGCCGGCGCCGTTGCCCTGGAAGGCGTCGTAGACGACGAGGTCCTTGACGGGGAGCCGCCGCTGGGCCGGGTAGGTCTCGTCGCGGGCGACGCGCTGGGCGTAGCGGGAGCGGTCGTGCGGGCTCAGCAGCGGGTCGCTGACCAGGGCCATCCGGTCGTGGTGGCGGGCTTCGACGCGCATGCGGCGGCCCAGCACGGTGACCGGGTGGGGTCCGGTGTTCAGGGCGTCGCCGACGAGCTGGACGGGGGCGCCGCGGTCGACGCCGAGCAGGCCGGCGGTGGTGCCGCCCTGGCTCACCGGGCGCAGGGTGGGCCACCAGCGGCCCTGCGGGAGGGTGGTGCGGCCTGCGTAGGCCTCGGGGAGCACGGGCTCGAAGGAGGCCTCGAAGCGGTCCCCGTCGCGGGTGACGGGGTAGCTGAACTCGGTGCCGTGCTGGTCGTGCAGGACCAGCTCCCAGGCCTCGTCGGCGCTGTCCGCGGGGGCGCGGAAGGTGCCGCGCAGGGTCAGCGTGCCGGCCTCGGCGGAGACGGTGTCGACGAGCGGCGGGGAGGGCTGGACGGAGAGGACGAGGTGGCCGTTCCTGGCGCGCTTGGCGAAGACGGCGAGGTCCGCGTCCCCGCCGGGGAGCGGGGCGGCCAGGCCGGTGAAGCCGCCGCGTTCGTCGTGGACCAGGGGGTGGCGGGTGCCGTCGGCGCGTACCGCGGCCAGGGTCCATGCCTGGGGGCTCCACTCGCCGGGCTCCCGCCGGGCGGGCGCGACGGCGCCGAGTCCGGCGAGCGGGACGTGGGCGGTGAAGGGGATCCGGCCGCCCGCGGCGGCGGTGCCCTGGGTGAGCGGGATGTCGAGGGTGGTGCCGCTGGCGGCGTGTTCGGCGCGCAGGACGACGCCCTCGCCGGCCCCCGGGGCCAGCTCGCCGGTCAGCTCCAGGGCGTCGTCGCCGGACGGGCGGACGTCGAGGACGCGGGCACGGACGATCTCGACCTGGACGGTGAGGGAGCCCGCGACGGTCGGCACGATGCGCACGTCGGGGGTGGCCCAGTGGGCGGGCGGGTTCGTGCCGCTGTCGTGCTCGCCGCCCTTGAGGCGGGCCCGGTGCAGGCCGCCGGGGCCGGTGACGGCGATGGAGGTGGTCCATATCCCCTCGCGCCACGTGCCGCCCGACTGGAAGACGGTGGGGTCGACGACGGCGGTGAAGCCGGCCCAGTCGGCGTGCCGCAGGGCGAGGTGCGGGGAGTTCACGGTGGCCATCGGCGAGGCCACGGTGCGGGCGGGGACGACCGTGCGGCGGCGCTTGCCCTGCTCGCGGAAGACGAGCATCTTGCGGGAGCCCAGGCGGCTCTCGGCGCCCATGTGGCCGGGCAGGGCGTAGCCGCGCAGCAGCAGCTTGCCGTCGCTCCAGGCGGCCTGCTCCAGCCGGCTGACGACGCGGCGCTCGCGCGGGCCGAGGGTCAGCAGCTTGGGCGGGACGGGCGCCTTGAGGAAGGGGTAGTCGGCCTGCGGGCGGGCCAGTCCCTTGACCGGCACGCTGTAGCTGAAGTCCCGCTGGTGGTGCAGGAGGGCGATGAACTCCTCGACGCGGCCCTCGCGGGCCAGGTACGCCTTGAGCCGGTCGGCGACGGTGAGGTCGGTCCAGGGCCCGGTGCCGATCTCGCGGACGAGGCCGCCGACCTCCTTGACGAAGGCGGCGCGGAAGTCCTCGCCGCCCTCGGCGACGTACTTGTAGATGAGCGGGAGCTCCTCGCTCAGCACGTTGTAGTCGTAGTCGCGCAGGTAGCGGGCGTACTTCTCGCCGGTCTTGGCGAGCAGGGCCTCGCGCACCAGCCGCACGGAGGTGACGCGGTCGATGACGGAGACCGGGTCGGTGGAGCGCTGGGTGATGGAGCGCTCGCCGGTCTCGCGCACGCGCCAGTGGTAGACGCAGTCGCTGATCACGTCGACGCTCTGGGCGAAGTAGTGCGCGGGGATGCTGACGGGGGCGTCCTCGTAGAGGATGCCCTCGGGGTACTGGAAGCCGTGCTCTTCCCAGAAGCCGCGCCGGTAGACCTTGTTCCAGGCGGTGCGGTCGGTGACCAGCGCCGGGAACTTGGAGATGTGGGTCTTCAGCCGCGTGTTCGCGAACGCGACGCGGTGGCCCCAGGACTGCTGCATGCCGACGGAGCGGAAGCGCTTGACGTTGCCGGCGGCGAAGTCGGAGCCGCTCTCGTCCAGGGCGTCGATCAGCTTCTGGTAGGCGTCCGCCGGCATCGTGTCGTCGCTGTCGACGAAGGCCAGGTACTCGCTGTCCGGGGAAGCGTGCCGGAAGCCTACGTTCCGCGCGGCACCGAGGCCGGCGTTTTCCTGCAGGACCACCCGGAAGCGCTTGTCACGCTCAGCGAAGGCCTTGGCGATGGCCGCGCTGTTGTCCGTGGACCCGTCATCGACGATGACGACTTCGAAGTCGTCGAACGTCTGAGCTGCTAGGGATTCCAGGCACTCGTCGAGGTAGAGCTCGACGTTGTAGGAGGGTACGACGATGCTCAGGCGCGGGGGCATGGGTGACGGGTTCTCCAGCGTGTTTATCTTTGTCGACCGGGGTGATGATCAGCCAATTACAGCATCTTACTCTGTAACAGGATGATAAACTTTACCCATCTCGGACATATCGGCCGGTCCGCCGGGGCGAGCGGCAAGAATTCAGCCGCCCGCCACCGTGCCGTCGCGACCCCGGCGGGGGCCGCCGTCAGGACCGTCAGACCTCCAGGCTCTCCTCGATCTTCTTCAGCTGGTGGCGCGCCATGGCCAGATTGGCCCGGTTCCGGTCGAGGGCGAGGTAGAGGAAGAAGCCCTCGCTGTTGCGCCCCTTCATCAGCCTGATCAGGTGGTACTGACTGCCGAGAGTGATCAGGATGTCCTCGATCTCGTCCTTCAGGCCGAGCATCTCCATGGTGCGGACCTTGGCCCGCACCACGTCCGTGTTGCCGGCCGCGGCGACCGTCAGGTCCAGGTCCTTGCCGCCGCCGACGTGGCCGAGCGCCATGCCGCTGCCGTAGTCGACGAGGGCCGCGCCGATCGCGCCCTCGATGCTGGTGGTGGCTTCCTTGAGGGCGGTTTCCACGTTGACCATGAGGCTTCCTTTGCAGTCGTTTGCGATGTGCTTGTTCGGTCGGGTCCGTCAGGTGCGGTCGGGGCCGTCCGCCACGGGCGCCTCGGGGCCGGACCGGCGGCCCAGGCTGTGCTCTATGAGCTCGGCGATCCGGATGCTGGAGCGGCGGGCCTCCAGGTGGAGGCGTCCGACGTTGACGCGCGGCTCGGCGATCAGGGTGAGGACGGCCGCCCCGCCCGCCGCGTACGTGGCGACGTAGCCGTGCTCCCCGCGCACGAGCAGCTCCCGGAACCCGCCCTGCCCGGTGCAGTCGCTGAGCCGCTGGGCCACCCCGAGGGCGGCGGCGGTCAGCGCCGCGACGGACTCGGCCTCACTGGCCGCGCTGTCCTGGGCCAGCACCAGGCCGTCGACGCTCGCGGCCAGGGCACCGCTGAGCTGGGGCAGCCGGGCCCGCAGGCGGCGGAGCTCGGCGAGTATCTCGGCTTCGGCCTCGGCGGGCAGCATGACCATGCTCATGTCGGCTTTCCTCCCTTCGGGCGGCCTCCGCTCGAAACGGTCGGCTCGCAGGACCGGTCGGAGCGGGAGCCTCACAGACTTGCCTCCAGTGCGTCGCGTAACCGGCGGAGCAGCGCCACGTCCGGGGATTGGGTCTGGGTGATCCAGTCGGGCAGGGGCGGGACCGGCGCCGGGGCCGGCCGCCGCGCGTGCGGTGTCTCGACGAGCCCGGCGGCCGCGAGTCTTCGTACGTCGAGCAGGGTGTGGAAGGCGGGCCGGCCCAGCACCCACGCCAGGTCGGCGGGGGTCCGCACCCCGTCCGCCTGCCCGAGCAGCGCCCGCTGCCGGGCGGTGACGACCTGCCCGGGCGCGGCCTGCCGGGGCACGACCGGGGCGGTGTCGAGCTGCGGGTACGGCCACACGGCGTCCAGCAGCTCGCGGCGGCGGCGGGTCTCGCGTTCCACGGCGGCCGCCGGGACGGACCGGACGGAGCCGATCCAGTGGGTGGCGCCGCGCCGGAACCGGGAGGGACCGCTGCCGGGCGAGAGCGCGAAGAAGGCGGCGTCGAAGATCGCGGCGATGTGGCAGATCTCCAGTTCCCCGCCGGCCAGGCCTCCGCTGTCCACCAGGAACCGCGCGACCTGACGGCTGGCGCCGGCCTCGTTGACGGCCTCGTTCCAGCGCTCGGGGGCCAGGCCCCCGCCGGTGGTGAGCAGCACGTCCAGGCCCGGGGTGGAAGGGCTCTCGGCGTGCACGATGCGGCCGTCCTCCAGGAAGAGGGTGCCGCGGTCGCGCAGCAGGGCGCCGGTGGCCCGCTCGGCGGCGAGCCGGGTCAGCAGGGGGGAGACGGCGGCGAGGCTCTGCACGGCGGCGGTCATCGGAGCACCAGCCCTTCGGCGAGGGCGCGCAGTCTGAGCCGGGCCAGTGCGAGGTTGCCCTCGGCGCGGTCGAGCCACAGGTGGAGGAAGACGCTGCTGTCGAAGCTGGTCTCGACGAACCGGAGCACGTGGTAGCCGGTGCGGGTGGTGACGATCAGGTCCTCGACGGGCGGCCCGGCGAGCGCGGCGGCGGCCGCGGCCGCCGCCGCGGGGACGGGCTGGGCGAAGGACTCGTACTCGGCCGCCGCCCGCGCCAGTTCGGCGGTCTCCGCGGCGGTGGTCTCGTGGTCGCCGACGGGCGACTCCCCGGCGGTGCCGAGGGCCAGTCCGCTGCTCCAGTCGACCAGCGCGGCCCCCCGGGCGCCCGGCAGGGCCATGGCTTCGAGCAGGCATTCGTCGATCCCGGGCACGCGGGCTCCCCTCCCGGCCGAACGTGCTGCGCACGGTCGTCGTACGGCGTGACAGGAGGGAACTTACTCAAGTTCCACACGGCGAAAGGGTGTTCTGGCATTTTCCGCTGGAACATGCGCGGTAGCGCGTGACAGCTTGGCCGGAACCCGTTTGTTTCTGATCAAGACGGTGGTCATTGCGCGGGCCCCGGCGGGAGCAGACGCTCGGCCATCACCCCGAGGAGGGGTTCCACCGGGTGGGCGTCGAGCAGGGCGGGCACGGTGAGGTCGTCCACGATCAGGCCCTGCATCGCGAAGTAGAGCAGGGCCACCCCCTGCCGGTCCCCGGGGAGTCCCGCCTCCAGGTGCCCGGCGATGTTCGCCTCCAGCTCGTCCGCCAGGAACCGCGACAGCTCCTCGCGGAGTTCGGGCCTGCGCGTGGCCTCCAGGCGCAGCTCCAGGACGGCGATCTGCACACTGGGCTCGCGCCGCAGCCGGCCGAGGAGGCGGCGGAGCAGTTCCACGGTGTCGAGGGGGCCGGCGAGTTCGGCCGGGTCGGGGGTGAGGCGCTCGCGGGTGCGGCGCAGGATCTGCGCCAGCAGCTGGCCGCGGTGGGCGAAGTAGTTGGAGGCGGTGCCGGTCGGGACCCCGGCCTCCTTGTCCACGGCGCGCAGGGTCAGTCCGCGGGAGCCCTCACGGGCCAGGACCTCGATGGCGGCGTCGAGCAGCGCGGCCCGGCGTTCCGGATTCTGGCGCATGGGCGGTTCCCTGAGGTCTTGCGGAGGGGTGGTCGTGAGCACTGCACCTACAGTGCTCAGGCCACGCTAGCCGACCCGTCCGCGCCGGGCACCGTCCCCCGTGCCTCTCCCCACCGGCCCCTCCCCCGTGTCACCCTGCCCGTCATGGAGCGGATCGTCGAGGAGATACGCGAGGACCTGGACCGCCGGATCGCCCTCGCGGCGGACCGGCTCACCGACCGGACCCTGGCCGAGGACCCCGCCTGGGCCGCGCTGCCCGACCGGGCGGAGCTGCGCGAGCGGATGCACCACACCCTGCACCAGGCGGTCGAGGGCCTGGTCCGCACCGTGCGCGGGGAGCCGGTGGAGCTGGCGGACGCCCGGGCCGCCGGGGTCCTGCGGGCGGCACAGGGGCTGCCGCTCGCCTCCCTGCGGCGCGCCTACCGGTACGGCGGGAGGCTGGTGTGGCAGTGCCTGACCGAAGCGGTGGCGGCCCACGACCGGGCGGCGCTGCCCCGGCTGCTGGCCGGGGCGGGCGCGCTGTGGGACGTACTCGACCAGCTGACGGACGCCGCCTCGGAGGCGTACCAGCGGGCGGGGGCGGAGCGGGGGGAGCGGGAACGGGAGCGGCGGGCGGCCCTGCTGGACCTCCTGCTCGACGGTGCCGGGGCGGGCCCGCGGACCCCGGAGTCGGTGGCTTCCGCCGCCGCGCGGCTGGGTCTGCCGGAACGGGGCCGCTTCGCGGTGGTGGTGCTGGGCCCGGCCGGCCCGGCCGGGGGCGGCGGAGCGGGAGCGTCCCGCCCGGGTGACGGCGTGACGGGGGCGTCCCTCGCCGGCGGCGGCGTTCCCGGCCCGTCCCTCCCGGCCCGGCCCGGCGGCGGCCCGGGCGGCGCGTCCGGATCCGGAGCGGACGGCCCGCGCCTGCTGTGGCGGGTGGGGGCCGACGGCGAGACCGGGCTCGCCGAGCTGGGCCGCCACCCGCTGGAGGCCCTGCGCACCCTGCTGGCCCCGCTGCCCGTGCGCGCCGGGATCAGCCCGGTCGTCGCCTCGCCGGCCGAGCTGGCCGGGGCCCGCCGGCTGGCGGCGCTCGCGCTGCGGACGGCGGCCCCGCCCCCGGCCGGGTCCGGCGGCGCCGCCCTGCTGGACGAGCGGCTCCCGGCGGCGCTGGTCGCGGCCGATCCGGAACTGGCGGGCCGGCTGCGGGAGGTGGTGCTGGGCCCGGTGCTGGCGCTGCCGCCGCAGGAAGCGCGGGTGCTGCTGGTCACCCTGGGCACCTGGCTGGCCTGCCGGGGCTCGACCACGTACGCCGCCCAGCGGCTCTACTGCCACCGCAACACCGTCTCCAACCGGCTGCGGCGCCTGGAGCAGCTCACCGGCCGGGCCCTGTCGGACCCGGCGCACGTGGTGGAACTGGCCCTGGCCCACGCGGCGGTGGCCCAGCGGGCTACGGCGCCGCCGCCTCCTGCGGCCGCGTCGGCTCCGGCGGTGGCGGCTGCGGGTGACGGGCCGACTCCAGCAGGTACGGCACGTCGATCACCGCGATCCCCGGGGTGAACAGCAGGCGCGCCTTGAGCCGCAGCGCGTTCTGGTTGTGCAGGGGCTGCTCCCACCAGTGCCCGACGACGTACTCGGGGATGACGACCGAGAGCATGTCGGTGCCCTCGGCGGCGGCCGCCTCCTCCAGGTACGCCACCACCGGGCCGACCACCTCCCGGTACGGCGAGTGCAGCACCTTCAGCGGCATGCCGGGGTCGATCTCCGCCCAGGCCCGGCGCAGCCGCTGCGCCTCCTGCTCGTCGGCGGCCACGGACAGCGCGCCGAGGGTGTCGGGCCGCAGCCCCTGGGCGTAGCCGAGGGCCTTGAGCGTCGGCGCGTGCACGTTGGCGACGAGGACGACGACGTGGTGGCGGGCGGGTTTGCGCGGCCGGTCGCCGGGGGCGACGGCAACCTGTCCGGCGACCGCCTCGTAGTGGCGGCGGACCCCCTTCATGCCGAGGAAGAGGGCGGGCATGGCGATGACGACCAGCCAGGCGCCGTGCGTGAACTTGGTGATCAGGACGATGACCAGGACCACGGCGGTCATGAGGGCGCCGACCGCGTTGATGGCGAGCCGGCGGTGGATGTGGACCCGTCCGGCGCGCGGGGTCGCGGGGGAGGCGAGTTCGCGCCGCCAGTGCCGGACCATGCCGGCCTGGGAGAGGGTGAAGGAGACGAAGACGCCGATGATGTACAGCTGGATGAGGCGGGTCAGCTGGGCGTCGAAGGCGACGATGAGGGCGATGGCGGCGAGCGCGAGCAGGACGACGCCGTTGGAGTAGACGAGCCGGTCGCCCCGGTTGTAGAGCTGGCGGGGCGCGTAGTGGTCCTTGGCGAGGATCGAGGCGAGCATCGGGAAGCCGTTGAAGGCGGTGTTCGCGGCGAGGACCAGGACGCCGGCGGTGGCTGCCTGGAGCAGGTAGAAGAGGAAGTCCAGGTCCCCGAAGGTGGCCCGGCCGATCTGGGCGAGGGCGGTGGACATCGGGGTGCCGGGCGGCAGGCCCAGTTCGGTGGGGTCGGCGGCGACGTGCACCCGGTAGGCCATGGCGAGGGCGGTGATGCCGGCGAACATGGTCACGGACAGGGCGCCCATCGCCGCGAGGGTGGTCGCCGCGTTCTTCGCCTTGGGCTTCCGGAAGGCGGGGACGCCGTTGCTGATGGCCTCGACCCCGGTGAGGGCGGTGCAGCCGGAGGCGAAGGCGCGCAGGGCGAGGAAGACGACGGCGATGCCGGTGTAGGTGCCGGCGGCGTCGATCGGGAGGTGGGCGGACTCGGCACGGATGGTGGCGCCGGTCCCGAGGCGGACGGCGGCCACGGCGAACATGACGTAGACGATGAGCACGAACCCGTAGGTGGGGATGGCGAAGACGCGCCCCGACTCCCGTACCCCGCGCAGGTTCATCAGCGTCAGCAGCACCACGAAGGCGACGGACAGGCCGACTTGGTGGCCGTTGAGGGAGGGGATCGCCGAGGTGATGGCGGCGACCCCGGAGACCACGGAGACGGCGACCGTCATCACGTAGTCGACGAGCAGGGCGCTGGCGGCGGTGAGCGCCGCGGTGGGGCCGAGGTTCTCGGAACTGACGACGTACGCGCCGCCGCCGCCGGGGTAGGCGTGGCAGGTCTGCCGGTAGGAGGCGACGACGACCACCAGCAGGAAGACGATGGCGGCGGCCGCGTACCACGCGAGGTGGAGCAGCGCGACTCCGCCGAGGGCGAGGATCAGCAGGATCTCCTCGGTGGCGTAGGCCACGGAGGAGAGTGGGTCGCTGCAGAAGATGGGGAGCGCGAGCCGTTTGGGCAGCAGGGTCTCGCCCAGCCGCGCGGTGTCGAGGGGCTCACCCACCAGCACCCGTTTCGCATTGATTCGCCTCATTCCGCGAGGTATATCCATCCTGCGCGGATTTCAGACGCTCCGGGGCCGTACTGCACCGGGTCGGCGTCCCCCGTACGGCCCAGTGGCGATCTTCACCGGGCGCTGCGATGGTGATTCGGTCGGCCGCCCTGCGGTCATCCGAGCGGGGGGCCGGCCCCTACGGAAGGAGACGGCCGTGACGACATCCGTCGACCTGGCCTACGACTACCCGGTGCTCGGCGCCTTCTGGACCGTGATGTGGATCTTCCTCTGGGTGATGTGGCTGATCCTGCTGTTCCGGGTCGTGGTGGACGTCTTCCGGGACCACGGGATGAGCGGCTGGGTCAAGGCCGCCTGGCTGGTCTTCCTGTTCCTGATCCCGTTCCTGGGCGTCCTGGTCTACGTGATCGCCCGGGGCCGCGAGATGGGCAAGCGGGAGATCCAGCACGTGCAGGAGCAGCAGGAGGCCTTCAACGCCTACATCCGGGAGACCGCCGGATCACCCGCCCCCGGCAGGGCCACGGCCGACGACCTGGTGAAGCTCTCCGAGCTGCGGGCGAAGGGCGAGCTGAACGAGGAGGAGTTCCGCCAGGCCAAGGAGAAGCTCCTGGCCTGACTCCGGCGCCCCCCGCCGCGCGGCCGTCACATCCGGGCGGCCGCGCTGCGGATGGCCTCGCGGATGCGGAAGTAGGTGCCGCAGCGGCAGATGTTGGCGATGGCGTCGATGTCCGCGTCGGTGGGCTCGCTCGTCCGCTTGAGCAGGGCCACGGCGGCCATGATCTGCCCGGGCTGGCAGAACCCGCACTGGGCGACGTCCTGTTCGAGCCAGGCCTCCTGGACGGGGTGCAGCCGGTCGCCGTCCGCGAGCCCCTCGATGGTGGTGACCCGCTTGCCGGCGCAGGCGGAGACCGGCACCACGCAGGGGCGGACGTCCACTCCGTCGAGGTGGCTGGTGCAGGCCTTGCAGACGTCCACGCCGCAGCCGTACTTCGGCCCGGTGACCCCCAGCATGTCGCGGAGCACCCACAGCAGGGGCAGGTCGTCGGGCGCGTCGACGGTGACGCTCCGGCCGTTGACGGTGAAGGTGTGCGAGGGCACGGCGGCGTACTCCAGGGGTCAGCGCGGGTAGGGGGTGAAGTCGACGTCGAAGTCGAGGGGGAAGCTGCGCGGCTTGGAACCGGTGGCCCGGGCCCAGGCGTTGGCGATGGCTCCCACGGCGGCGGGCACGCCGAGCTCGCCCGCGCCGCCCGGCACGGCGGCGGTGGCCGGGAGGACGAAGACCCGTACGTCCTGCGGGGTGTCGCGCTGCCTGGCCCAGTGGAACTGGCTGTAACTGCCCTCCAGCGGCAGCCCCTTGTCCAGGTGCAGCCCGGCGCGCAGGGTGGTGGAGATCGCGTCGGTGAGGCCGCCGATCATCTGGGCCTCCAGCCCGCGCGGGTTGACGGGCAGGCCCACGTCGACGGCGATGACCGCCCGGGTGACGCGGACGTGCTCCGGGTCGCGGGTGTCGATCTCCACCAGGCAGGCGGTGCGCGACTTGTACTCCTCGTGGAAGGCGATGCCCTGCGCGCAGCCGGCCGGCAGGGCGCGTCCCCACTGCCCTTCGGCCGCCACCTTGTCGAGCACGGCGCGCTGGGCGTCGGTCTTGAGGAAGGTGCGGCGGAAGCGGTAGGGGTCCTTGCCGGTGGCGGCGGCCAGTTCGTCGACCACGATCTCCTCGGCGCCGCGGGTGTTGGCCGAGTAGACCGAGCGCCAGGAGCCGGTGGGGATCCCGGTGGGCACCTCGGTCAGCGCCTGGGTGGTGAGCCCGAAGTGGTACGGGGACTTCACCGTGGTGAGGAACAGGGTCTGGGCCAGGGTGGCGTTGCCGATGCCGGAGGGCAGGCTCGCGGCGGTGGCGGTGACGATCTCGCCGAGTCCGTGCCGGAAGTCGGTCTCGGCGGCGGCGACGCGGTGCTCGAAGCTGAGCACCTCGCCGAGCAGGTGGGTGGCCCGGATGCGGTGGTGGGTGGCGGGGCGCATCCGGCCATGCCGGGTGTCGTCCACACGGGTCCACATCAGCTTCACCGGGCGGCGGCAGGCCTTGGAGACGCGGGCGGCCTCCAGGGCGGCGTCGAAGAACAGGCGCCGGCCGAAGGAGCCGCCGGCCTGGACCACGTGCACCTTCACCTTGTCCAGCGGCAGTCCGAGGTCGGCGGCGATGGTCTCGCGGGCGACGATGGGGGACTTCAGGCCCGACCAGATCTCGGCCCGGTCGTCGCGGACATCGGCGACGGCGGAGTTGGTCTCCATCGGCGCGTGGCTGACGAAGGCGAAGTCGAACTCGGCGTCCACGTACGGGGTGAGCAGCGGCGGCACCAGTAGCGGCGGGGTGGCGGCGCGGAGCTTGGCGCGGACCTGCTCGTCGGAGAGCCCGTCGGCGGGTCCGGGACCCCACTCGACCTGGAGGGCAGCCTTGGCGTCCAGGGCCTGGCCGAACGTTTCCGCGACCACGGCGACCCCGGTGGGGACGGTCACCACGTGCAGGACGCCCGGCATGGCCTGGACGGCCGCGCGGTTGGCCACGGAGCGGACGGTGCCGCCGAGGCTGGGCGGGCGCCGCAGCACGCAGGGCTTGGCGCCCGGTACGTCGAGGTCGAGGGTGTAGCGCTGGGCGCCGGTGACCATGGCGCGGGCGTCGATGCGGCTGGTCGGGGTGCCGACGAGGGCGTGCCGGGCGGCCGGCTTGGGCGTGGCGCCGAGGACCACGAGCCCGGGTGCGGCGGCGGCCGTCGCGAGGCTCCCGTAGCCGGCGGTGCGGCCGTCCGGGGCGCGCACCGAGCCGTTCGCGGTGGTCAGCGAGGCGGCGGAGAGGCTCCAGCGGGCCGCCGCGGCCGCGACGAGGCGGGCCCGGGCGGTGGCGGCGCACTGGCGGACCGGCCCGTACAGGGAGCGGATGGAGTTGGAGGACCCGGTGAGCTGGTTGAACAGCAGCTCGGGGCGGGCGTCGTCCAGTTCCACCCGGACGCTGCCGAGCGGGGCGTCGAGCTCCTCGGCGACCAGCATGGCCACCGCGGTGGTGAGGCCCTGGCCGACCTCCTCGCGGGGCAGCCGGAAGCGGATGGTGCCGTCCTCCTCGACGACGAGCGCGAGGAGGGACGAGGTCGGGGCGCCGGCCAGGATGAACAGGTCCCCGAGGTCGATCAGGTCGGCCACCTCGGGCAGGCTCGGCACGACGGCGTGCGCGGGCTGCGGGGCCAGCGCGTCGGCGCCGGCGCGGGTGACGAGGGCCAGGGTCGGGGCCGCGACCAGGTAGGTCAGGAAGGACCGGCGGCTGTGGCCGCTCCCGTCCCGCCCCGTAGGCGTGCTGCTCTCCACTGCCATCCGACCCTGCCCACCCTCCCCCGGCCCACGTGTGAAGCAGCGGACCGCACCGGCTCGTTACCGACACGTAGGGTAGCGATCATGCGGTGGGGTGGGAAGCGGAAGTGACGTACGGGGTCCTTCGTTCGAGTGGTGCCCCGGACGGGGTCCGAGCGGCCCCCCGGCGGCCCGGCCGCGCCCCGGGCCTCGTACATCTCGCCCGTACGATCGAGCCGCCCCGCCCGGAAGGCCGATTTCCGGCCGCGGGCGGACGATGGAACCACAGTCGTACGCGTTGGCGACACGTGAGGAGGTGTACGGCGATGGCCCAGTTCATGGATGTCCACCACGGTATGAAGGGCATCACCGCGGACCAGCTGATGGAGGCCCACAAGGCGGACCTCGCCATCCAGTCGGACGAGCAGGTCATGTTCCAGCGTGCCTGGGCCGACCCCGCGTCCGGCGAGGTCTACTGCCTGTCCGAGGCCCCCTCGGCGGCGGCGGTCCAGAAGATCCACGAGCGGGCCGGGCACCCCGCCGACGAGATCCACGCGGTCCCGCTGAGCGTCTGACGCGACCGGGCACCGCGGGGGAGCGCTCCGATGCCGGCCGGAAATGTTCGTACGGACAGGAGGTAAACGGGAGGCCTTCGGCATATGCCGTGAGCAAGAACGTTACGGATGTTGCCAAACGCCTTACAGCCCGTCCCGGCCTGTGCCACAGTCGTAGCCGGTCCTTCTTTCAGACCTGGCCGTGCCGCGCCTGTATCGCCGCGCCTGTATCGGAGTGCTCATGCCGTCCCACCTGTACGCGGACCGTTCCGCACAGCCGCCCGACCCGGGATCCGTGGACGCGCTGATCTCGCAGACCCGCCGGCTGCGCGGCGAGGTGGACGCGGTGCGCCGCGACACCGTCGTGGACGACGACGACGCCCAGGGCCGCTGGCAGCGCGCGCTGTGCGACCTCGCCGTGCACCACCTGGACGACCTGGGCCAGCACCTGGGCCAGCTCAAGGAAGGGCTGCCGCCCGCCCCCGAGCCCGTCGAACCCGCCCCGGCGCCCCCGGAGACCACCTCCGAGGACCGTCAGACCCGCGTGGGCAGCGCCGAATGGAATCTTCTGACGGACGAGGTCACCTGGTCCGAGGAGCTCTTCCAGATCTTCGGCCGCTCCCCCGAGGCGGGCCCGCTCCCCCTCGACGAGCTCGGCTCCACCCTGTTCTCCGAAGACCAGCCGCTGCTGACCGCGATGGTCACCGACTGCCTGGTCGACGGCAAGCCGATAGACGGCGAGTTCCGCATCGTCCGGGCCGACGGCCGGGTCCGGACGCTGCACATGAGGGGCGAGCCGGTGCTCGACGCCGACGGCTGCACGGCCTCGATGTGGGCCGTGCTGCGTGACGTCAGCGAACTGCGCAGGAGCCAGCGGGCGGAGCGCGAGTCCCGTGACTCGCTCCAGCGCCGGCGGGAGATCGCGCAGACCGAGCACCGGCTGGCGGTCGAGCTGCAGGAAGCCGTGCTCCCCCCGTGGCGCGGCTCCCTGCGGTTCCCGTACGACCACGCCGGCACGATGGACGTGGCCGCTCACTACCTCCCCTCCGCCACCAGCAGGCTGATCGGCGGCGACTGGTACGACGCGCTCGAACTGGCCGACGGCCGCTCGCTGCTGACGGTCGGCGACCTCACCGGGCACGGGGTCAGCGCCACCTCCGGCATGGCCATGCTGCTCGGCGCCCTGCGCGGGATGGCCATGGCCGGCATCGAGCCGGGCCCCCTGATGGGCTGGCTCAACCAGCTGCTGGAGACCTCGGCGCAGCCGGCCCTCGGCTCCGCCGTCTGCTGCCGCTACGACCCGTCCCGCCGGCTGCTCTCCTGGGCCCAGGCCGGGCACCCCGCGCCGCTCCTCTTCCGCCGCGGCCAGGGGCGTGCGTTCCAGCCGCCGGAGGGGGTCCTGCTCGGCGCCACCTCGGGAGCCGTGTACGGGCAGGCCGAGGAACTGCTCGAACCGGGCGACGTACTCGTCCTGTACACCGACGGACTGACCTCGCGCGGCACCGAGTTCGGCCGGGCGGACGGCACGGAGCGGCTGCTGGCGCTCGCGCCGCGCTTCTCGGCGGCCCGGTCGGCGCGCGACTGCGTGCGGATGGTCACGGAGGAGTTCGGCGAGAGCGAGCGCGAGGACGACGCCTGCGTCCTGGTGGCCCGCATCGGCGGCTAGCCGGCGCCCACCGCCCTCACGGTCCGGTTCGAGGGGCCGCGCCCACGGCGCGGCCCCGTTCGTCGTCCGCTCCCGTCCCCGTCCTCCACCGCGTACGGCACCGGTCCCCTAGACCTCCGCCCCGCGGGCCGCGCGCGGGGCGGGGCTGTCGGGGAGGACCTGCTCGATCTCCTCGCGGAGGTCCTCGATGCGCGCGTACCCGGCGTACTGGCCGGTGAGCCGGTACATCTCGCGGAGCCGGTCCCATGTCCGGTGCGAGGAGGTCTCGTTCATCGAGACGAGGGCCAGCCGGGCGTAGCGGTCGGCCTGTTCCGGATCGTCCGCGATGAAGCAGGCGGAGGCCAGGGAGATGTAGTCGAAGATCTGCGAGCGCTGGTAGCCGTCGCCGCGCAGCCGCAGGGCCTCCCGCGCGTGCCGCGCCGCGACCGGGGCCGCCGTGGCGTCGTGGTCGGCGAGCGTGCGGTAGGCCAGGGCCTGCATCCCGTGCAGGTCGGCCTCGTCGAAGTGCTGCATCCACGACGGCGGCGGTACGTCGCCCTTGTCGGACACGAACAGGTCCTCGGCCTCGCCCAGGGTGCGGCGCATGGCCTGGCCCTTGCCCATGGCGGCCTGGGCCCAGGCCTCGATGGTGTGCAGCATGGCGCGGGTGCGCGGGAGCGTCTGGTCGCCGGAGCCCGCCTGGGCCAGCTTCATCAGGTCCAGGGCCTCGTTCGGCTTGCCCAGGTGGACCATCTGGCGGGCGGCCCGGGACAGCGCCTCGCCGGCGCGCGGGCGGTCGCCGCCCTCGCGGGCCGCGTGGGCGGCGATGACGAAGTACTTCTGGGCGGTGGGTTCGAGGCCGACGTCGTGCGACATCCAGCCCGCCAGTACCGCCAGGTTGGCCGCCACCCCCCACAGCCGGCGCTGGAGGTGGTCGGGGTGGTGGTAGGCGAGCATGCCGCCGACCTCGTTCAGCTGCCCGACGACGGCCTTGCGCTGGAGGCCGCCGCCTCTGGAGGCGTCCCAGGCCCGGAACACCTCGACCGAGCGCTCCAGCGCGTCGATCTCCTGCGAGCCGATGGGGGCGGCCTCGTAGCGGTCGTAGCCCGCCGGGTCGGCCGGGTAGGGGTCGCCGAACCGCTGCGGGTCCTTGGCGGTGGCGGGGTCGCCTTGCAGCCAGTCGTACATGGCGTTGCTGAGGGCTGAGCCGGCGGTGAGCGCTGCTCCCGCGCCCATCAGGCCGCGACGGTTGAGCATGAGGTCCATTCCCGTGAATTCGGTGAGGACCGCGGCTGTGCGTTCGGGCGCCCAGGGCACTCCGTCGGGGTTCTCCTTCGCCCCGTCCGGCTGCCTTCTGGCGGTGCGCCGCTGTCGTACGAACCCGAGGTCCTCGATGGTCACGACACGACCGAGCCGCTCGGTGAACAGTGCTGCCAGTACCGTGGGCACCGGTTCGCGCGGGGTCTCCCCCATGTCGATCCAGCGCCGCACCCGCGAGGTGTCGGTGGCCAGTTGGTGGTGGCCCATCGCGGCCGCCTGCCGGTTGACCATCCTCGCGAGTTCGCCCTTCGACCAGCCGGCCAGGCCGAACAGGTCGTTCAGACGGGTGTTTGGACCCTTGCTCACGTCAAGCCCCCAGGTTCTCGGCTGAGTTGACAGTAGCCCCCTGTCAGTTCCCCGTGGACTATTCGCCAGGGTTCGCCAGGGCACGCCCCGTGGTTCGCCACCTGCCGCCGGGTGTCAGGTAGGAATGCGCCTCCCCGACCCGGTTCACCGGCGGAACTCCCCAGGGTGAAGTACGGGATCCGGCGGGGCGGCGTACGCAACTCGTCGGCGCACGAAGGGAACCGTAAACGCCATGTACGCAGCAACGTCCTCCGTGTCCGCCCCGGTCCGCCCGCACCGCACCCTCCAGGCGGGGGGCGGGGGCATCGCCCTCGAACCCGGCCGCCAGCCGCTCCCGGCGCAGGGCGCCGTCAGGGCGCGGCGGATGCCGGCGGCCGGAACGCAGCCGCTGAGCGGAAGAATCGACCTGTCCGGCCCGCAGGGGGCGCAGCTGCGCACCGCGCTCGCGTCGGTGCAGCGGATCTGTCCGGAGTTCGCGCCGGTCCAGGTGCTGCGGCGCAGCGGCCGGTCGGTCCTCCTGGTGGGGACGACCGGACGGATGACCGCGGTCGCGAAGGTTTTACTGGACCACTCGCCCGAGTGGCGCGAGCGGTACCGGCACGAAATAGCGACGTACCGGACCTTCGTCCGGCACCGCCCGCCGGTCCGGGTGCCCCGGCTGATCGCCGCCGACCCGGAGAACTGCGTCCTGGTCGTGGAGCGCATGGCCGGCCGGGTCGCCGCCCTCCAGCGGCATCCGGTGGAGGCCCCGCCGCGGCCGGACGTACGGGCGGCGCTGGGCGCGGTGTGCCGGGTCAACCAGTGGCGTCCCCCGGCCGATCTGTTCGGCCACCCGGTGGACTACGCGCGGCGGATCTCCCGGGACCACGGCCTGGGGCTGCTGACCGACCGGGACTACGGCGACCTGCAGAAGCTGCTGCACGGACTGCGGTTGACCCCGTGGCAGTTCAACCACGGTGACGCCCTGCTGTCGAACCTGCTGCTCTCCCCGGCCGGTCCGGTGCTGCTGGACTGGGAGCACGCGGGCTGGTACCTGCCGGGCTACGACCTGGCCACGCTGTGGGCGGTGCTGGGCGACGCCCCGGCGGCACGCAGCCAGATCAGCCGGCTCGCGCAGTCGGCCGGTCCGGCGGCCCGGGACGCCTTCCTGGTGAACCTGATGCTGGTGCTGACCCGGGAGATCCGGATGTGCGAGACGGCCGTCCAGCGTTCCATGCTGGCGGCCCCGGCGACCCAGCCGCTGCCCGCGGGGGCCCTCTCCTCCGGGGAGGAGCAGCGCCTGCTGCTGCGCCGCCTCCACGACGACGCGGGGATGGCCCGCAGAGCGGTCCGGGCGGCCGTCGGCACCCGCTGACCCCGTCCCGCCCCTTCCTTCCGTACGCGATCCCGTGGCCCCCACACCTGGTGTGGGGGCCACGGGATTTCTGCCGTCCTGGACGGATCGCCCCGGCGCGCGTGCCTTGACATCACATGATCCCCCGAACACCTTTTCTGACTCAGCATCAGGTGTCCGCGCCCCTGCCGTCCCCACACCACTGGAGCCCGCCCATGACCGAGGCCGTGTCCCTGCCCGTGAACGCCCAGCCCGCTCTCCCCTCCCGCCGGAGGGTCCTCGCCGGGGCGGGGGCCGGGGCGCTCGCGGCCGCCGTCCTGCCGGCGGCCGCGGCGCGGGCCGACGGGGCCCCGCTGGGCGAGTACGACGTCGTGGTCGTCGGGTCGGGGGCCGCGGGGATGACCGCCGCCCTCACCGCCGCCGGGCGGGGGCTGAGCGTGCTGGTGGTGGAGAAGGCGCCGACCTTCGGCGGTTCCGCGGCCCGTTCCGGGGCGGGGATCTGGCTGCCGAACAACTCGGTGATCCTGGGCGCGGGGGTGCCGGACACCCCGGAGAAGGCGGAGCGGTACCTGTCGGCGGTGGTGGGGCCGGAGGTGCCGGCCGACCGGCAGCGGGCGTTCCTGGCCAACGGCCCGCGGATGCTGGACTTCGTCATGGCGAACAGCCCGATGCGGTTCCGCTTCATGGACGGCTACAGCGACTACTACCCCGACCTGCCGGGCGGTCTGCCGAACGGCCGCTCCATCGAGCCGGACCAGATCGACGGGAACGTCCTGGGCGCCGAACTGGCGCACCTGAACCCGGCGTACATGCCGGTGCCGGCCGGGATGGTGGTCTTCAGCCAGGACTACAAGTGGCTGAACCTGGCGGCGGTCACGGCGAAGGGGCTGGCGGTGTCCACGGAGTGCCTGGCGCGCGGCACGAAGGCGGCGCTGCTGGGGCAGAAGCCGCTGACGATGGGCCAGGCGCTGGCCGCGGGGCTGCGGGCCGGGCTGCTGCGGGCGGGGGTGCCGGTGTGGCTGAACAGCCCGCTGGTGGACCTGGTCCAGGAGGGCGGGGCGGTCACCGGGGTGGTGGTGGAGAAGGAGGGCGTACGGGGCGTCGTGCGGGCCCGCCGGGGGGTGGTGGTCGGCTCGGGCGGCTTCGAGCACAACGCGGCGATGCGGGAGCGCTACCAGCAGCAGCCGATCGGCACCGAGTGGTCGGTGGGCGCGAAGGAGAACACCGGCGACGGGATCCTGGCGGGGCAGCGGGCGGGCGCGGCGCTGGCCCTGATGGAGGACGCCTGGTGGGGGCCGTCGATCCCGCTGCCCGGGGAGCCGTACTTCTGCCTGGCGGAGCGGACCCTGCCGGGCGGTCTGGTCGTCAACCGCGCCGGGACGCGGTTCGTGAACGAGGCGGCGCCGTACAGCGACGTGGTGCACGTGATGTACGCGAAGGACCGGGGCGCGCCGGGGTCGCACATCCCGGCGTGGCTGATCGTGGACCAGAACTACCGCAACCGGTACCTGTTCAAGGACGTCCTGCCGACGCTGCCCTTCCCGGACGCGTGGTACGAGGCCGGGGCCGCGAAGAAGGCCTGGACCTGGGACGCGCTGGCGGGGCAGATCGGGGTGCCGGCGGCGGCGCTGCGGGCGACGCTGAACCGGTTCAACGCCCAGGCGTGGAGCGGCTCCGACCCGGACTTCCACCGGGGGGACACGGCGTACGACCACTACTACACGGACCCGAACGTGACTCCGAACTCCTGCCTGGCCCCCGTCTGGGTCCCGCCCTTCCACGCCTTCCGGATCGTCCCGGGCGACCTGGGGACCAAGGGCGGCATCGTCACCGACGCGCGGGCCCGCGCGCTGCGGGCGGACGGATCGGTGATCCGGGGCCTGTGGGCTGCGGGCAACGCGAGCGCGGCGGTGATGGGCCACAGTTACGCGGGGGCCGGTTCGACGATCGGGCCCGCGATGACGTTCGGCTATGTGGCGGCGAACGACATCGCGGACACCGCCTGACGGCCGGGCGGCCCGCCGGGGGGGTCAGCCTTGCTGGAAGAGTTCGGCGGGGAGCGGCTTCAGCAGCGCGTAGAGGTCGTCGGTGATGGGGCGGTCCCAGCTGGCGATCGTCACGAGGACGTTGTCGCTGCGGTCGAACTGCACGCAGGAGATCCGGCTCTCGGAGAGCTTGACCTTGCGGACGATGAGGAGGTTGTCGCCCTGCATGACGGGGCAGTCCTCGGTGCCGGTGACCTCGACCTCCTCGTCGTTCTCCAGGGCGTCGAGGAGCTGGGCCACCTCGAAGGGCACCTGGCCCTCGGCGAGGTCCCGGGCCGGGGATCCCTCGGGGAGGTTGCCGATGATCATCGCGGGGCCGCGTCCGCCGAAGAGGTCGTAGCGGAGGAAGACTCCCTGGCAGCTGCCGTCGGGGGCGGGCAGCAGCCCGGCCCCGAGGTTGCCCGGCCAGTCCCCCGGGTCCATGGCCAGGACGTCGAAGTCCGGGCCGGCGGGTGTGGCGGCGCGGTGGCGGCGGAGGAAGGACATGCGGCCCATGGTACGTGGCCGCGCGGGTTTTCCGGCCCCGGGGTGCTCCCGGCGGCCGGGGCGGCGGGGAAGCGGCTCGAACGTCCCGGACCTGCGGGTATGGGGTGTCCGTCCGCGATGCTCCTTACCCTCCGCGGCGTCCGCGGGCATGCACACTTTTCTGCCACCACCAGCCCTCCTGGCTGTATCTTGCTGTCCGTCCCCGCCGCCGGTCCGCGATCGTTTTCGAATCGACGACTACGATCCGAAGGTGGGGAACTTGATGGCCGGGGGGGCCGACCGCCGTCCCGGGCGCGCAACCGGCCTTCGGACGTATGGGAGCACAGACGGATGACCGTGTCTGTTGGCGATCCGCCGCTTCCCCTCGCCATGACGCTCGACCGGATACGGGCGCTCGCCGAGGAGGCGCGGCTGGACATGGACGAGATCCTGGACCCGGTGGCCCTCTCCGAGCGGGCGGGCGTTCCCCTGGCGGTGACCCTGGCGCTGCTGCGCGGGGAGGAGCACGCGCAGCCGGCTCCCGGCGGGGCCGAGGAGAGGGTCCGCCGGCGGGCGGCGTTCCTGTACGCGGTCTCCCGCGACGTCCACGGCCGCCCCTACCCCGTCGGGCAGATCGCGGCGGCGATCGGTGCGCCGCCGCGCTGGGTCGGCGCACTGGTGTCCGGGCGCAAGCCCCCGCACCTGCGGCACTGCACGGCGTTCGCCGCCTTCTTCGGGCGGGACGCCTCCTTCCTGACGGACACCCCGGCCCAGGCGGTGAGCCGGGCCCTGCGGCCCACCCTGGAGTCCCTCGACCACCGCTCGGGCACCCTGATGGCCGACCTCGCGGACCAGTACGGCCTGGTCTGCGTCTCCACCCGGGGAAGACCCCTGACCCGTACGCAGGAGGCCCTGTTGCTGGGCATGATCACGAGGATGCTGTCCGCCGAGCCGCACGCCGAGGTGGCCCGGTGAACCTGTCCCGATCGATGCGCAAACTGTGCACCGCGCTGACCTCCTCGCTCGACCTGGAGGCCCCGGTCGATCCGCAGACCCTCTTCCGCGCCCTGTGCGACGCCATGAGCCGTACGCGCGGCGGGCGCCCGATCGTGCTGCGCTTCGAGCGGTTCCCCACCGAGCTGACCACGTCGGGCCTCTGGCTGAACATGGAGAAGTACGACATCGTCGTCGTGGAGAAGCACACGACCCCCGACCACCAACTGGTCATCCTCGGGCACGAGCTGTGGCACATGAACGCGGGCCACTGCGGCGAGCACGGGCACAGGGCGGCCGACGCCGCGCGGTCCCTGCCGGACGCCTCGTCACTGACGTACGCGAGCGTCGCCGCGCGGTCCCACTACGAGGACGCCCAGGAGATCGAGGCCGAGCGGTTCGGGCTGATGCTCGGCGACCGCTGCCGGCCCTGGCTGACGGGGGGCGAGGGCCCGGGGGGCGGGCGCGGGAACGGTGTCGCGGGCCGGATAGGCAACGCGCTGGGATACCGCGGGCCGATCGGTTGACGTTGACCTCGGACAAGTACTACATCCCGCTGCTCATCCCGGCGGTGATCCTCACACTGGCCTTCGTCCTGCGGCTGCCGGTGATCATGAGGTTCTGGCGGAACGACCCGAACGTGCGCTCCCTCGGCGGCCTGCTGCTGCTGGGCTCGGCCGTCTTCTACTGCGGCAGGCCCACGACCCTGGCCCTGCTGAACCACTCCACCGGCGTCAGCAACGTCGCGGCGCCGCTGGTCTACTCGCTGATCACGATGTTCTGCGCCTCCTGCCTCATCCTGGTCATCCACTGGCGCGGGGGCGACCCCCGGCGGGTGCGCCGCACGAACTGGACCATCGGGGCCGTCTACGCGGCCGTGGTCGCCGGACTGTGGATCACGTTCGCCCTCGCCGATGTGCCGGTCGAACGGCTGCGGGACCTGGACACCTACTACGCCAACACCCCCTGGATGCGCGAGCACATCCTGCTCTACCTGGGGGCCCACACGGTCGCCTGCCTGATCACCTCGGTCGTCACCTGGGCCTGGCTGCGCGAGGTGTCCGGCTGGCTGCGGGCGGGCCTGGTGTTCCTGGTCCTCGGCTTCGTCCTGAACCTCTGCTACGACACCGTGAAGCTCGTGGCGGTGGCCGCCCGCTGGGCGGGGCGCGACCTGGACTGGCTCAGCACGTTCGTCGCACCGCCCATCGCCTCGGTGGGGGCCCTGTTCATCGCCGTGGGCTTCATCCTGCCGCACGCCGGCCAGGCGGCGCAGGCGCTGTGGACGGACTACCGCCAGTACCGGTCCCTCGCGGCGTTCGTCCGCGAGCTGGACGGGCTGGACACCGGCGGGCTGCGGCTGCCGCGGCGGTCCCCGGTGAGCCGGCGGCTGGTGCAGCGCCGGACGCAGATCAGCGACGGGCTGCTGCGGCTCCAGCCGTACATGGACCCCGCCGTCCGCGACCGGGCGTTCGCCGAGGCCCTGGCCCGTGACGAGGCGCCCGCCCAGGCGGCGGCCACCGCCGACGCGGTCGCCGTGGTCGCGGCGGTGCGCAGCCTGCGCCTGGGCCTGGCGGCGGTCCCCGGCGCGGCGTCGGTCCCCGGCGCGGCGGGGGCGCGGGGCGGGGGCGGGGCCGTCCCGGTACCGGCCAGGTCCCCCGACCTGGTCGCGGTGTCCCGGGCGCTGCGCCGCTCCCCCGTGGTGGGTTCCTTCCGCGCCGGGCCGGGGGCGTCGGGGCGGCCTGGGGGCGTACGTCCCTGAGGGGTTCCCCGGCCCGGTTCAGGCCGGGGGGACGAGGGTGAACCAGTGGTCGAGCAGGGCGCTGTCCCCGGTGACCTCCAGCCCGGTGGCGGGGAGGCGCTGCCAGAGGAAGAGGGTGAGGTCGGAGGCCGTGCCCTCGGCTTCGACGGCGACGGGGCCGGTGCCGTCCGGCTCCAGGCGGACCTCGTCCCCGGTGAACTCCACCGTCCAGGACTCGGGGCCGTCGGCGCGGCGGAAGCGGTAGCGCTCCCCCGTTCCGGGCGGGGCGGGGTTCCAGCCGCGCCGGGCCGGGACCATCACCTCGAAGGTCTGGGCGACCGCGTCGGCGGCGAAGGCCGGGTCGAAGGGGGCCGGGTCGCCGGTGACGGATTCCGCGTCCCAGCGGTGGACGGCCTGTTCGATGGTCTGCGTCCGCGTCCAGAAGCCGCTGGTCCGCTCGGCCGACCAGCTCCACACCGGTACGTCCGGTCCGAGTTCGTCCAGGGTCCGCACGAGGGCCCGGGCGGCCTCGGCCGACCAGTCGAGGAGCTCCCCGGGGACGGGGCCGCGGTGCGGGGTCGCGTCGTGCCGGGGCCAGGCGGCCCGTACGGCGGGGTCCTCGGGGAGGGCGTAGAGGGCGGGGTCGGTGGGGTCGGGGGTTCGGTGTGGCGGCCGCGGAGGATGTGGGTGAGGTAGCGCTGGACGCTGCCGAGGTGTCCGGCGAGGTCGGCGAGGGACCAGCCGGGGCAGGACGGAACCGGCGGGCCTTCCCGGCCCCCGCCGGCCGCCCGCCGCAGGGCCGTGTCGTAGGCCGCGGCCTCGCTGCGGAACACGCTGAGCCTGGTGGAGTGGTCCATACGGTCCACCTTGCCCCGGGGCGGGGCGGTACGGTCAGCCCACGCCGTGGGCGAACTCCCTCAGGGCCTGCCCGGTGTCCGCCTCCAGGGTGTCGGCGCCGCAGGTGCGGGCGGTCAGGTGGGCACGGGTGAGCAGGTCGGGGTCGCGGAGCTCGGTGCCCAGCGCGGCGAGGGCGCGGGCCAGCTCGTAGGCCGCCGGGGAGTCCTCCAGGAGGGTGACGGCCTCGGTCAGCAGGGCCGCGCGCCGTTCCGGCGGTGCCACTTCGGCCGAGACGCGCAGGGCCTGCCCGATGGCGGAGGGGGCGCCGAAGGCCCGCGCGCGGTGCAGGGCCTCCTCCGCCAGGGCGCGGGCCCTGGCGGGGTCCTCGGGGGCGACGGCGCGGGCCAGGTGCAGCCGCCAGGGGCACCAGGCCGGGTTCTGGATCCCGCGCGGGGTCAGCCGCCGGTCCACCGCCTCCAGTTCGACGACGGCCGCCTTGCGGTCCCCGGCGGCCAGGAGCAGTTCGGCGTAGACGGTCTGGGAGTCGGGGAAGACGACGGCGGCGGGGAAGGGCTCCCCGTACTCGTGCTCCCGGGCCAGCCGCCAGGCCTCCTCGGTGCGGCCGCGGCCGAGGAGGGTGGTGACGAGGATGGTGACGGCGTACCAGTGCACGGGCGTACGGCGGCCCACGCGCCCGGCGAGCCGCAGGCCCGCCCGGGCCAGTTCCTCGGCCTCGGCGAGGCGGCCGCGCCGGTAGCGGATGTAGGCGCGCAGGCTGTAGGCGAAGGACAGGTGGGCGCCGTGCCATCCCTGGCGTTCGAACTCGGCGGTGCCGGCCTCGAAGAGCTCCTCGGCGCGGCCCGGCCGGTCGGCGTACATGTGGACCATCGCGGCGAGCACCGGGACCTCGAAGCCGCGGTCCTCGTGCGCCCAGCTGAAGGGCTGTTCCAGGACCCGTCCGGCGTGGTGGAGGGAGACCTCCAGGGGTTCGCCGCGCAGGCAGGCGTCCCAGGCCCGCAGGCCGATGACGTACCGCTCGGTGAGGTCCCGGCCGGTGAGCCGGTCGGCGAGTTTGGCCAGGCGCCGGGAGCGGGCCGGCGAGTCGGGTTCGGCGGCGTCGAAGGCGTCCCACATGAACTGCTCGGACTGCAGGCGCAGCCGGGCGCGCGGCTCGTGGGCGCGGGGTATCTCGGCGGCGAGGAGTTCGGAGGCGGCGCGCAGGTGGTCGCTGTGGGCGAGGACCTGGGCGAGCCGGATGACGATGCCCTGGCGCAGCGCCGGGTCGTCGAAGGGTTCGGCGAGGGCGGCGCGCAGGTGGTTGACGGTGGTGGCGGGTTCGGTGAGCAGGGAGGCGCAGCCCAGTTCGTAGAGCACGGCGGCGCGTTCGCCGAAGTCCGGGGGTTCCTGGAGGGCGCGGGCCAGCTGGCGGCGGGCGGCTTCGGGGGCGCCGGCGCGGAGGTTCTCGGCGGCGGCCTCGCGCAGGGTGCGCACCACCCAGGGGTCGCTCTCGGGATGGGTCTCCAGGAGGTGGCGGGCGGCCGCGGAGGAGCCGAGTCCGGCGTCGACGACGGCGGCGGCGGCCTTGCCGTGGAGGGCGACGCGCAGGGCGTCGGGGATGGCGCGGTAGATGGCGGTGGCGATGAGCGGGTGGACGAACTCCAGCCCGGTGTCCTCGTCGGCGGCGCCCGCCGGGGGCGCGGACAGAATGCGGGCGTCGCGCAGCCGCCAGGTGGCGCCGGCGGCCTCCTCGGCGCCGAGTCCGGCGACGCGGGCGGCGATCTGCCGGGGGATGGCGGTGCCCAGGACGGCGCAGGCCCAGGCGAAGCGGACGGTGGAGGGGCCCAGGCTCTGGAGGCGGGCGACGAGGCCGCTGCCGCGCTGGGCGGCGGCGAGATCGTGCAGCAGCGGGGCGCTGGACCCGACGGGGGTGATGCCGCGGCTGCGGACCTTGGCGGTGAGTTCGACGGCCTCGAAGGGGTTGCCGGTGGTGACGGCCCAGGCTTCGTGGCAGAAGGCGTCCTCGGCGTGGGCTCCGACGGTCTCGCGGACCAGGGTGGCGACGGCTGCTTCGGTGAGCGGGGCGAGGTGGAGCGGGCGCCGCCCGGCCCGGCCGGGCAGGGTGCGGAAGGCCTCGGCGTGCGCGGGGAGTTCGTCGGGGCGGTAGGCGACGACGAGGAGCAGCGGGAGCTGCTCGGCGCGCGGGGCGAAGGCGGCGAGCCACCCGAGGGACTCGGGGTCGGCCCAGTGGGCGTCGTCGAGGACGAGGACGACGGGGGCACGCTGGACGGTGAGGTGGGTGAGCACCCAGTCGAGCCCGTCGCGCAGGCCCTGGGGGTCGGGCGGGGCTCCCTGTTCGGGGGCGCACAGGCCCAGGGCGGGGCCGACGATGGCGTACCAGCTGCCGAGCGCCTCGCGCAGCTCGGCCTCGGGGCGGCCGGCGAGCCGGGGCTGGATGAGCTGGCGGGCGACGTGGAAGGGCTGGCTCTGCTCCTGTTCGCCGCCGCGGGCGGCCAGGAGGGTGCAGGAGCGGGCGAGGGAGCGGCGACGCACCTCGGCGAGGAGGGTGGTCTTGCCGAGGCCGGCCGGGCCGGAGAGGGCGAGCAGGCCCCCGGCCGCGTCCGGGCCGCCGCCGGTGAGCCGGTCCAGGGCCTCGTCGACGATGACGAGTTCGGTTTCGCGTTCGAAGAGCGTGCGCCGCGTGCGGGTCGGGCGGTCCGTCATGGCTGGTACCCCCCAGGCCGGTTCGGTAGATCAGCGTACGCCCGCGCACGGTCCGGGGGCTGCCCCTCCCGGGAATGAACCCGATCTTCTCTTCCGGACCTCGCCCCCCGCGCCGACGGGTCCGGCGCCGTACGGGCGGGTCCGGCGCCGGCGGCGGGTTTGGCGCGGCCGTCCGGGGACAGTCGCCAGGTGAGGCACCCTGACGTGCCGGTCCACGGCCGGCCCCGGGCTCCGCGCGGGACCGTGCCCCGACCCGGAGGCGAAGGATGGACACGAACCGCGGCCACGAGGACCCGGAGCGGGGCGGCGCGCCGCTGCCGGACACGGGGGCGATGGTGGACGAGCACGGCCGGCCGCCCGGCGTGCCCTCCCGCACGGGGACGGGCGCGGGCCCGTCCTGCGACCCGGCCCGCGTGGACGCGGCACGGTCGGCCCCCGAAGCAGCGGAGGCGCCCGTGCCGGAGGGGCCCTCGGCCGAGGCCGAGGTGAACGTGCTGGTCAGCCACTGTGACCGGGAGGGTGCCGAGGCCGTGCTGGGCGTGCTGGCCGAGGCGTTCCCGGGGATGACCCCGCCGGCGCCCGTCCCGGCCCGGTCCGCCGCCGCGCCCGCCGGGGCCCCGAGCATCTGGGCGGTGACGGTGGACGTCCGCCGGCGCGTGCCCGCCGCGGGCCCGGCGGTCCGGCCGGCCTCGGCCGTGACGGCCGAGCTGGACGGCGCCGCCGAGCCGGTGCGCCGGGTGCGCGCCGTCCTGGAGGAGGCCTTCACCGGCGAGCACCTCGGCACCGTGTCCGGCGAGCACGAGCTCCAGGTCGCCCTCCGTCTGACCGCCCGCGAGCACGCCTGAGGCCGTGACCGGGCCTTCTGTGCCCCGCCGCCGCGGCGGGGCGCGGTGCCGCGGGGGCCGTAGACTCGCGCGCCATGGAAGAGATGTTCGAGCTGGGGGCCATCAGCTGCCCGTCCGGCACCCTGGTGATCATTGACGGCGGACACCTGGGGCTGTGGAGCGGAGACCGGTCGCCCGCGGACATCGATCCGGCCCTCTTGGGCGTCGAGGACCCTGTCTCGGCCGCCGACATCACGGGCGCCATCGACTTCGTGGCCACCGGGCCGGACGCCTCCGAAGCCGTTCGTACGTTTGACAGGCAGCCGGGTTCCCGGCTCCATGACATCCCGGCCTCGAAGGCCGCCGCATGCGTGGAGGCTTTCGACGGCCACTGCCGATCCGCCGGCCTGGATGCGCGACTGGAGGCCCTGCCGGTTCGGGAGGCCCACGCCCACCGGGCCCGTCGGACGGCCGAAGAGGGCGGTGGCGGCTTCTCGCTGTTCGGGGTGCCCGTCGTCGCGGTGGGTGGCGTCCCCAGAAGTGGGCACCTGCCCGTGCTGGCCGCACGGGCCGGCCACGGCGAGGGCGTCGGGGCTCGCTGGTCGGAGATCTCGGTCCGGATGAGGGAGGGCCGGGTCGCGTCGTCGGTTGCCCTGGGCGAGGTGGGAGTGGACTGGGCGCGGGTCCTCTTCGGCGATGTGGACGCCCTGAACCGCTGGCAGCACGACGAGCCGGTGGACGGCTTGGCCGACGTGGCGTTCTGGGGTGCCGCGGCGGACGAGGCCGCCGCCGTGTTCGCCGCGCCCGGACTGGGAGAGCCCGGCGAGGACGGTGTCCGCGGGTGGACCGCCCTGCCCGTCTCGGAGGCCGTGGACCGAGCGCGGGCCCTGTCCGGATGGAAGGAGGAGACCGGACGGCGCATGGCGGTGGACTTCCGGCCCCACTCCCACCACTGGCAGGTCATGCGCGAGGTGCGCGCTTCGCGCGTCGGAGCCGGGTCCGTGGACCTCGGTGGGGCCCGGGTGCTGTGCGCCATGACGAGCTGGGGCGACGGCTTCTTCCCGGTGATCGCCGATCTGGACGCGTCGGGTGACCTGCTCGCGGTGCGGGTGCGCTTCTCCCCGGCGCCGTGAACGGTCGGCTCGGAGCCCGCGGCAGGACAACGACTGCGTCTACCTCACTTCGACGGTGACCTTCCACGGCGTGACGACCTGAGGGCAGACGCGGCCTGGATCGGGGCGGCACCCGCGTGCCGACGTGACGGTGGCCGTGCCGGGCTGCTGCGCGTGGAAGACCGCCGCCGCGCCGCCGGTCGGCGTCGTGGCGCCGGTGGTCCTGTGGAGGACGGAGGGGTCGCTCGTCTGAGGAACCCGCCAGCTGTGGTTGAGCCCGTCGCTCCGGGAGCCGGTCAGCCGGACCTCGATGTCGTCGCCCGCGGCCACCGTCACGGCCCGACCGTCGTCGGCGTTGGTGAGGACCACGCGCTGGGCGTGGCGGGTGGGGGTGGCTGCCGCGGGCGCCGCGCCGACGACGGTGGGCAGGGAGGCGGGCATGAGGGCCAGGGCGAGGACGGCGGCCCCGCGGGCGAGGGTGATCATCACAGGGCGGTTCTACCGGGCCCCGCGCACCCTCGGGAAGGCCTGTCATCCGATCAGGTGGACACCTTCACCCGCAGGAACGCGACGTTTCTTCTCGCCGGGTCCGGGCCGGTGCCCCGCGCCGCCCGGCACGGCACCGGACCACGCGGGCTCGACCGGCAAGGGTCCGGAAGGGACGGACCAGGCCCGGTCGAAGCGGCTAGGCCAGGTCGAAGCGGCCCGCCCGGGCGCCCAGGACGAACTTGCGCCAGCCGTTCGGGGCGAAGACCAGGGACGGGTCGCCGGGGCGGTCGCTGTCGCGCATCGCGATGAACCCCTCCACGAAGGCGACCTGGAGGTCGCCCCCGCCCCGGCTGCTCGGCTGCCATTCCGCTCCGCTGAGATCCAGCTCGGGCCTGCCCCGCTCGGCGGGGATCCGCACGGTCGTGCTCTCGGCCATCTGCCTGCTCCTCCCGGTACGTCGTCGTCCGGGGGCCCAGGGTAGCCATCGCGGCGCGCGCCGCACAGACCACGGACCGTCACCCGCGTCATCCCTGGCCGTGCGGCGCGCGCCGCCCCGCTCAGCCGGCCGGCTGTTCGGCCCCCACCAGCCACATGGCGAAGAACTGCGCGCCGCCGCCGTAGGCGTGGCCCATCGCCCGCCGGGCGTCCGGCACCTGGTGCTCCCCCGCCAGCCCGCGGACCTGGAGGGCCGCCTCCGCGAAGCGGATCATGCCGGAGGCGCCGATGGGGTTGGTGGACAGGACGCCCCCGGAGGGGTTGACGGGGAGGTCGCCGTCGAGTTCGGTGACCCCGGCCTCGGTGAGCTTCCAGCCCTCGCCCTCCTGCGCGAAGCCCAGGTTCTCCAGCCACATGGGCTCGTACCAGGAGAACGGCACGTACATCTCGACCGCGTCGATCTCCCGGCGCGGGTCGGTGATCCCGGCCTGCCGGTAGATGTCGGCGGCGCAGTCCTTGCCGGCCTGCGGGGAGACGAAGTCCTTGCCCGCGAAGAGCGTCGGCTCGCTGCGCATGGCCCCGCCGTGCACCCAGGCGGGGGGCCGGGGCGAACGGGCCGCGCCCGCGCGGTCGGTGAGGACCATCGCGCAGGCCCCGTCCGAGGAGGGGCAGGTCTCGGAGTAGCGGATCGGGTCCCACAGCATGGGCGAGGCCTGGACCTTCTCCAGGGTGATGTCGTGCTCGTGCAGGTGCGCGTACGGGTTCTTCAGCGCGTTGCGCCGGTCCTTGTACGCCACCAGCGAGCCCACCGTGTCGGGTGCGCCGGTGCGCCGCATGTAGGCGCGCACGTGCGGGGCGAAGAACCCGCCGGCGCCGGCCAGCAGCGGCTGCTGGAAGGGGACGGGCAGGGACAGGCCCCACATGGCGTTCGACTCGGACTGCTTCTCGAAGGCCAGGGTCAGGACGGTGCGGTGGACCCGGGCGGCGACGAGGTTGGCGGCGACGAGCGCCGTGGACCCGCCGACCGAGCCGGCCGTGTGCACGCGCAGCATCGGTTTTCCGACGGCCCCGAGGGCGTCGGCGAGGTAGAGCTCCGGCATCATCACGCCCTCGAAGAAGTCGGGGGCCTTGCCGATGACGACCGCGTCGATGTCCGCCCAGGTCAGCTCCGCGTCGGCGAGGGCGCGGACCGCCGCCTCGCGGACCAGGCCGGCGAGGGAGACGTCGTGGCGGGCGGCGACGTGCTTGGTCTGGCCGACGCCGACGACGGCCACCGGCTCCTTCCCGGTACGCGTCATGCGGGGTCCCCTTCCAGGACGGCGACCAGGTTCTGCTGGAGGCAGGGGCCGGAGGTGGCGTGGGCGACGGCCCGGTCGGACTCCCCGCGGTGGATGCGGGCGGCGGCCTCGCCGATGCGGATCAGGCCGGCGGCCATGACGGGGTTGGCGGCGAGGGCGCCGCCGGAGGGGTTGACGGTGACCTCGTCGCCGAGGCCGAGTGCCTTGCGCAGGACGACTTCCTGGGAGGAGAACGGCGCGTGCAGCTCGGCCGTGTCGACCGGGGCGTCGAAGACGCCGGCGTGCGCGGCGGCGGTCCGGGTGGACGGGGAGTCGGTCAGGTCGCGCAGGCCGAGGGCGTGGGCCTCGATGCGGTGGTCGATGCCGGTGATCCAGGCGGGCCGCGCGCACAGCCGGCGGGCGGTGTCGCCGGCGGCCAGGATGACGGCGGCCACCCCGTCGCCGATGGGCGGGCAGTCCCCGGTGCGCAGGGGCGCCACCTGGTAGCCGCCCTGCGGGACGGTCCCGCGGAGCAGGGCGTGCGGGTTGTCCGCGGCGGCGGCCCGGCTGCGGGCGCCGATGGCGGCGAGGGCCGGCTCGTCGGTCTCCCCCGCGTCGATGAGGGCCTGGGCCTGGAGGGCGGCCAGGGCGACGGAGTCGGGCCAGAGGGGGGCGAGGTAGTACGGGTCGAGCTGGCGGGTGAGGACGTCGCGGACGGAGCCCGGGGAGGACTTCCCGTACGCGTAGACGAGCGCGGTGTCGGCCTCGCCCGTCTGGATCTTGACCCAGGCCTCGTAGAGGGCCCAGGCGCCGTCCATCTCGACGTGGGACTCGGAGATCGGCGGCCAGGCGCCGACGCCGTCGAGGGTCATCGTGAAGGAGAAGGCCCGGCCCGCGAGGTAGTCGCTGGATCCGGAGCAGGTGAAGCCGATCTCGCCGGTCTTCAGGCCGGTGGCCTCCAGCACCTGGTGCAGGACCGGCATGACCATCTCGACTTCGCTGAGTTCGTCGGTGCGGCGCAGGTGGTCGCTCTGGGCGAAGGCGACGACGGCCACCTCGCGCGCGTGCCTGCTCGTCCTGGGCATCAGATGAGCTCCTTGTACGCGTCGTAGTCCGCGTCCGGTTCGCCGGTGGGGCGGTAGTGGTCGGGGTAGCGGCCGCCCTCGGTCCACACCGGTTCGACGCGCAGGCCCATGCGGACCCGGTCGTAGGGGATGCCGCCGATCCGGCCGTGGAGGGCGAGGCCGGCGCCGTCGAGGGCGATGTGCGCGTACACGTACGGCACCTCGATGTCGAGGTTCTTCGCCTTGATGTTGACGATGCAGAAGGTGGTGACGGTGCCGGCGGGACCGACCTCGACCCGGTCGGTGGTGGCGACCCCGCAGGTGGGGCAGGCGCCGCGCGGGGGGACGTACACCTTGTGGCAGGAGGGGCAGCGCTCGCCGACGGTCCGCCGCTCGGAGAGGGCGTTGATGTAGGCGGTCTGGGCGCGGCCGGGGCTGTAGGTGTAGTCGAGACGGGCCTCGGCGACGATCCCGGTGACGGGTTCGTCGAAGACCCCGCCGTGCGGGACGGCGGTGTGCTCGTCCGCGTCGTCGTCCTCGTCCGGCTCGAAGCAGGCGATGTCGGTGATGGCCCCGGTGCGTTCGGCCGCCCAGCGCACCCGGACCCGCATGCCGGTGCGCACGGCGTCGGGGCCGGGGGCGTCGAGGGCGTGCAGGAGGGCGGTGTCGGCGCCGTCGAGCCGCACCAGCACCCAGGCGAAGGGGGTGCCGAGGGGTTGGCGGGGGCGGGGTTCGCCGTTCCAGGCCCAGGTGGTGACGGTTCCGGTGGGCGCGACCTCGACGAGCTCGCGGAGCTCTTCGGCGGTGACGGGGTCGTACTCGACGGGCGGGACCATCACGGCACCGCCGGAGGTCCGCACGCCGAGGACGACGCGTTCGCGCAGCCCGGTGAGGAAGGCGCTCTGGACGGGCCCGAGGGACCGCGTGAACGGGAACTCGACGACGAGGGGCGCACGCAGCACCTCGGGCGGCGACGCGGCTGCTGTCATGGACGGTCTCCGATGCTCGGAAGGTCGGGGGCGAACCGGCTGGGGCCCAGGGGGTGGGGGCGAAGGGTGGGGCGGGCGTGGGGGTGGGGCGGGGGCGGGGCGGGCCCCGCAGGGGTCGGGTCCGCGGGCCGTCAGGCCCTTCGGTACAGCGGCGGCCGTTTCTCCGCGAACGCCCGCGCCCCCTCCTTCGCGTCGGCGGTGTCGAAGACCGGCCAGCCCCGCACCAGTTCGGCCGCCAGCCCCTCCTCCTCCGTCATCCCGGCCGTCTCGTAGACGGAGGCCTTCACCGCCTCCACGGCCAGCGGCCCGCAGGCGTTGATCCGTTCGGCGATCTCCAGCGCCGCGTCCAGCGCCGTCCCGTCGGGCACCACCCGCCCCACGAGACCGATCCGCGCCGCCTCCTCCGCCCCGTACGGGCGCCCGGTCAGCAGCATCTCCAGCGCGTGCGTGCGCGGGATCTGCCGCGGCAGCCGGACCGTGGAGCCGCCGATCGGGAACAGCCCCCGCCTGACCTCGAAGAGCCCGAACGTGGCCCCGGCGCCCGCGACCCGGATGTCGGTCCCCTGGAGGATCTCCGTGCCGCCCGCCACGCAGTAGCCCTCCACCGCCGCGATCACCGGCTTGCGCGGCCGGTGGTGGCGGAGCATCGCCTTCCAGTGGAGGTCGGGGTCGGCCTTGAGCCGGTCGCGGTACCGGTCGCCCGCCATTCCCTTCCCGGCCAGCGCCTTGAGGTCCATCCCGACGCAGAAGTCACCGCCGGCGCCCGTGAGGACCACCGAGCGGATGGCGTCGTCCGCGTCCGCCTCCAGCCACCCGTCGTACAGCCCCACCAGCAGGGGAAGCGAGAGCGCGTTCTTCGCCTCCGGCCTGTTCATGGTGAGCACCAGCGTGGCGCCCTTGCGGTCCACGGTGAGGTGTTCCGTCCCACCCATTGCCGTCCTCCCGTCTTGAGACCTAGAACAGGTTGCAGGAGGGCAGGGTGCAGTACAAGAGTTTTCTGACGCTCAGTCAGTTTTCTTGGCACGCGCCCTTCCCAGTTGCGCCGGGCGCCGCTCTAATGACCGCCGAGCAGACCGGCCGCCCGGTCCGGGTCAGGAGGAGGAACGGTGGAGTACAACCTTGCCGACCTGTTCGAGTCGGTCGTGGACGTCGTCCCCGACCGCGAGGCGCTGGTGTACGTGGACCACCCCGGGACCGGCGCCGAGCGCCGTCTGACGTACGCGGAACTGGACGCCGCCGCGAACCGCGTCGCGCACCACCTGACGGACAGCGGCCTGCTGCCCGGCGAACACGTGGGGCTGCACCTCTACAACGGCGTCGAGTACCTCCAGACGGTGCTGGCCTGCCTCAAGGCCCGCCTGGTCCCGGTGAACGTCAACTACCGGTACGTGGAGGAGGAGCTGGTCTACCTCTACAACGACGCCGACCTCGCCGCCCTCGTCTTCGAGGGCGAGTTCACGGAGCGGGTCGCCGCCGCGCTGCCGCGGACGCCGAAGCTGCGCCACCTGGTCCGGGTCGGCGCCACGCCCCCCGGCGCGCCGGAGCCGGCGATCGCGCCGGTGGCGTACGGGGACGCCGAGGCGGCCGGGTCGCCGGAGCGAGGGTTCCCGCCGCGCAGCCCCGACGACCTCTTCATCATCTACACCGGCGGCACCACCGGGATGCCCAAGGGCGTGATGTGGCGGGCCGAGGACCTGTTCTTCGCCGGGCTGTTCGGCGGGGATCCCTCGGGCGAACCCGTCAAGCGGCCGGAGGAGCTCGCGGAGCGGGTCGCGGCGCGCGGCGCCGGCCTGACCTTCTTCCCGGCCCCGCCGCTGATGCACGGCACCTCCACCCTGACCTCGTTCATCGCCTTCAACTACGGGCAGCGCGTGGTGATCCACCGCAAGTACGCGCCCGAGGAGGTGCTGCGCACCATCGAGAAGGAGAAGGTGTCGAGCGTGTCGCTGGTGGGCGACGCGATGCTCCGGCCGCTGATCGACGCCCTGAACGGGCCCTTGCAGGGGACGGACCTGTCCTCGCTGTTCAGCGTCTCCTCGTCGGGGGCGATCATGTCGGAGTCGGTGCGCGCCGAGTTCCGGCGGCTGGTGCCGAACGTGGTGCTGCTGAACAACTTCGGTTCGTCGGAGTCGGGTTCGAACGGGCGGGCCACGGACGACTCCGGCCCGGAGAAGGGCTTCCGGCTCCAGGTCAACGACCGTACGCAGGTGGTGGACCCGGTGACGCACGAGCCGGTGGCGGTCGGCGTGCCGGGGCGGCTCGCGCAGCGCGGTCACGTTCCGCTGGGCTACTACAACGACCCGGTGAAGACGGCGGAGACCTTCTTCCGCAAGGGCGCGGAGCGCTGGGTGCTGCTGGGGGACATGGCGACGGTCGACGAGGAGGGCATCGTCACCGTCCTCGGGCGGGGTTCGCAGTGCATCAACACCGGCGGCGAGAAGGTGTATCCGGAGGAGGTCGAGCAGGCCCTGAAGTCCCATCCGGACGTGTACGACGCCCTGGTGGCGGGGGTCGCGGACCCGACCTGGGGCAGCCATGTCGCCGCGGTGGTGCAGGTACGGGCGGGCGCCCCGGAGCCCACGCTGGAGGAGATCCAGGCGCACTGCCGGACCCGGCTGGCGGGGTACAAGATCCCGCGCCAGCTGGTCGTCACCCCGGTGATCCAGCGCTCGCCGAGCGGCAAGGCGGACTACCGCTGGGCGAAGGCGGTGGCCACGCAGGCCGACGCGGGCTCCTGACCACCGCACCGCCCCGCGGGCCGAGGACA
The DNA here is from genome assembly GCF_055580265.1 of Streptomyces sp. NPDC032091. Taxonomy (NCBI): domain Bacteria; kingdom Bacillati; phylum Actinomycetota; class Actinomycetes; order Kitasatosporales; family Streptomycetaceae; genus Streptomyces; species Streptomyces sp. NPDC032091. Next base: position 455,182 of record NZ_JBVILR010000004.1, on the reverse strand, counting down.
CGGCCGGCGGGGTCGGGGCCGCGTCAGGCGCCCGTCGCCAGGAAGTGCTCGACGCGGGCGGCGAAGCCGGAGGCGTCGTCCAGCCAGGGGAAGTGGGCGGCGGCGGGCTGGACGGCGAGGACACCGGCGGGGAAGAGGTCCGCCAGCTCCGCGGCGACCTCCGGCGGCGGGCTGCCGTCCAGTTCGCCCGCCAGGACCAGGACCTCCCGCGGGAACCGCTCCAGGGCGGCCCGGGTGGCGGGCGGGTCGAAGGCGCCCTCGCCGGCGAAGGCCGCCGAGGCCGTCTCGTTGCGCTCCGCCGCTCCCGCCGCGCTGTTGGCCCGGGCGGCCTCGTCCCAGCGGCCGTAGAACAGCGGGGCGGTGAGGGTCCAGTCCTCGGCGGTGCCCGTGCCGGCGAGGATCCGCCCGTACGCCTCGATCGCCGCGTCGTACGGCTCGCTCCCCGCCCTCAGCCGGGCGGCGCCGAGGCGCTGCTCGGCCGTGATGGCGAGGCCCACCGCCCACGGGACGGGGGTGACGAGGACGAGGCGGCCCACCCGTTCGGGGTGCGCGGCCGCGTACAGCATGGCGAGGCTGCCGGCCGCCGAGTGGCCGAGGACGTCCATGCGCTCCAGGCCCAGGTGAACACGGAGCGCCTCCACGTCCGCCACCTGGTGGTCGGCGCGGTACGTGGCCTCGTCCGCCGGTATCGCGGAGCCGCCCGTGCCGCGCAGGTCGAGCCGGATCAGCCGGCGGCCGGCGGTCAGTCCGCCGAGCTCGCCGAGGTAGCGGGACGCCCGCATGGCCCCGCCGGGCAGGCAGACCAGCGGTTCGCCCTCACCCTGGACGTGGTAGGCGAGTTCGGTTCCGTCGTAGGTGGTGAATACGTGCATGCTCCCCATCCCAACAGACGATCACTCGTTCGAGTCATTGATTTGCGCGCCGGGGTCCGGCAATCTACCGAATGAACGTTCGGTTGGGTTGGCTCGGTCCTTTTGGTGTGGTGAGGTGACGGCGATGGCGGCGTACACGGAGCTCGACGGTCAGGAAGACCCCGGAGGTCCCGGCGGCGGTGACGAGGGGGAGCGGCTCGGCCCCGACGAGCTGGCGGCGCTCCAGCTCAAGCGGCTGCGGGCGACCCTGCACCGGGTCTACGACCGCGTGCCCTTCTACCGCGAGGCCTTCGACAAGGCGGGCGTGCATCCCGACGACTGCCGCTCCCTGGCCGACCTGGCGCTCTTCCCCCTGACCACCAAGGCCGACCTGCGCGGCCAGTACCCCTTCGGGATGTTCGCCGTCCCGCGTGCCGACGTCCGCCGCCTGCACGCCTCCAGCGGTACCACCGGCCGGCCCACCGTGGTGGGCTACACCGACGGGGACCTCGCCGCCTGGGCCGACGTGGTCGCGCGGTCGCTGCGCGCGGCGGGCGCCCGCCCCGGGCAGATGGTGCACATCGCCTACGGGTACGGCCTGTTCACCGGGGGCCTCGGCGCCCACTACGGGGCGGAGCGGCTGGGCTGTACCGTCGTCCCCGCCTCCGGGGGCATGACGGACCGCCAGGTCCGGCTGATCCAGGACCTCCGGCCGGAGGTCATCATGGTGACCCCCTCCTACATGCTCACCCTGCTCGACGAGATGGAGCGCCAGGGGATCGACCCGCGTTCGACCTCCCTGCGGACGGGGGTGTTCGGCGCGGAGCCCTGGACCGAGGAGATGCGCCGGGAGATCGAGGACCGGCTGGGCATCGACGCCGTGGACATCTACGGCCTGTCGGAGGTGATGGGGCCGGGGGTGGCACAGGAGTTCGCCTCGCACAAGGACGGCCTCCACATCTGGGAGGACCACTTCTACCCGGAGATCGTCGACCCGCTGACCGGCGCGGTGCTGCCGGACGGCGAGCCCGGCGAGCTGGTGTTCACCTCCCTCACCAAAGAGGCCATGCCCCTCGTCAGATACCGCACCCGGGATCTGACGCGGCTGCTGCCGGGGACCGCCCGGCCGGCCTTCCGGCGGATGGAGAAGGTGACGGGCCGCAGCGACGACATGATCATCCTGCGCGGGGTGAACCTCTACCCCACGCAGGTCGAGGAGATACTCCTGCGCATCCCCGCCCTCGCCCCGCACTTCCAGCTGCGGCTGACCCGGCGGGGGCGGATGGACGCCCTGACCGTACGGGTGGAGGCGCGCCGGGAGGCCGATGCCGGGCAGCGGCGGGCGGCGGCCACGGAGCTGGCCCGGGCCGTCAAGGAGGGGGTCGGGGTGTCCGTCGGAGTGGAGGTGGTGGAGCCGGAGAGCCTGGAACGCTCGGTCGGCAAGATCAAGCGGGTGAAGGACCTGCGCGAGGCCGGGGAGGGCGCCGTGGAGGGCTGAGACGCGGTCCGGGCCCGGGACGCGCGGTCCGGCGGGCCGCACCACCCCTTCGGCCCCTCTTCGGCGCGGCTTGCGGGAACCGCCCGGCCCGCTCGGGTAGGGGATGGGGTGTGACCTCCCTCCTCCGGCAGCTGCACCACCGGCTCCTGGCCTCCCCCGCCGGGCTCGCCTGGAGCCGCGGCCGTGAGATCGAGCTGATGCACCGGGCGATGGGCTTCGCCGCCCTCGGGTTCCTCACCCTCGTGCCGCTGCTGGTGGTCGTGGCGGCGGCCGCCCCAGGCAGCGGTTCGGGGTTCGGCCGCTGGCTGGGCCAGGCCCTCGGGGTCACCGCGTCCTCCCGGACCAAGGTCGAGATGCTGTTCGGGGCGGCCGACCTGGCCCTGGAGCGGACGACCGCCTTCGGGCTGGCCGCCCTCGCGGTGTTCGGGCTGACGTTCGGCTCCGCCGTGCAGACCGGCTACGAGAAGGTGTGGGACCTGCCGACGGCCCGCTGGCACACCATGTGGCGGCACGTGGTGTGGCTGGCCCTGCTGGTCTGCTACCTGGCGCTGCTCGTCGGGATCCCCGCGCCGTCCGCCAGCAGGGTGGGGGCGGTACTCGGCACCGTCAGCGACCTGGTGGGCACCTGCCTGTTCTTCTGGAGCTCCGGACGGCTGCTGCTGGGCGGGCGGGTGCGCTGGGCCGCCCTGTTCCCGGGGGCGGTGGCGACCAGCGTCGGCCTGCTGGGCCTGCGGGTCTTCTCGCAGCTGGTGTTCTCACCGCTGATCGCCTCGAACGCGGTGACGTACGGCCCGTTCGGCACGCTGCTGGTCGTCCAGTCCTGGCTGGTCGGCGTCGGCTTCGTGGTCTACGGCGGAGCACTGGTGGGCCGCCTGGTCCACGAGCACCTCACCCTGCGGCGGCTGCGGGCCGGCGGAGTCCTCGGCTCCGCCGAGGGTCCCTCTCATGATCCGGGACAGGACTGAGCCCGGCGGGCCGGAGCATGGCAGGATCACCCCTGCACCACCCACAACACCGTTTGATATCAGGGGGATTGATGTCTGCGCAGGAACTCGCCGCCGGCCGGGTATGGCTGATCACCGGGGCTTCCTCGGGCTTCGGACGGACGCTCGCGGAGGCCGCGCTCGCGGCCGGGGACACGGTCGTCGCGACGGCCCGCCGTCCCGCCGCCCTCGACGACCTGGCGGCCGCCCACCCGGACCGGCTCGTACCGGTCGCGGCGGACGTGACGGACACGGCGCGCGCCGAGGAGGTCGTCGCCGGGGCCGTGGACCGGTTCGGCCGGATCGACGTCCTCGTCAACAACGCCGGCCGGGGTCTGATCGGAGCGGTCGAGGAGACCTCCGAGGCCGAGCTCCGCGACCTGATGGAGCTGCACTTCTTCGGCCCGGCCGCGCTGATCCGCGCCGCGCTGCCGCACATGCGGGAGCGCAAGTCGGGGGCGATCGTGCAGATGAGCAGCATGGGCGGCCGGCTGTCCTTCCCCGGCGTCGGCGCCTACTCGGCGACGAAGTTCGCCCTGGAGGGCCTCACCGAGGCGCTGCGCGGCGAGGTCGCGCCCTTCGGGATCAGGACCCTGATCGTGGAGCCCGGCTCCTTCCGTACGGGGTTCGCGGGCGGCGCGGCGCTCCAGCAGTCGGCCGACGTCCTGCCCGCCTACGCGGACACCGTCGGCGCGGTGCGCAGCGGCCTGCCCGACAGCGACGGCAGGCAGCCCGGCGACCCGGTCAAGGCCGCCGCCGCGATCCTGGCCGCGCTGGACGCGGAGGAGACCCCGCTGCGGCTGGCCCTGGGCAACGACGCCCTCGACGCGATCCTCGCGCACGCCGACGCCGCCCGCGAGGAGGCCCTTACCTGGGAGTCCGTCAGCCGGGGCACCGACTTCGACGCCTGACCGGTTCCGGTTCCGGTACCGGCACAGGTACCGGAACCGCCGCGGGCCGGGTCGCGCACCGCGCGGACCGGGCCGGCGCGGGGTCAGGGGGTGCCGAGGCGGTCGCGGAGCTCCCGTTTGAGGATCTTGCCGCTGGCGTTGCGCGGCAGCGCCTCCACGAACAGCACCCGCTTCGGGGCCTTGAAGTGGGCGAGCCGCTCGCGGGCGTACGCCATCAGCTCGGCCTCCGTGACCTCCCCGCGCGGGACGACCACGGCCGTGACCGCCTCGATCCACCGTGGGTCGGGGAGCCCGACGACGGCCGCCTCGGCCACCCCCGGATGGGTGTAGAGCACGTCCTCCACCTGCCGGGAGGCCACGAGCACCCCGCCCGAGTTGATGACGTCCTTGACCCGGTCGACGACCGTGAAGTAGCCCTCGGCGTCCCGCACGGCGAGGTCGCCGGAGCGGAACCAGCCGTCCCGGAAGGCCTCGCGCGTGGCCTTGGCGTCGTTCCAGTAGCCCAGGCACAGCTGCGGCGAGCGGTAGACCACCTCCCCCGCCGTGCCGTCCGGGACCTCGGCGCCGTCCTCGTCGACCACCTTCGCCTCCACGTGCAGCACCGGCCGGCCGCAGGACTCCATGCGCCCGTCGTGCTCGTCCGGCCCCAGGACCGTGGCCAGCGGGCCGATCTCGCTCTGCCCGAAGCAGTTGTAGAAGCGCAGCCCCGGCAGCCTCGCCCGCAGTCGTTCCAGGACCGGCACCGGCATGACCGAGGCCCCGTAGTAGACCTTGCGCAGTCCGCCGAGCTCCCGCTGCCCGAACTGCGGGTGGTTCGCCAGGGCGATCCACACGGTCGGCGGCGCGAACAGGCTGTCCGCCCGGCCCGCCTCCACCAGGTCGAAGACCTCCTCGGCGGCCGGCCCGTCCAGGACGGTGTTGTCCGCGCCCACCGCCAGGTAGGGCAGCAGGAACACGTGCATCTGCGCCGAGTGGTACAGCGGCAGCGAGTGGACCGGGCGGTCTCCCTCCGCCAGGTCCAGGGCGGCGATCGCGCTCTCGTACTCGTGCGCCAGCGCCCGGTGCGTCATCATCGCGCCCTTGGGCAGGGCGGTGGTGCCCGAGGTGTACAGGAGCTGCACCACGGCGGAGGGGTCGGCGGAGGCCGCGTGGGGCAGCGGGTCGGCCAGCTCGGCCAGGAACGAGCCGGGGGCGTCGCGCAGCGCCCGTACGGGGTGCCCGGCGGGGACCCGGTCCGCGAGGCCGGGGTCGGCGAGGACCAGGGCGCTCGCGCAGTCGCGGAGGATGTGCGCGAGGTCCCCGCCGGTGAGGTTCTGGTTGACCGGGACATGGGTGAGGCCGGCCCGGGCGCAGGCGAGGAAGGCGATCAGGTAGGCGTCGGAGTTGTGGGCGAAGGCCGCGACCCGGTCGCCGGCGGCCAGCCCGTACCGCTGCCGCAGCACGGCGGCGCCGGTGGACACCGCCGCGTCGAGTTCCCCGTATGTCCAGGTCCGCTGCCGGTGGCGCAGGGCCGTCCGGTCGGGGTGGCGCCGGGCGGCGGCGCGCAGGAGTCCGTCGACCGTGTGGTGCCGTACTGCCGTCATGGCGCGATCCTCGCCCCGCCGCGCGGCCGGGTCAAGATCGGCGCGGCGGACGGGCGCCTGCGGCGCCGTTGACAGGCCGTCGGGCCGGCTGCATGAGTGTGGGGCACGCGGGCACCGGGCGCCGCAGCGGCAACCCCGGCTGCCCGCACGTCACTTGGGAGGCGTCTTGCACTCGTTCCACGGTCCGCCCCGCACCCGTCGGCTGCTGCGCAGGCTCGCCGTCGCCGGGGCCGCGCTGCTCGCCGCGACGGCCGCCGCTCCCCGGGCGGGGGCCGCCGCCCCGGAGGACTCCACAGCCCGGGGCGGCGGGCTGTCGGCCGTCATCCGGTACACGGAGAACGGCATCCCGCACATATGGGCCCGCGACTACGCGCGGCTGGGCTTCGGCACCGGCTGGGCCCAGGCGGCCGACCAGGTGTGCGTGCTCGCGGACGGGTTCCTGACGGTGTCCGGGGAGCGTTCCCGCTGGTTCGGGCCCGACGCCGCGACCGACTTCTCCCTCTCCTCCGCCTCCCGGAACCTCACCAGCGACCTGTACTTCAAGGGCGTACGGCAGTCCGGCGCGGTGGAGCGGCTGCTGGCCACCCCCGCTCCGGCCGGTCCCAGCGGACCGCTGCGGGAGCTGATGCGCGGTTGGGCGGCCGGGTACGACGCCTGGCTCGCCCAGAACCGGATCACGGACCCCGCCTGCGCGGGCGCCGCCTGGGTGCGCCCGGTCACCGCCACCGACGTCGCCGCGCGCGCCCTGGCCGTGTCGGTGCTCGGCGGGCAGGGGCGCGCGGTGGACGGGATCACGGCGGCGCTGCCACCGGCCCCGGGTCCGGCGCCCCGGACGGCCGCGCCCGACGGACCGGACCCCGAAGCGGCCGCCGAGGCCGCGCGGCGGCTGTTCGACACCTCCCGCGCCGACATGGGTTCCAACGCCGTGGCCTTCGCCGGCTCGACCACGGCGAACGGCCGGGGGCTGCTGCTCGGCAACCCGCACTACCCGTGGCAGGGAGGCCGCCGGTTCTGGCAGGCGCAGCAGACGATCCCCGGTGAGCTGAACGTCTCGGGCGCCTCGCTGCTCGGCACGCCGGTGGTGAACATCGGCTTCACCGAGAAGGTGGCGTGGAGCCATACCGTGGCCACCGGCACGCCGGTCAGCGTGCACCGGCTGTCGCTCGTGGCGGGCGACCCGACGGCCTACCTGGTCGACGGGAAGCCGGAGCGGATGACGGAGCGGAAGGTGACCGTCCAGGTGGCGGGCGGGACCCGGGTGACCCGCGGCCAGTGGTGGACCCGGTACGGGCCGGTCGTCACCGCCCTCGGCCCCGGGCTGCCGCTGCCGTGGACGGGTACGGCCGCCTACGCGCTGAACGACCCCAACGCCGTCAACCTGCGCGGCTCCGACACCGCCCTCGCCCTGGCCCGGGCCGGCTCGGTCGCCGGGATCGAGGACGCCCTGCGGCGCACCCAGGGCCTCCCCTGGGTGAACACCGTGGCCGCCGACGCGGCCGGCGGCACTCTCTTCACCCAGTCCCAGGTGCTCCCCCGGATCACCGACGAGCTCGCCGCCCGCTGCTCCACCCCGCTGGGCCGGGCCACCTATCCCGCCTCGGGGCTCGCGGTCCTGGACGGCTCCCGCGGCGACTGCGCTCCCGGCTCCGACCCGGACGCCGTGCAGCCCGGGGTGTTCGGCCCGGGCCGGGCGCCGGTGCTGCGGGACGCGCCGTACGCGGAGAACTCCAACGACAGCGCCTGGCTGGCCAACGAGGACCGGCCGCTGACGGGTTACGAACGGGTCTGGGGCGATGTCTCCGCCCCGCGCTCGACCCGTACGCGCGGGGCGCTGGAAGATGTGGCGGCGATGGCCGCGCGAGGCCGGCTGACGGTGGGCGACCTGCAGCGCCAGCAGTACGCCGACCGGGTCCCGGCCGGGGACCTGGCGGCCGCCGACGCCGCGCGGGCCTGCGCGGACCTGCCCGGCGGGACCGCTACGGGGAGCGACGGCGGGGCGGTGGACGTCTCGGCGGCCTGCGGGGTGCTGGCGGGCTGGGACCGTACGGCCGACGCGACGAGCCGCGGCGCGCTGCTCTTCGACCGGTTCTGGCGGCGGCTGACGGCCTCGACTCCGGCGCGGGAGCTGTGGCTGGTGCCGTTCTCGGCGGCCGATCCGGTGCGTACGCCCCGGACGCTGAACCGGGCGGCCCCCGGTGTCGGACGGGCGCTCGCTGACGCGGTCGCCGAGCTGCGGGCGGCCGGGATCGCGCTGGACGCGCCGCTGGGCGAGCACCAGTTCGTGGTGCGCGACGGCGAGCGGCTGCCCGTGGGCGGCGGCACCGAGGCGCTCGGCGTCTGGAACAAGATCGAGGCACCGTGGAACGCGGCGGCCGGCGGCTACCCGGAGGTGGTCCACGGCTCAAGCCACATCCAGGCCGTCGGCTGGGACGGGAGCCGCTGCCCGGTGGCGCGCACGGTGCTGACGTACAGCCAGTCGTCGGATCCCACCTCGGCGTTCCACGCCGACCAGACGCGGCTGTTCTCGCGGGAGGGGTGGGTGGCCTCGCGGTTCTGCGAGCGGGACATCCTGGCCTCGCCACGGCTGCGGGTGGTCGTACCGCGCGAGCGCCGCTGACGCCAGCGGCGGGCGGGTCCGTGTCGGGCCCGCCCGCCCGGAGCTAGGGACTGACGGCGAGGAAGAGGTAGGCGGCCAGCAGGACGAGGTGGACCCCGCCCTGGAGGAGGGTGGCCCGGCCGGGGACGACCGTGAGGGCGCCGACGACCACCGTCAGGGTGAGCAGCACCATGTGGATGGGGCCGAGGCCCAGCAGCAGCGGCCCGTCGAGCCAGACGGAGGCGAGGGAGATCGCCGGGATGGTCAGGCCGATGCTGGCGATGGCGGAGCCGTAGCCCAGGTTGAGGCTGGTCTGGACGCGGTCGCGGCGGGCGGCGCGGACGGCGGCGAGGGTCTCGGGGAGCAGCACGAGCAGGGCGATGATCACGCCGACGACCGCCTGGGGCAGGCCGGCGCCGGCGACGCCCCTCTCGATGGTCGGGGAGACGGACTTGGCGTCGCCGACGACCGCGACGAGGGCGGCCACCAGCAGTCCGAGGCTGGTCAGGGCGGCGCGGGCGGTGGGCGGTTCGGCGTGGTCCCCGTCGCCGGCGGGGGTGCTCGTCGGGACGGGCAGGAAGTAGTCCCGGTGGCGGACGGTCTGGACGGCGATGAACAGCCCGTACAGGGCCAGGGAGGCGACGGCGGCGAAGGTCAGCTGGGCGCTGGAGAACTCGGGGCCCGGTTTGCTGGTGGTGAAGGTCGGCAGGACCAGGCTGAGCGTGGAGAGGGTCGCGACGGTGGCGAGGGCCGCGCCGGAGCCCTCCGCGTTGAAGACGGCGACCCGGTTGCGCAGGGCGCCCACTAGCAGGGACAGGCCGACGATGCCGTTGCAGGTGATCATGACGGCGGCGAAGACGGTGTCCCGGGCGAGGGAGGCGGTCTTGTCCCCGCCGTCGGCCATCAGGGTGACGATGAGGGCCACTTCGATGACGGTGACGGCGACGGCGAGGACGAGCGAGCCGAAGGGCTCGCCGACCCGGTGGGCGACGACCTCGGCGTGGTGCACGGCCGCGAGGACCGCGCCCGCGAGGCAGAGGGCGACCAGGCCCACCAGGGGTCCGGGCAGGTCGCGGCCCCAGCTGAGGACGAGCGCCGCGAGCGCCGCCACGGGGACCAGGACGGTCCAGTCGGTCAGGGGGGATCTGCGCGTTGCCGTACTCATGTCAGCCAAGTTGCCAGACCGGCCGCCTGGGCGCGGCGCGAGGCGCGCGTCCGGGGCACCGGAGTGGTACTTCTCACGAAATACCGGATCTGTCCGCGGTCCGGCCCGCACGCTCCCGTACACCCCGGGGGTTCCGGACGGACCGGCGGTCGTTCATGATCCGTACATGACGAGCGACCGTACGAGACGAGCGGACTTGATCGAGGCCGCGGAGAGCGGGAACCGGTTCGAGGGCCCGGCGACGGGCGACGAGCGGCCGATGCTGCTGTCGATGCTGACGGCCCAGCGCACGACGCTGGAGCTCAAGTGCGCCGGACTGGACGAGGAGTTGTCCCGGCGGTCGGTGGAGCCGTCGACGCTCTCGCTGCTGGGCCTGGTCCGCCATCTGGCCGATATGGAGCGGCAGTGGTTCCGGCGGGTGCTGGACGGACAGGACGTGGAGCCGCGCTTCTCCTCGGCGGCCGATCCGGACGGGGACTTCGAGGGCGCGGTGTCCGCTCCGGGGGCGGCGGCGCGGGCCTGGGCGGCCTGGCGCGAGGAGGTGGAGTTCGCCGACCGATTCGCCGCCGGGGCCCCCGACCTGGACGTCGAGGGCGAGTCGCCCTGGCGGGGGAAGGTGTCGCTGCGGTGGGTGCTGATCCACATGATCGAGGAGTACGCGCGGCACAACGGCCACGCCGACCTGCTGAGGGAGCGGATCGACGGGACCGTCGGCATGTGACCCGGCCGCCGCGTCACACCGCGCGCTCGCGGCCCTCCCAGTAGGGGTCGCGCAGGCGGCGCTTGTAGAGCTTGCCGTTGGGGTCGCGGGGCATCGTCTCGATGAAGTCGACCGACTTCGGGCGCTTGTAGCCAGCCAGCCGCCCCTCGCAGTGGCGCAGGATCTCGGCGGCGAGCGCCTCGCCCGCCTCGTGGCCCTCGGCGGGTTCGACGACCGCCTTGACCTCCTCGCCCCAGCCGTCGTGCGGGATGCCGAAGGCCGCGGCGTCCGCGACCGCCGGATGGGTGAGGAGGGCGGACTCTATCTCGGCGGGGTAGATGTTCACCCCGCCCGAGATGATCATGTCGATCTTGCGGTCGCGGAGGAAGAGGTATCCCTCCTCGTCGAGCAGGCCGAGGTCGCCGACGGTGAAGAAGTCGCCGATGCGGTTCTTCTTCGTCTTGCCCTCGTCCTTGTGGTAGCTGAAGCCGCCGGTGTTCATCTTCAGGTAGACGGTGCCGAGCTCGCCGGCCCGCAGCCGGTTGCCCTCGTCGTCGAAGATCGCGAGCTCGCTGATCGGCCAGGCCTTGCCGACGGTTCCCGGTTTCTTCAGCCAGTCCTCGGCGGTGGCGAAGGCCCCGCCGCCCTCGCTGGCCGCGTAGTACTCCTCCACGCACCGGCCCCACCAGTCGATCATCGCCCGTTTGACGTGGTCGGGGCAGGGGGCGGCGCCGTGGATGGCGTGCCGCATGGAGGAGACGTCGTAGGCCTCCTTCGTCTTCTGCGGGAGGGCGAGGAGGCGGTGGAACTGGGTGGGCACCATGTGGGTGTGGGTGCAGGCGTGCCGGTCGATCAGGCGCAGCATCTCCTCGGGGCCCCACTTGTCCATCAGCACCAGCGGGTGGCCGATGTGCAGGGACGCGCCCGCGAACTGGAGCACGGCGGTGTGGTAGAGCGGCGAGCAGACGAGGTGGACGTTGCCGTCGAAGGGGCGGATGCCGAAGATGCCGAGGAAGCCGCCGAGGTAGGTCTCCTCCGGGAGCTTCCCGGGCAGGGGGCGGCGGATGCCGCGCGGGCGTCCGGTGGTGCCGGAGGTGTAGTTCATGACCCAGCCGAGGGTGCGGCCGGCCGGGGGCTGCGCGCTCTGCCCGTCGAGGAGTTCGGCGTACGGGCGGAAGCCCGGGACGGCTCCGACGGCGTAGCGGTGGCCGGCGGGCAGTGCGGCCTCGTCCGCGGCGGCCGTGGCGGCCTCGGCGAAGCGCTCGTGGGCGATGAGGACCTTGGCGCCGGAGTCGGAGACGATCCAGGCGATCTCGGGGCCGACGAGGTGGTGGTTGACCGGGACCAGGTAGAAGCCGGCCTGGGAGGCGGCGAGGTAGGCGGTGAGGAACTCGACGCCGTTGGGCAGGACGACGGCGAAGACGTCACCCTGCTCCAGTCCGGCGGCGCGCAGCCCGTGGACCAGCCGGTTGACGTCGGCGTGCAGCCGTCCGGCGGACCATTCCTCGCCCTCGGGCGTGACGAGGACGGTGCGCCCGGGGTCGGCGGCGGCCTGCGCCCAGAAGCCGTTGGGGGGCTGGGACGGGTCACTCATGCTGATCACACCTCTCGGGGCCGGCCGGCGATGCGGTTGACGCGGTCGATGGCGCGCTCGAAGCCGCGGGTGAGCTCGTCGAAGACGTCCTGTACACCGCGTTCCTCGTTCATCCGGCCGACGATCTGGCCGACGGGGGTGCCGAGCAGCGGGCCGACCTCGTACTTCTGGATCCGGGAGACGGCCTCGGCGACCAGCAGGCCCTGGAGGGGCATGGGCAGGGCGCCGGGGCCGGCCGGGTCGTCCCAGGCGTCGGTCCACTCGGTGCGCAGCTGGCGGGCGGGTTTGCCGGTGAGGGCGCGGGAGCGGACGGTGTCGCCGGAACCGGCGGCGAGGAGCTTCTCGGTGAGGGCGCGGGAGTGCAGTTCGGCCTCGGTGGTGGTCAGCCAGAGGGAGCCGAGCCAGACGCCCTGGGCGCCGAGGGCCAGCCCGGCGGCGATCTGCTCGCCGCTGCCGATGCCGCCGGCGGCGAGGACGGGGAGCGGGGCGACGGCCTCGGCGATCTCGGGGACCAGGACCATGGTGGCGATGTCCCCGGTGTGGCCGCCGGCCTCGTAGCCCTGGGCGACGACGACGTCGATGCCGGCCTCGGCGTGGCGGCGGGCGTGCTTGGCGCTGCCGGCGAGGGCGGCGACGAGGACGCCGTGGTCGTGGGCGCGCGCGATGACGTCGGCGGGAGGGGAACCGAGGGCGTTCGCCAGGAGTTTGATGGGGTAGTCGAAGGCGACGTCGAGCTGGCTCCGGGCGACCTGCTCCATCCATCCGGTGATCCGCCAGCCCGAGGCCTCGCCTTCGGGGAGCTCGGGTACCCGGTGCTTGGCGAGGGTGTCGCGGACGAAGTCGCGGTGCGCGGCCGGGATCATCGCCTCGATGTCGGCTTCGGAGATGCCGTCGACGGCCTTCTTGGCGGGCATGACGACGTCGAGGCCGTAGGGCTTGCCGTCGGTGTGCGCCTGCATCCAGTCGAGGTCGCGCTTCAGGTCGTCGGGTGCGGTGTAGCGGACCGCCCCGAGGACGCCGAACCCGCCGGCGCGGGTGATGGCAGCGGCGACCGCCGGGAAGGGCGTGAAGCCGAAGATGGCGTGCTCGATTCCCAGTTTCTTGCTGAGCTCCGTCTCCATGGGCGTGAGGATGCCGTAGCGGGGCGGCCGAGGGAAGAGATTTTCTGATGCTGTGTCAGATTCTTCCGGCCCGGCCGGTGCGGAGGGTACGCGGCGGAGGGGCAGATACCCAGTAGCGTGCGGAGCGCCTGCGGCGGGCGGCGGCGGACACGGGCTCCCGGGGTGCGATGCCGGGTGCGGGGGGCCGGACGCCCCGGACCCGCGTACGGCCGGCCGAGGGCGGCCGAGCACCACAGCCCGGGCCCGCCGGGCGCCGCACGACGGGGCGGTGGGAAGCGGAGAGGAGGACCGATCATGACGGAACGCACGGGGGCCTGCACGAGGGCAGCCGAATCGAAACCCGGGACGCCGGACACGGCCGGGGCCGGGGCCGGGGCGACGGGCACGGGCGCGGCCGGGACCGGGACCGGGACGATGGACACTGCCGAGGCCAGGACCGAGACGCCGGACGCGGCCGAGACGCCGGACGCGGCCGGGACTGAGGCCCTGGCAACGGCCAACGCACCGGCCGGAACCACGGCCGCCACGACCGCCGGGACCGCCAACACCCCCGACCGGACCAGAAGCGCGACCCGGAGCCGAACCGGGACCGGGACCGAAACGACGGGCGCGACCGAGACCCGAGCCCTGGCAGCGGCCGGCGCGACCGCCGGGACCGCCCCCGTCCCAGCCCCCGACCGGACCGGAGGCAGAACCGGGAGCGGGAGCGGGAGCGGGATCGCGGCCGGGGCCGAAGCCGGAAGCGGGACCGGGGAGGGGGGCCGGGGCTTGGGTCGGCCGGTCGGCCCGGGGCTGAGTCGGCGGCGGCTCGGGGCGCGGTTGCTGGCGCTCGGCGGGGTGCTCGTCCTGCACGCGGCGCTGCCGGGCGGCTCCGCCGGAGCCGCGGGCGGGCCGGCCGAGCGGCGGGCCCTCCAGGGGCTGCGCCTGCGGTACGGGTCCGCGCGGCAGGCCGGCCTGCTGGAGCGGCACCTGGAGGGAGTGGCCGACGAGGCCCGGCGCTTCCTCGGCCCCTCCCCCGAACACCCCTACTACGCCGGGGCGGTGGTCCTCGCGGGGCGCGGCCGCACGGTCGCCCTGCACCGGGCCATGGGGGACGCCGTCCGGTACGCGGACTACGACGGCCGCACCGACCGGCCCAGGGAGTTCCCGGCCGCCGAGCGGATCGCGATGACCGAGGACACCGTCTTCGACCTGGCCTCCCTCAGCAAGCTGTTCACCTCCATCATCGCCGTGCAGCAGATGGAGCGGGGCCGGCTGGCGCTGGAGGCACCCGTGGACCGGTACCTGCCGGAGTTCACCGGCGGCGGCAAGGAGGCCGTCACCGTCCGGCAGCTGCTGACGCACACCTCGGGGCTGCGCTCCTGGGCGCCCTTCTACCAGGAGTCGACGCGCGAGGGGCAGTTGAGGCTCCTGTGGTCGGTGCGCCCGCAGGACACCCCCGGAACGGTGTACCGGTACTCGGACCTCAACCTGATCACGCTCCAGCTGCTCCTGGAACGGATCACCGGCCGCACTTTGGACACCCTGATCCACGACGAGATCACCGCTCCGCTCGGTATGCACCGCACACGCTACAACCCCCCGCGCGCCTGGCGCCGCTCCATCGCCGCCACCGAAGTGCAGCGTCCGCCGTGGTCCGGCCTGGACCGGGGTCTCGTCTGGGGTGAGGTCCACGACGAGAACGCGTACGCCCTCGGCGGCGTCGCGGGCCACGCCGGCGTCTTCGGCACCGCCTGGGACCTGGCCGTCCTCTCCCGCACCCTCCTCGACGGCGGCGCCTACGCCGGCCGCCGCATCCTGCGCCCCGCCTCCGTCGAGCTCCTCTTCACCGACTACAACACCGCCTTCCCCGGCGACGACCACGGCCTCGGCTTCGAGCTCTACCAGCACTGGTACATGGGCGCCATGGCCACCCCCCACTCGGCCGGCCACACCGGCTTCACCGGCACCTCCCTGGTCCTCGACCCCTCCACCGACTCCTTCCTCGTCCTCCTCGGCAACTCCGTGCACCCCGTCCGCACCTGGCGCGCCGGCAGCGCCCCCCGGGTGGCCACCGGCAACCGCTTCGCCCGGGCCGTGCCCGTCCGCACGAAGCACGGCGGCCCGGCCTGGTTCTCCGGCATGGAGACCGGCGGCTCGGGCACCCTCACCCTCCCCCCGCTGACCCCCGCCACCGCCGCGGCCCGCCTGCGCTGCGCGGTGTGGTGGGACACCGTGCCCGGCGCCGGGGCCTGCCACCTGGAGGCCTCCGCGGACGGCACCACCTGGCAGCCCGTCCCCTTCTCCACCGTCCGCACCACAGGAGGCGCTCCCGAACCATGGCCGGAAGGCTCGGCGGGCGGCTGGTCGGGCCGCATCTGGCACCGCTTGGAGGCCCCCCTCCCCACCTGGGCGGGCCGCGAGGTCAGACTCCGCTTCCGCCACGAGGCGACGGGCCGCTACGTGGGCCGCGGCGTCTACGTGGACGTCATCAGCGTCTCCGAACCCCGAGCCCTCCTCTTCTCCGAAGACCGCCCCCAGGACGCCACCCGCCTCGAACCCAAGGGCTGGACCCGCTCCCCGGACTGACCGGCGCCCCCGGCAGACTCGTTCGGCCCGCTGTCAGTGCCGGGTGCGAGAGTGGAACCACTCACGCACAGTCACCAGCAGGGGGTTCCAGATGGCCGACGATCAGGACGTGTCCGCGTCCGCGACGGGCGGGTTCGAGGAGGGGTGGTACGCCACCGACCTCGGGGCATACCGGCCCGGCGCCCACACCTACGACCACTACGAACACGACAGCCTCCCCCCGCTCGACCCCTCCCGGTACACCGGCGCGTTCGACTGGCTCGGCGGGGATGCGGGCCAGGGTGAACCGATGCCTGGACGGACCGCCCCCCTGCGTGCGGCGGCGGAGGCACTCGCCGCGCACGGTCTGAGCCTGCCGTCGGACTTCAGCGCCTTCCACAGCAGCCCGCACCACCTCCTGCTCGACGAGGTCTCGGTGACCGCCTGCTGGACCAGCATCTCCGCACCGCTGCCCAGCCCCGTCGAACCGCGGGCCTTCCTGGTCCGGTTCCTGCGGGACCAGCAGGACTGCCTGTTCTGGTACCTCTACGTCCGTTCCACCGGCCCGACCTTCGTGGTGGTCTCCCCGGTGGACTACGAGGACGAGGCACAGGCCCATCCCACAGACGAGCCCGTCGACGTGGAGGCACACCGCGCGCAGATCCACTGGTGCGCCCCGTCGTTCGAGGCGTTCGCGCACCGCTACTGGCTGGAGAACCGCCTCTGGCACGTCGTACACGGCATGGGAGGAGACGACAGCCTCGCCGACCCCCAACTGCGGGCCTACGCAGCCCACTACATACCCTCCGTGCTCACGGACTGACCTGCCGTGCAGGCAACGGCAGGGCCGGGGCGGCTCCAGAGGCCCATGTGCGGCAGCTCGGGCGACGTCCTCGTTTGCAGCGACAACGACACCACGGAGCGCATCGACAAGGCCTCGGGACAGGTCATGTGGCACGAGCCCGGCCACGTCGTCGAACTCGCGCAAGAGACGGTCCTGGTATCCGACAAGGACCAGAGCACGCTGATGGGATTCGACGTGAAGACGGGCAAGCAACTCTGGTCTGTGGCGGCCATCTCACCGGGCTGGGGCTACCTCCACGTGCGGGCGTCGACGGTGCTCTGGAGGAACGGCAACCGGATCGAGCGCAGGGACCTACGGACCGGAAAGGTGCTGGCGACCCTTCACCACCTCCATCGCGCTCCTTGATCCCGTCACCTTGGACACCGGCAAGGTGATCACCACGCTTGAAGGTTCGTTTGAAGCGCTCACGGCCGATCGGAGCTCCCTCACGTTCCTGGCCGACGTGATCGACGCCAAAAACAGAAACCGTGTGGGCCAGGTAAACGTCTCGGACGGGAGGGTCACGCGCCTCGCCCTCCAGGACACCCCGTCGGCCAATGCCCTCGTACAGGGCGACCGACTCTATCTCAGCCGGGCGGACGGCAGGTTGACCTCCTACGACATGGCGACGGCCCACCCGACGTGGACCGTGGAGACGGGGAGCGACTCCCCCGCCCTGCCGGTCTTCGCCGACGGCCGCCTGTACAGCCTCGCGGGCAACGGCCGCATCACCTGCGTGGACGTCGCCACCGGCAAGGCCCTCTGGCAGAGCGCGGCCCGCCGGGACCTGAACGCGTCCGCCGGTGGCGGCGGCCTTCAGGACCGCCCGGAATTCGCGGTGATCGACCGGGTGGTCTACGCGGGGGCCGGCACGGGGGCCGTTTTCGCCGTCACCCCGCCCGGTCGCTGAAGCTAGGCCCTTCCGGTGCGGCGGCCCGTCACCACCAGGTTGCCGTCCGTCGTGCGGTGGGCGACGTGGCCCGTGCGGAGGTAGCCGTCGGGGGTGAAGGTGCGGGCGTCGTGGTCGGGGGCCCGGTAGTAGCCGCGGATCGTGTGCGGGCCGCGGGCGAGGAGTTCGCCGGGGGTGCCGTCCGGGACGGGGGCGCCGTCGGCGTCGACCAGGCGGATCTGGTCGTCGGGCGAGAGCGGGCGGCCGTGGGTGGCGAGGGCGGGGTCGTCGGGGTCGGTGGGGCGGGTGAGGGTGAGCAGGCCCTCGGGCGTGCCGAAGACCTGCTGGACGCGGCAGTCCAGGGCCGTGCCGATCCGCTCGGCGGTCGCGCGGTCCGGGGGCGTCCCCGCGATCTGCGCGAGGCGCAGGGCGGAAGGGGCGGGGCCGGCGGCCGGAAGGGCGTCGAGCCAGCGCCGGGCGGTGTCCGGGGTCATCGCGGTGACCGTCACCCGCTCCCGGACGAGGGTCGCGAGGCAGACGGCGGGGTCGGTCACATCGGCCAGGACCACGGTGGCGCCGGCCGACAGGGCGCCGATGACGCCGGGGGCGCCGAGGGCGAGGTCGGCGTCGGCGGGCAGTGCGGTGAGGTAGACGTCGTCCTCCGTGAGGGAGACCGACCGGGCGGCGGCGGTCGCCTGGTAGGCGAAGTCGTCATGCGTGCGCGGGACGAGCACACCGGCGCCCGACACCAGCAGGAAGGCCACCTGGCCCGCGCCCAGCGGGAGCGCCGGCTCGGGCGGGGCGTCGAGGGAGCCCAGCGGGGCGTACTGGCAGTTCGACGGGTCGGTGGTGAGGCCGCCGTACGGGGACTCGGTGCCCGGCGCCTCATAGGTGAACACCCGCCGCAGGAACGGCCATCGGGCGGCGATGCCGGCGGCCATCGCCGTGTGGTCGAAGCCTGCGTGCACCGACGGGCCGACGTAGCCGACCGCCTGGGCGGTGCGCACGAGTTCGGGCACCTCGGGCTCGCGGGCGGAGAGCGGGCAGAACACGGGGACCAGCCCGGCCCGCATCAGCGCGAACGCGGTGACCACGAACTCCGGCACGTCCGGCAGCTGGACGACCACCCGCATCCCGGGCCGCAGCCCGCGCCCCCGGAACCCGGCGGCCATGCGGTCCACGCGCCGGTTGAGCCGCGCGTACGTGAGACGGGTGTCCCCGTGCACGAGCGCGGTGCGCGGCCCGTACTGGAGGGCCCAGCCGCGCAGCAGGTTGTCCAGGGTGTTGCCCTGCCAGTGCCCGGCCGCCCAGTAGTGGTCGACGAACTCGTCCGGCCAGGGCGTACACCCTTCGAGCAGCGATGCCATGTCCCCGTCCCTCCCCGTTGACCCCGCCCAGCCAAGCCCGCCGCCCCCGGCCCGGGCAATACGCCGTCCCGACCAGGCAGGAAGCCCCGCTTGGGTGGAACGTCCAACCGGTCAGACCAATCCCGTAGGGGGTCAGGCGGGCCCAGCGCCACGCACTGCAGTTCAGCGATCATGACCCGGGTCCTGGACGGCCGAGTCCAGGACGGCGTCGAGCATCCGGCGGACGGTGGTGGTGAGTTCGGCCGGGTCCGGGGCCGGGCGGGCGTGGGCGAGGGCGCCCGCGAGGCGGTCGTAGAGCAGGCCGTCCGTCCAGGCGGCCAGCAGTTCGGCGCTCTCCTGCGGGTCCCGCGCGCCCAGTGCCGCCAGGACGGCCGCCGCGCGGGCCCTGACGGCTAGGCCCGCCTCGCGCAGGTCCGGCTCCAGTTCGGGGTTGCGCGCCGCCTCCAGGCTGAGCTCGAAGCGGGCCAGCTGGCGTTCGCGGCCCGCCGTCAGCCAGTGGTGCAGCAGGGCGCCCAAGGCCCGGGCGGCGGAGTCGCGGTCGGCCGGCGGCCGCAACGGGCCTTCGGAGACGTTCAGTTCGGCCAGTCGCCGGTAGCAGGCGGCGATCAGGGCGGTGCGGGTGCGGAAGTAGTACGAGGTGCTGCCCGCCGGGAGCCCGGCGGCGCCGTCGACGGCGCGGTGGGTGAGGCCGCGCAGTCCGCCGGCCGCGACGAGGCCGATCGCGGTGTCCGCGATCAACGTCCGGCGGTCCGCCGCCGGGGCCGCCGCCGGTTCGGGTGGGGTGGGGGATTTCCGGGTGGACATGGAGCCACTCTACAGCTGTAGAGTGAGGAACGAGCCTCTACGGATGTAGAGGGATGCTTTCCCGAACGCAGGAGGCCGTGCCATGCCCGTACGCCAGCGCCACGCCGTCGTCGCCGGAGCCGGGATCGGCGGGCTCACCGCCGCCCTCGCCCTGAGCCGCCAGGGCTGGAAGGTCACCGTGTGCGAGCGGGCGGACGGGCCCACCGCCGTCGGCGCCGGCATCCTGCTCGCCCCCAACGCCCTGCGCGCCTTCGACGCCATCGGCTTCGACCCCGCCCCCGGGCCGGGCGGCGCCGGGGCGGTGGCGATGGGGGTGCGCCGCCCCGGCGGCGGCTGGCTCAACCGGGCCGACCCCGCCGCCCTGACCGCCCGCTACGGCCGGCCCCCGCTGGCCCTGCACCGGGCGGCGCTGACCGCCGCGCTGGCCGCCGAACTCCCCGAGGGCGCCCTGCGGTACGGGGCCGCCGTCACCGCCGTGGACGAGGGCGACGGGCGCGCGGTGGTCCGTACCGCCGCCGGGGACCTCACCGCCGACGCCGTCGTCGCCGCCGACGGCATCCACAGCCCGCTGCGCCGCCGCCACTTCCCCCACCACCCCGGACTGCACTACAGCGGCGAGACCGCCTGGCGCACCGTCCTGCCCGCCGGGACGGCTCCCGCGGGCATCGGGGCGGCCGAGACCTGGGGGCGCGGCGAGCGCTTCGGCACGGTGCCGCTCGCCGACGGCGGGCTGTACGTCTACGCGACGGCCGTCGTCCCCGAGGGGCACCGGCCCGCCGACGTCCGCTCCGAACTCCTGCGCCGGTTCGGCACCTGGCACCACCCGGTCCCCACCCTGCTGGAGCGGATCGACCCGGCCCGGGTGCTCCAGCACGACCTGTACGACCTGGCCGCCCCGCTCCCCCGCCTGCACCACGGCCGCACCGCCTGGATCGGCGACGCCGCGCACGCCATGACCCCCAACCTCGGGCAGGGCGGCTGCCAGGCCGTCGAGGACGCCGTCGTGCTGGCCCACCTGCTCACCCGCCCGGACGTACCGGCCGCCCTGGCCGCCTACACCCGGGCCCGGCTCGCCCGGACCGACGCCATCCGGGTCCGCGCCCGCCGGGCCGGCCGGATCGCCGCCCTGGGGCACCCGGTGGCCGTCGCCGCCCGCGACCTCGCCCTCCGCGCCGTCCCCGCCCGCGCCTCGCTGCGCGCCCTGGACGACCTGTTCGACGGCTTCAGCCTCCCGGGGGCCGCCGGGTAGCGGCCGGACGGGGGCGGAACGGAATGCCCGACGTGCCCGGGGGCGTTGAGGCTCGTTGTCGAGGTTGTCGACCGTTCACACGAACGAACTCAGGGAGAACGACATGACGAGCGACATCGACTGGGACCACCCCTCCGACCCCAAGCCGGGCAGCTGGCAGCTGGACCACCTGCGGCAGTACGTGGACTCGAACGGCGCCGAGGGTCACGAGTGGCGGGGCACCCGCACGCTGCTGCTCACGACCGTGGGCCGGGTGTCCGGCAACCCCGTACGGACCCCCCTGATCTACGGGGAGGCCGACGGCCGCTACCTGCTCGTCGCCTCGAAGGGCGGCGCCCCCGAGCACCCGCTGTGGTACCGGAACCTGACGGCCCACCCCGAGGTCCGCATCCAGGTCGGCCCCGAGGTCCTGCAGGGCACGGCGCGGACCGCGACCGCCGAGGAACACCGCGCGTACTGGCCGGTGATGGTCGGCGAGTGGCCCGACTACGACGAGTACCAGACCAAGACGGACCGGGCGATCCCCATCGTGGTCATCGAGCCGGTGCGGCAGAACTGACGGCCGCCGCCGGGGTCAGCGCCCCAGCAGCGCCATCGCCGCGTTGTGGCCCGGGATCCCGCTGACCCCGCCGCCGCGGGCCGCCCCCGCCCCGCACAGCAGCACGTTGGGGCGCGCGGTCTCCACGCCCCACCGCCCCGCCTCCCCGTACGGCCAGGACAGGTCGCGGTGGAAGATGTGGCCGCCGGGCAGGCGCAGTTCCTGCTCCAGGTCCAGCGGGGTCTTCGCCTCGATGCAGGGCCGGCCGTCGGCGTCGAAGGCCAGGCAGTCGGTGAGCGGTTCGGCGAGGTGCGCGTCGAGTTGGGCGAGGGTGGCGGTCAGCAGGACCTCGCGCGTCTGCCGGTTGTCCTTCTCGAACAGCCGGGCCGGCGTGTGCAGTCCGAACAGGGTGAGGGTCTGACAGCCTTGCGCGGTCAGTTCCGGCCCGAGGATGGTGGGGTCGGTCAGCGAGTGGCAGTAGATCTCCGAGGGCGGTACGGAGGGCAGTTCACCGGCGGCGGCCTCGGCGTGGGCGCGCTGGAGCTGTTCGTAACCCTCGGCGACGTGGAAGGTCCCGGAGAAGGCCTCGCGGGGGTCCACCGAGGTGTCGCGCAGCCGGGGCAGCCGGCGCAGCAGCATGTTGACCTTGAACTGGGCGCCTTCGGGGGCCCGTACGACCGGGTCCGGGGCCTCGCCGAGGAGTTCGGCGAGCGCCCTCGGGGAGGCGTTGACCAGGACGGTGCGTCCGACGACGGCGCCCTCGCCCGTCGCCGTCCGGAAGGTGACCTCGGCGGGGGAGGTGCCGTCGGTGTGGATCCGCAGCGCCTCGTGCCCGGTGGCGATCTCCGCGCCGCCCGCGCGGGCGGCGTCGGCCAGCGCGTCCGTGAGCGCGCCCATGCCGCCGACGGGCACGTCCCAGTCGCCGGTGCCGCCGCCGATGACGTGGTAGAGGAAGCAGCGGTTCTGGGCGAGGGAGAGGTCGTGGGCGTCGGCGAAGGTGCCGATCAGGGCGTCGGTGAGGACCACGCCCCGGACCAGGTCGTCGGCGAAACGCTCCTCCACCGCCCGGCCGAGGGGCTCCTCGAACAGCATCCGCCAGGCCTGCTCGTCGTCGATCCTGGCCCGCAGCTCGGCGCGGGTGGGCAGGGGTTCGGTGAGGGTGGGGAAGACGCGTTCGGCGAGCCGGCCGGTGGTGGCGTAGAAGGCCCGCCAGGCCTCGTACTCCCGGTCGGAGCCGGTGAGCCGGGCGAAGGATTCCCGCGTACGGTCCTCCCCGCCGCCGACGAGCAGCCCGCCGGGGCGGCCACCCCGGGTGAAGGGCGTGTACGAGGACACCGTGCGCCGGCGCACCCGGAACCGCAGCCCCAGATCGCGGACGATCTTCGCGGGGAGCAGGGACACCAGGTAGGAGTAGCGCGAGAGCCGTGCGTCGACCCCGGCGAAGGGCCGGGTGGAGACGGCGGCGCCGCCGGTGTGCCCGAGCCGTTCCAGGACCAGGACGGAACGGCCCGCGCGGGCCAGGTAGGCGGCGGCGACGAGGCCGTTGTGGCCGCCTCCGACGATCACCGCGTCGTACACGTCGTGCGCGAAACCCGTGGAGCCTGCGTCAGCGGTCATGGCTCTTGGTAACACACCTGGCCCAGCCGCTCCAGACAGTGTGCCTCGTCGGCGTGGGCGAGGACGGTGTCCGGGTGCTCGTCGCCGAGGGAGCGTTCGCGGATGCCGGACAGCTCCCGGTAGACGGGCAGCGCCTGGTCCCAGCGGCCGAGCCGGCCGAGTCCGACGGCGAGTTCCCGTCGGCTGACCAGGGTGTCGGGGTGCTCGGCGCCCAGGGCCTTGGCGCGGGCCGCGCCCACCTCGCGGGCTTCGGCCACCGCCTCCTCCCAGCGGTCGAGGCGGCCGAGGTTGACGCCGAGGACGTGCCGGGCCCGCAGGGTCTCGGGGTCGGCCGCGCCGTAGGCCCGGGTGCGGTCGCGGACCAGGGCCCGGAACAGGTCGAGGGCCTCGGCGGCGCGGCCGGTGCGGCCGAGCGCGATGCCGGTCTCGTAGCGGGCGGCGAGGGCGTCGGGGTGGTCCCGGCCGAGGACCCGCTCGCGGGCGGCGGCGACGTGGCGGAAGACGCTCAGCGCCTCGTTCCAGCGGCCGAGCCGGCCGAGGGCGTAGCCCACCTCGTACCGGGTCAGGAGCGTGTCGACGTGCTCGGGGCCGAGTACGGCGGTGCGGTCGGCCGCGACCGCGGCGGCGGCCTCGTGGGCCTCGGCGTGCCGGCCGAGGGCGCCGAGGGCGCAGGCCAGGTTGTGGCGGCAGCGCAGGGTGTCGGGGTGGCGGGGGCCGGCGGTGCGGATGCGGGCGGCGAGCACCGTCCGGTACATCTCGTAGGCCTCGCCGTGCCGGCCGAGGCGTCCGAGTTCGTACGCCTCCTCCTGGCGGGCGGCCAGGGTGTCGGCGTGGTCGGGGCCGAGCACCCGCGCCCGGCCGTCGGCCACGGCGGCGTACACGGCGAGGGCCTCCTCGGGCCGGCCGGCCCGGCTGAGGGCGAACGCGCGGATGTGCCCGGCGTCGAGGGAGTCGGGCCGGCCCGGGTCGGTCGGGGCGTGCGTGCCGACCGAGCCGTGGACGCCGGTGAGCCGGGGGTCCTCGGCGGGGGCGGGCCGCAGGATCCGCTGCTCACCGGAGGGGACGTCGCCGAAGGGGTACCCGTCGGCCCGGGGGCCTCCGAAGGGGTCGGTCCCGGGCCCGACGGCGGGGCCCGGCCCGGAGGCCGCGCCGAAACCGTCCCCGGCCGGGCCTCCGTGGCCGGACGGCGCCGTCCCGACGGCGGGGCCGGAGCCCGGAGCGGCGTCGAAACCCGAGCCCGGAGCGGACAGCGGGGCTGCCCGCCCGGGCGCGGCGGGGTGCGCGGGCTGACCGGACGCGGAGGAGGACGCGGCGCCGCCGCCCCCGGGCATCGCGGCACCGACCGCCCCCGGGACGGCGGCGGGGCCGGACCCGGAGAGGGCGGCGGGGTCGAACCCGAGCCCGGTCATGGGGCCGGACCCGTGCAGGACGGCGTGGCCGGAGGCGGACACGGCGGCGTGGCCGGACCCGTGCTGGGCCGCGCGGCCGGACCCTTGAACGGCCGCCGGTGCGGACCCGGAGACGGCGGCCTGGCCGGGCCCGTGCAGGGCCGCGGGGCCGGACCCGTGCACGCCGGCGTCGCCGGAGGCGGCGGCCTGCCTGGACAGGGGCAGGGAAGCGGTACCGGACGCGGGCGCGGACGCGGTACCCGGTACGGGGCCGGCCGCCCGGTACCCGCCCTCGGGGTCGGCACCGGGCGCGGGGCTGCCGTCGGACACGGACCCGCCACCGGGCACGGAGTGACCACCGGCGACCGGCTGCGCACCCGGAACGGGGTGGCCCCCGGACCCGGACCGGCCCACCTGAACGGCAGCGCCGGCCCCCGACCAGCCACCCGCAACGGGGTCGCCGCCGGCCCCCGGCCGGCCACCCGCGACAGAGTCGCCACCCGCACCCGGCCAACCGTCCGCGACGGCATCGCCACCCGCCCCCGCCCGGCCACCCCCAACAGGGTCGCCGCCCGCAACAGGAGCGCCGTCAACGCCCGCCCGGCCACCCGCAACAGGATCGCCGCCGGCTTCCGGCCGGCTGTGCGCAGCGGTGTGGCCGGCCGGGCCGGTGGTGCCGCCCGAGAGGGGCGGGGGGCCGGCGGGGGACGGGTGCCCCGGCGGCAGCGGGTGGCTCACCGCCGGGCGGCGGGCCGCCGTCCAGGAACCGGTGAGGACCGCCCACTCCCCGCTCGCCGGCCGGGCGTCGATGCCGGCCTTGCGCCCGGCCGTCATCCCCGCGGCCCACGCCGGCAGCGGGGCCTGGACGCGGCCCGCGCCGCCCGCGCCGAGGCGCGCCTCGGTCAGCCGGCGGTGCAGGTGCCGGGCGTCGCCGGGCCGGTCCTCGGGGCGCTTGGCCAGCAGGTCCAGCACGATCCGCTCGAAGTACCCGGGCAGCTCGGGCCGGTGGTCGCGGGGCGGCACGGGCGCGGTGTCGCGGTGGCCGACCAGCACCGACCAGGAGTCGCCGAGGTCGAACGGCGGCGCCCCGGTGGCGATCTCGTAGAGCACGCAGCCCAGGGAGTAGAGGTCGCTGCGGTGGTCCACCTCGCCGCCGGCGATCTGCTCGGGCGACATGTAGTGCGGGGTGCCCATGGCCATGCCGCCGCCGGTCAGCTTGGCGGTGAAGCCGATGTCGGCGGCCAGCCGGGCGATGCCGAAGTCGCAGATCTTCACGGTGCCGTCGGTGAGCCGCATGATGTTCGCCGGCTTGAGGTCGCGGTGGACGACACCCTGGTCGTGGGTGTAGCCGAGGGCCGCGGCCATCTGCTCCGCGATGTCGAGGACCACGTCGACGGGGAGCGGGCGCGCCTCGTTCTCCTCCATCAGCTGGCTGAGGTTGCGGCCCTCCAGGAGCTCCATGACCAGGTAGAGGGGGCCTCCGGCGGCGCTGTCGTCGCCGAAGTCGTGCACGACGGTGACGCCCCGGTGCTGGAGGGAGGCCGCGACGCGGGCCTCGCGGCGGAAGCGCTCGCGCAGGACCTGCGTGAAGTGCGCGTCCTGTTCGGCGCCGACCGGCTTGAGGCACTTCACGGCGACCTGCCGGCCCAGCGACTCGTCGCGGGCGCGCCACACCTCGCCCATGCCGCCGCGCCCGATCAGATCGAGTGACCGGTACCGGCCCTGGATCAGTCTGGACTCCGCCATGTCTTAAAGCCGCCCCCGTCGTCGTGCCCGTCGTCGTATCGCGCCCTCCCCAGCCGGTCCAGTATGGCCGCTGACTTACGCAGTGTGTACGCGGAGGGGCGGCTCCCGGGGCCCAGTCGGCGCATCGCTCTCAAGATGTGACCTGGAGGCAGCTGCCAGCGTAGACCTGCGGGAATGGTGCGCAGCACGCGACCCGTGAGACGCAGGCGCCGGGTGACCGTGCGTGAGGGCGGTGCGGGCCGGCCGTACAGCTGGTGCGCCCAGCCGGGAAGGCTGGCGTAGGCGAGTCCGGCGAGTGGACGCCACAACAGGTTTCGGCCAGGAACGAGCAGCGGTGGAACGGGCGGTGAGCGCAGGAACGCGTCGACGGCCCGGGCGTCCGCACCGGCGGCGAGCCGGGGACGGACCCGCTCGAAGTACGCGGCCAGCTGTGCGGTCCCGGCGGGAACGCCGGCCGGATCGAGGCCGACGAGGCGGGCGTTGACGCGGTTCTCGTCCACATAGCGGTCGGCCTGGGCGGCGGTGAGCGGAACGCCCGACCTGCGCAGTACGTGCAGGAAGCTGTCGATCTGCGCGCAGTGCACCCACAGGAGGAGTTCGGGGTCGTCGACCGGGAACCGCTCCCCCGTCTCCGGGTCGGTGGCCGAGAGCCGGCGGTGGACGGCGCGGACGTGGGCGCCGGCCCGTTCGGCGGCGTCGGTGGTGCCGTAGGTGAGGGTGCCGACGAAGTCGGCGGTGCGCAGCAGCCGCCCCCAGGCGTCCTCGGCGAAGGCCGAGTTCTCCATGACCCCGCGGACGGCGCGCGGGTGGAGGGCCTGGAGGTAGAGCGCCCGGACTCCGGCGATCCACATGAGCGGGTCGCCGTGGCACTGCCAGGTGACGGACCCGGGTCCGTACAGTCCCGGGTCGGCGCCCTCGTACGGAGCTCCGCTCATCGCCCGCCTCCCGCGGGGAGCCTACCCAGCCGGGCGCGGGTCCGACCGCCCTCGCCGCGGCGCGGCGCGAAACCGCCGGATGCCGGCCGGCCCCGGGGGCGGGCGGGCGGCCGTCGGCGTCAGCGGTCCGTCAGGACCGGGACCGGCGGCGTCAAGGTCCCGTCAGGGGGCGTCGGCGGTGCTCGCCGCCCGGGGATAACTTCTGTGGCGCGCCCCGGACCGCCTCCCCGCCGCCCGGGGCCCCGTCAGCTCGTCACCCGTGGTTCCCCTGGGAGGGCCCCATGTGTTTGTTCCAGTACGACGACGACCCCGAGCCCGAGGAACGGGTCCCGGCCGGACCCCTGTACGTCCCGGTCCGGCCGGGTGCCGGGGAGGTGGCGGTGCGGCTGTTCCGCACCCCGCTGGGCGCTCGTACCGCCGTCGGGTTCACCCGCGCGGAGCTGCTCGCCGCCACCCTCGGGGCGGGCCACCCCTGGATCCGGCTCTCCGAGCCGGCGCTGCGTGCGCTGGCCGCGCCGCTGGGGGTGGCGGCGCTGACCGTCGACCCGACCCTGACCGCGCCGGCGGCCGCCCCGGCGGGGCGGCCGGCCGCGGCACCGGGTGCGGGTCCGGACTCCGGCGCGCGGGTGGCCGGGGTCTCCGTCGAGGCCGGCTGAGGGGGAGGGACCGTCATGACCGTCGAAGTGCTCTCCGAGGCCGCGGCCGGCGCCGACGACCTCCGTGTGTGGCCCGCCTCCACGGCCCGGCTCCCGCACGGCGGCCTGGCCGTCGGCGGGGTGTCGCTGGCGGAGGTCGCCCAGCGGTTCGACACCCCCGTCTACGTCCTGGACGAGGGCGAGGTGCGTGGTCGCTGCCGCACCTACCGGGCCGCCTTCCCCGACGGCGAGGTGCTCTACGCCGCCAAGGCGTTCCTCTCCCGCGCGATGGCCCGCTGGGTGCGGGAGGAGGGGCTGGGCCTGGACGTGTGCTCGGCCGGGGAGCTGGAGCTGGCCGTCACCTCGGGGTTCCCGCCCGAGCGCATCGTGCTGCACGGCAACGCCAAGTCCCCTCGGGACATCGCCTCCGCGCTGCGGCTGGGGGTGGGCCGGATCGTCATCGACAGTGCCTCCGAGATCGCCCGTATCGCGGCGGCCGTGGGCCCCGGCGGGCACCAGCGGGTGCTGGTGCGGGTGGTCCCCGGCGTGGAGGCGGGCGGGCACGAGAAGGTCCGTACCGGTACGGAGGGCCAGAAGTTCGGATTGTCGGCCACCGACGGGAGCGCCCAGCGGGCCGTCGCCCGCGTGCTGGGCCAGCCGCAGCTCGAACTCGTCGGCCTGCACTGCCACATCGGCTCGCAGATCACCGGGGTGGACGCCTATCTCGTGGCGCTGGGCCGCATGGTGGAGCTGATGGCCGCGGTGCGCGAGGCGCACGGGGTCGTGCTGCCCGAGCTGGACCTGGGCGGCGGGCACGGCATCGCCTACCGGCCCGGAGAGGCGGCCCTGGACCTCACCTCGCTGGCGCGGGAGCTGCGCGCCGCGCTGGCGGGCCGCTGCGCGGCGGCCGGGCTGCCGGTGCCCCGGCTGACCGTGGAGCCGGGTCGGGCGATCGCCGGGCCCGCGGGGGTGGCCGTGTACCGGGTGCTCGCCGTCAAGCACTCCGGAGGGAAGGTGTTCGTGGCCGTGGACGGCGGGATGAGCGACAACCCGCGGCCCGCCCTGTACGGGGTCCGCTACGCGCCCCGGCTGATCGGCCGGCGGTCCCCGGCGAACTCCCGTACGGCGACGGTCGTCGGCCGGCACTGCGAGGCGGGCGACGTCCTGGCCGTCGACGCCGAGCTGCCGGAGGACGTCCGGCCGGGCGACCTGCTGGCCGTCCCGGTGGCCGGCGCCTACCAGCTGTCCATGGCCTCCGGCTACAACATGGTCGGCCGGCCGCCGGTGGTCGCCGTGCACGAGGGCACGGCACGGATCCTGGTGCGGCGGGAGACGCTGGAGGACTTCCGCGGCCGGGACGTCGGCGCCTGAGCCGTCCGGCACGCACGTGAGCCGTCCGGTTCCGGTATCCCCACACCGGAACCGGACGGCTCTTGTGATGCGCGACGGGTGACATGGCGCTCGGTCGCTGGATCCGGGCCCCCCACGGGCCGGTCACCGCGTCCTCGGGCGGGGTTCGTGCCCCGCCCTCGGCCGTACGCCGCGGAACTGCCATTCCGCTCCGTCGCCCCTCCAGTCTGCTGCCGCCCCGGACGCCCCCAGGACCCCCTTGACGCGTTCCTTCCGTTCGTTCACCGGTCCTTGACGCGCCCTTGATCTCCCGATCGGACTCCGCCCCGGGCGGGGCAGGGCGTGCGCACTCCCGGGAGGCGTCAGCGGCGGACCCTCGGCATGCCCAGGCCGATCCAGGAGATGATCTCGCGCTGGATCTCGTTGTTGCCGCCACCGAAGGTGAAGATGACGGCGCTGCGGTAGCCGCGTTCGAGTTCGCCGTGGAGGACCGCGCCGGCCGAGCCGTCCTTGAGGGCGCCCGCCGCGCCGACCACCTCCATCAGCCAGGCGTACGCGTCCCGGCGTGCCTCGGAGCCGTAGACCTTGACGGCGGAGGCGTCCTGGGGGGTGAGGGTGCCGGACTGGACGGCGTTCACCATCTGCCAGTTGAGGAGTTTCATCGCGTCCAGGCGGGCGTGGGTGCGCGCCAGGCGGCCGCGTACCCAGGACAGGTCGATGACGCGGCGGCCGTCGGCGAGCCGGGTGGCGGCGGCCCAGCGCTGGACGTCGTGGAGGGCGCGGACGGCCATCGTGCCGTGGGCGGCGAGGGTGACGCGCTCGTGGTTGAGCTGGTTGGTGATCAGGCGCCAGCCCCTGTTCTCCGGGCCGACGCGGCGGCTCGCGGGCACGCGGATGTCCTCGTAGTGGCTGGCGGTCGTGTCGTGCGAGGCGAGGGTGTTGATGAGGGTGCAGGAGTAGCCGGGGTCGGAGGTCGGGACCAGGAGCATCGTGATGCCCTTGTGGGCGGGGGCGTCCGGGTCGGTGCGGACGGCGAGCCAGACCCAGTCGGCGGTGTCGCCGTTGGTGGTCCAGATCTTCTGGCCGTTCACGACGTAGGTGCCGGTCTCCTCGTCGCCCTCGCGGACGGCCTTGCACCTGAGGGCGGCGAGGTCGGTGCCGGCGTCGGGTTCGCTGTAGCCGATGGCGAAGTCGATCTCGCCGGAGAGGATCCTCGGGAGGAAGTACGCCTTCTGCTCGTCGGTGCCGAACTGCATCAGGGTCGGGCCGACCGTGTTGAGCGCCATCAGCGGCAGCGGGACGACGGCCTGCGCGGCCTCGTCGAAGAAGATGAACTGGTCCATGGCGGACATGCCGCGGCCGCCGTACTCCTCGGGCCAGCCGACGCCGAGCCAGCCGTCCGCGCCGAGGCGGCGGATGGTCTCGCGGTAGAAGCGCTTCTGCGCGGCCGGGTCCTCGTAGCGGGCGTAGACGTCCTGCGGGACGAGCTCGGCGAAGTAGGCACGCAGCTCGGCGCGCAACTGCTGCTGCTCGGGCGTGTATTCGAGGTGCACGGCCCCTCCGGGATCCTCACGCTCCAGCCGGTCGCTGGGACGGCGGCGGTCAGAGTAGAACCTGTTACAGGAATAGGGAAGGGGCGGCGGGTCAGGGCGGCCCGCACGCGCCGACGCCCGGCCGGAGCCGGGCATCGGAGGGGGTGGGGAGGCGGGGAGGTGTCAGTCGAGTGCGGCGATCATGGCCTCGGCCGTCGCCGCCATCGCCGCGCGGGCGGCCGTGAGGTAGGGGCGCGGGTCGGCGCCGGTCAGGTGGGTGCGGATGGCCTCGGTCATGGCCACGTTGAGCGCGGTGCCGATGTTGACCTTGCGGATGCCCCCGGCGACCGCCGCCGCGAGCTCCCCGTCCGGCAGCCCGGAGGAACCGTGCAGCACCAGCGGCACGTCCACCGTCTTGGCCAGCCGCGCCAGCAGGGCGTGGTCCAGGGTGGCGGTCCGGCTGGTCATGGCGTGGGTGCTGCCGATGGCCACGGCCAGGGCGTCCACCCCGGAGTCGGCGACGAACCGCCGCGCCTCGTCGGGATCGGTGCGGGCGCCCGGCGCGTGCGGGTCCAGGGGGGCCTCCCCGTTCTTCCCGCCGACCTCGCCCAGCTCGGCCTCGATCCACAGGCCGTTCGCGTGGGCCCAGTCGGCCGCGGACCGGGTGGCCTCCAGGTTCTCGGCGTAGGGCAGGTGCGCGGC
This sequence comes from Streptomyces sp. NPDC032091, assembly GCF_055580265.1. Taxonomy (NCBI): domain Bacteria; kingdom Bacillati; phylum Actinomycetota; class Actinomycetes; order Kitasatosporales; family Streptomycetaceae; genus Streptomyces; species Streptomyces sp. NPDC032091. The sequence goes on along the minus strand of NZ_JBVILR010000004.1, from coordinate 424,037 downwards.
GTCGTACATCACGGAGCCGAACCCGGCGTCGGCGGCCCGCCGCAGCAGGTCGGAGCTCTTGACGTGGTCGAGGTGGAGCCCGACGGGCACCCGGGCGGCCTCCGCGCAGGCGGCCGCGGCCCGGGTGATGGGCAGCAGGGCGCCGCCGCGGAACTTCACCGCGTTCTCGCTGAGTTGGAGGATCACCGGCAGCCCGGCCCGCTCGGCCCCCTCGACCACGGCTTCGGCGTGCTCCAGGGTGATGACGTTGAAGGCGGCCACGGCGCGGCCGGCGGCGGCCGCCTGCGCGACGAGGTCGCCGGCGGCGGCGAGGCTCATCGGACCGCCCCCTCGCCGCTGGTGAGGATCACCGAGCGGGTGAGGTTGCGGGGCGCGTCCGGGTCCAGCCCGCGCGCGGCGGCGACCGCGACGGCCAGCCGGTGCACCCGGACCAGCTCGGCGAGCGGGTCCAGCGCGCCGTCCACCCATTCCGCGCCCGTGCCCCGCACCTGCTCGGCGATGCCGTCGGGGGTGCCGCCCAGCGACCAGGTCACCGAGCCGGGGCCGGTGACGCTGACCGGGCCGTGCCGGTACTCCATCGCCGGGTAGGCCTCCGCCCAGGACAGCGAGGCCTCGCGCATCTTCAGCGCGGCCTCGTGGGCCAGGCCCACGCTCCAGCCCCGCCCGAGGAAGGTGAACTGCCCCCGCGCCTCCAGTCCGGCGGGCAGCGGCGCGGCCAGCGCGGCGCGGCCGTCGGCGACCACCTGCGGGGTGTGCGCGCCGACGTGGGCCCGCAGGAGGGTGAGGGCGGTGGTGGCGAAGCGGGTCTGGACGACGGACCGTTCGTCGGCGAAGTCGAGCGTCACCAGCGCGTCGGCGAGGGTGGCCACGGGGGTGTCCGGGTCCCCGACGACGGCGGTGGCCGGGATCCCGGCCTCCCGCAGCCCGGCCAGCAGGTCGAGCACCTCGGTGGTGGTCCCGGACCGGGTCAGGGCCACCACCCGGTCGTAGCGGCGGTGGCGGGGGAACTCCGAGGCGGGGAAGGCGTCGGTCTCCCCCTGCCCCGCCTCCTCGCGCAGGACGGCCGCGGCCTGGGCCATGTAGTACGAGGTCCCGCACCCGACGACCGCGGTACGCTCCCCCGGCCCCGGCAGCACCGCCCGGTGGGCCGGGGCCAGTTCGGCGGCCCGTTCCCAGCTTTCGGGCTGCGTGGCCAACTCGTACGCGACGTGACTCATGCGGGCTCCCTGCGCGTTGGATGCGTCATCCTGGCGGTTCCTGCGTGCTGTGCTGCGTGCTGCGTGCTGCGTGCTGCGCCGCGTGCCGTTGCCACCTGCTGTTGCTGCGTGGCGCTGCTGCGTGTTCCTGCAAGGTAGCGGGCCGTTTCGCGCAACTTCAAGCAGCCACAGGGTGTTGGCCTCGGCTAATCTCAACGGCGGGGCCGGGAAAGGGATCCGCGGACGACACGGGAGGGGCGCCATGACCCGCACGGAACGCTGGCAGAGACTGCTGGACCTGCTGGTGGAGCGGGACGGGCTGGAGGTGGAGCCGGCCGCCGAGGCGCTCGGCGTGTCCGCCGCGACCATCCGCCGCGACCTCGACCAGCTGGCCGAGCAGCAGTTGCTGGTGCGCACGCGCGGCGGGGCGGTGCCGCACGGGGTCTCGTACGAACTCCCCCTGCGCTACCGCACCTCACGGCGGGCCGCCGAGAAGCGCCGGATCAGCGAGGCCGTCGCGGCGCTGATCGCGCCGGGCGAGGTGGTCGGCCTGACGGGCGGCACCACCACGACGGAGGTCGCCCGCGCCCTGGCGGCCCGCCCGGACCTGGCCGGCGGCTCCCCCGCGCTGACGGTGGTGACCAACGCCCTGAACATCGCGGGCGAACTGGTGATCCGGCCCCAGTTCAAGATCGTGCTGACGGGCGGGGTGGCCCGCCCCCAGTCGTACGAACTCACCGGTCCGCTGGCGCAGCAGACGCTCGGTCAGCTCACCGTGGACACGGCGGTGGTGGGCGTGGACGCCTTCGACCCGGCGGACGGCGCGGCCACCCGCCACGAGGACGAGGCGGCCGTCAACGCCCTGCTCTGCGAGCGCGCGCGCCGTCTGGTCGTCGCGGCGGACTCCACGAAGCTGGGCGTCCGCGCCTTCGCCCGTATCTGCGCCACCTCCGCCGTGCACGTCCTGGTGACCGACACGGCCCTCACGGAGGCCGCCGCCCGCCCCTTCCGGGACGCGGGCGTGGAGGTCGTACGGGTCTGACGGAGCGGCGGCGGCCCCTGTGAGGGTCATCACGCCGGCGAACCGGGTGTGCCCTACAACCTTCCTGACCGGGCGCCGGTCACCTGGGTGACCACGGGCGGCCGCGCCGGGTGGAACGTCGCGCCGGCCGTCCGGCCTCCAGCGTAAGGACACCATGAAGCTGCACCGTTTCCTCGCCACCACCGCCGTCATGGCGGCCGTCGGGCCGGCGGCCCTGCTCGCGGCCCCGGCGGCCCAGGCGAACGAGGTCACCCCCTCCCCCGGGGTCGTGCCGTCGACCTCGGCCCCGTCCCCGTCGGGCGGCCACGTCCCGCCGACCCCGGCCCCGGGCCGGACGGACGGGGGCACGACGGGAGGCGCCGGCTCCACCGGGCCGACCCCGTCCGCCCGGCCCGGCGCCTCCACCCGGCCGGACACGCCGGGGGCCACCCCCTCGCCCTCGTACTCCCGTCCCACCTTCTGCACCGGCATCCCCGAGGAGGAACGCGGCAAGACCTCCCTGCGCGGGCTGCCCGGTAAGATCGTGGCGGGTTCGGGCTGGCACGAGTTCACGTACCGCGTGGCCAACGTGTCGAAGACGACGGTGATGGAGACCGACGTCTCCCTCGACCTCGGCACCGCCGACCCGAAGCTGCACGACGTGGCCCAGCTCGCCGTCACGGTCGAGTGGTTCGACGCGGCGGGCGGCACGTGGAAGCGCATCGAGGGTGAGGGCGCGGGCGTCTGGGACCACGAACGGTTCGCCACGGCGAAGCGCCTGGAGCCGGGCGAGTACGCCGACGCCCGCATGCGCATCAGGATCGGCGACCGGGCCACGCCCGGGACCGGCTACTTCTTCACGATCGGCCACTCCTACGGCGAGGACGGCCAGTGCGGTTTCGATGACATCAGCCGGTTCGACTTCACGGTCCTGGCCCCCGGCGCGAAGCCCGGCGACGTCGAGGACGCCAAGGGCAGGCCCGCCGAGCCCGGTACCCCGGGGCTCCCGGACGGCGCGGGCGGGGCCGGCCACCAGCCCGGCCCGCAGGGCGGCCGCGGCGAACTCCCGGTGAGCGGACGGCTCGCCCGGACCGGCTCCTCCTCCGCGCTCCCGGCCGTCGCCGCCGTCGGCGGCGCCGCGGTCGTGGCCGGAGCCGGAGCCGTCTTCCTGGTGCGCCGTCGCAAGGCCGCCTCGTAGCCACCGTCCGCGGGGCCCGGCGCACCGGCACCCGCGCCGGGGCCCCGCGGGCCGGGGTCCCGGCCGGCGGGGTCAGTGGGCCGGGAGCCGCTCCCCTTCCCGGGACAGGGTCGACAGGACCGGGGCGATCAGCGGGTGCGACTCGGCGCCGCGGCGGGTGGCGGCGAAGACGCGGCGGGTGGCGGCCGGGCCCGTGACCGGGCGGACGCGGACCTCCTGGAGGTCCATGCCCCGCAGCGCCGAACGCGGGACCAGGGCCACCCCGGCGCCCGCGGCGACCAGGGCGGTGACGGCGCGGAAGTCGTCGGAGAGGTGCACGAAACGGGGCTGGAAGCCCGCCAGTTCGCAGGCCAGTAGGGTCACGTCGTGGCACGGGTTGCCCGGGTACTGGCCCACCCACTCCGCGTCGGAGAGGTCCGCCAGGGACACCTCCGGGTGATCGGCGAAGGGGTGGCCCGCCGGCAGGACCGCGTCGAAGGGCTCCGCGTACAGCGGGATCACCGAGAGGCGGCCGTCGTCGGCGCCGGGCGCGCCCCGGTACTCGACCGCGAGGGCCAGGTCCGCCTCCCCGTCGAGCAGCTGGAGCAGGCTCTGGTCGCCCTCGGCGTCGCGGACGCGGAGCCTGATGCCGGGGTACTCGCGGGCGAGACGGGCCATGGCCGGGGCCAGCACCTGGGCGATACCGGTCGCGAAGGCGGCCACGGTGACCTCGCCGGCCGCCCCGCCCGCGTAGGCGGCGAGTTCCGCCTCGGCCCGTTCCAGCTGGGCGAGCACCTCGTGGGCGTGGGCGAGCAGGATCTCCCCGGCGGCGGTCGGCCGTACCCCGCGGCCGCTGCGGTGGAGCAGGGTGTGGCCGGTCTCCTGCTCCAGCGCGGCGAGCTGCTGGGAGACGGCGGAGGGGGTGAGGTACAGGGCTGCGGCCGCGGCGGTCACCGTACGGTGGTCCGCCACGGCCCGCAGGATGCGCAGCCGGCGGGGGTCGATCACCCCTCCATGATGTCAGCCCTGAGCAGCGGAAAGCGCCGCGCGGGCGTCGACGAAGGCGGCCACCGCGCGCTCCACGTCGGCCGTCGAGTGGGCCGCGGACAGCTGGACGCGGATGCGGGCCTGACCCATCGGCACGACGGGGTACGAGAAGCCGATGACGTACACGCCGCGCTCCAGGAGCAGCTCGGCCATCCGGCCCGCCTCGGCGGCGTCGCCGATCATGACGGGGGCGATGGCGTGGTCGCCGGGCAGGATCTCGAAGCCTGCCTCGGTCATCTTCGTGCGGAAGAGCTTCGTGTTGGCCGCGAGCCGGTCGCGCAGGTCGCCGGCGGACTCCAGCAGGTCGAGGACCTTCAGGGAGGCGGCGGCGATGACCGGGGCGAGGGAGTTGGAGAAGAGGTACGGGCGCGAGCGCTGGCGCAGCAGCTCGACGATCTCGGCGCGGGCGGCGACGTAGCCGCCGGAGGCGCCGCCGAGGGCCTTGCCGAGGGTGCCGGTGATGATGTCGATCCGGTCCATGACGCCGTGCAGTTCGGGGGTGCCGCGGCCGCCGGGGCCGACGAAGCCGACGGCGTGGGAGTCGTCGACCATGACCATGGCGTCGTAGCGGTCGGCGAGGTCGCAGATCTCGTCGAGCGGGGCGACGTAGCCGTCCATGGAGAAGACGCCGTCGGTGACGATGAGCTTGCGGCGGGCGCCCCCCTCGGTGGCGGTCTTGAGCTGGGCTTCCAGGTCCGCCATGTCGCGGTTGGCGTAGCGGAAGCGGCGGGCCTTGGAGAGGCGGATGCCGTCGATGATGGAGGCGTGGTTGAGGGCGTCGGAGATCACCGCGTCCTCGGCGCCGAGGAGGGTCTCGAAGACGCCGCCGTTGGCGTCGAAGCAGGAGGAGTAGAGGATCGTGTCCTCCTGGCCGAGGAAGGCCGACAGGCGGGCCTCCAGCTCCTTGTGGACCTCCTGGGTGCCGCAGATGAAGCGGACCGAGGCCATGCCGTAGCCCCAGCGGTCGAGGGCGTCCTTGGCGGCGGCGACGACCTCGGGGTGGTCGGCGAGGCCGAGGTAGTTGTTGGCGCAGAAGTTCAGGACCTCGCCGGGGGCGCCGCCCGCGGTGACCGCGACGGCGGCGCTCTGCGGGGTGCCGATGACGCGCTCGGGCTTGTGCAGGCCGGCGGCGCGGATCTCGGCGAGGGTGGCTCGGAGGTCCTCGCGGACGGACTCGAACATGGTCGGTTCTCCTTGTGCGGTATGCCGTCCGGCGGACGGTGGGAGGGGCCGGGCCCCGCGGAGGGGGGAGGGTGTGCGGGGCCCGGCCCGAGGGAGATGGTCTGGTGGCTGCCCGGCCCGCACCGCCGCGACACGCGCGGCGGCGGGCGGGCAGGAGCGCGGCGGCGTCCGGCGAGGGACGGCGGAGGTGCCGCCCCGGGGCCTGCCCGGGCGGGCCCTGGCGGGCGCCGGCGCGGGCTGCCCGGCGGGCACCGGCTGGCGCCGTGAGGAGCCTGCACCCGCCGCCGGGGTTACTTCGTCCAGTCCAGGATGATCTTGCCGCTGCGGGCGGTGGCGGCCTCGTCGAAGGCGGCCTGGAAGTCGGTGTGCGCGTAGCGGCCGGTGATGACGGGGGTCAGGTCGAGCCCGCCCTCCAGCAGCACGGTCATCGCGTACCAGGTCTCGAACATCTCACGGCCGTAGATGCCCTTGATGGTGATCATCGAGGTGACGACCTTGGCCCAGTCGACCGGGAACTCCTGCGCCGGCAGGCCCAGCATCGCGATCCTGCCGCCGTGCGTCATGTTGTCGATCATGTCGCGCATCGCCTCACCGCGGCCGGACATCTCCAGGCCGACGTCGAAGCCCTCGCGCAGGCCCAGGCGGGTCTGCGCCTCGGCGATGGAGGACTCGGCGACGTTCACGGCGAGGGTGGCGCCCGCCTTGCGGGCGATCTCCAGGCGCTCGGGGCTGACGTCGGTGATGACCACGTTGCGCGCGCCGGCGTGCTTGGCGACGGCGGCCGCCATGATGCCGATCGGGCCCGCGCCGGTGATCAGCACGTCCTCGCCGACCAGCGGGAAGGAGAGCGCGGTGTGCACGGCGTTGCCGAAGGGGTCGAAGATGGCGGCGACGTCCAGGTCGACCTGGGTGCGGTGCACCCAGACGTTCTGCGCGGGCAGGACCACGTACTCGGCGAAGGCCCCGTCGCGTCCGACACCGAGCCCGATGGTGGAGCGGCACAGGTGGCGGCGGCCGGCCAGGCAGTTGCGGCACTTGCCGCACACCAGGTGGCCCTCGCCGCTGACCAGGGCGCCGACCTCGATGTCGCGGACGTCGGCGCCGAGCGCGGCGACCTCGCCGACGAACTCGTGGCCGAGGACGAGCGGGGTCTTGACGGCGCCCTGGGCCCAGCCGTCCCAGGCGCGGATGTGCAGGTCGGTCCCGCAGATACCGGTGCGCAGCACCTTGATCAGCACGTCACCGGGGCCGTACTCCGGCTCGGGGACGTCCATGAGCCACAGCCCGGGTTCGGCTTTGTGCTTGACGAGTGCCTTCATGGGGGTGGCTCCAGGCGTGCGGAAGGAGGGGCCGCCGGGCCCGCTGGTGCGCGAGCGGCGTGGTGACGGGCACCAATCTGCCGATCGGTGCGGTGATCAGTCCATCGAGACTTTCTTAAGCGGGTCGACAGCGCAGCTTCACGCCTATGCTCCTCCCTGGAACGGGGTAGGGCCCGGGCCGGGACCGCCGCGGCGGTCCGGGGCCGGGGTGAAAGGGGAGGTGAGGGGCGTGCCGAGTCTGCGCAGCAGGGCGTTGTCGGCCGCACTGGTCGCGACGGGCCGCCGAAGACGGTTCGCCACCGCCGAGGCGGTCCGGGCGACGGTGGCGCAGGCGGCCCGCAGGCCCGCCTCGCACCTGCCGCCGCGTTCGCTGGGGCGGGTCGCGGAGGTGTCGCGGACCTTCGTCGGCGCCTGGCCCGTGTACGACGTCTCCCCGCTCGGGGAGGAGCCCGTGGCGCGGGTGCTGTACGTGCACGGCGGGGCGTTCATCAACGAGCTGGTGCGGCCGCACTGGTCGCTGATCCGGACCCTGGTGACACGGGCCCGCGCCCGGGTGGTGGTGCCGGCGTACGTGCTGGCTCCGCGCGGGACGGCGGACCGGACGGTGCCGGTGGCCGCGGACCTGCTGAGCGGCCTGATCGAGAGCGGCGGCGCGGGCGGGACGGTGCTGCTCGGCGACTCGGCCGGGGCGGGGATGGCGCTGGCCGCGGCGCAGCGGCTGCGCGAGCGGACCGGGGCGCAGCCGTCGCGGATCGTGCTGATCTCGCCCTGGCTGGACGTGAGCATGAGCCACCCCGGCCAGGCGGAGATCGAGGCCGCCGACCCGGTGCTGGCCCGGCCGGGGCTGGCGGAGGCGGGCCGGCTGTACGCGGGCACGCTGACGGCGGACGATCCGCGGGTGAGCCCGCTGCACGGGTCGTTCGCGGGGCTGGCGCCGCTGACGGTGTTCACCGGGACCCGGGACGTGCTGACCACGGACAGCCGGGAGCTGCTGCGCCGGGCGCGGGCGGCCGGGGCGCAGGTGGAGTGGCACGAGGAGCCGGGCATGCCGCACGGGTACCCGCTGCTGCCGGTCCCGGAGGGGCGGGCGGCCCGGGACCGGATCGTGGAGCTGGTGCGGGCGACGGCCGACGAGGAGTGAGCCCGGGCCACGGGGGTCCGGGGCCCTACGCCGTGCAGGTCATCAGGGAGCTGACCGGCGCGGCGCGGTAGGCGGTCCAGTACGCCTCGTCGCGCGCCGCGTCGGGGGGCGGGGTGCGGCTGGGCTGCCAGGCGACGGTGGAGAAGCCGGCGTCGACGGCGGCCTCGGCGAAGTCGGCGTGCGCCCATTCCCGGTACTCGAAGTGGACCGGGGGTTCGGTCAGGAACTGGGCCTTGAGCAGCGGCGCGTCGCCGTCGGGCACCCGGTCGAGGATGCGCATGCCGTACGGGGACCAGTCGACGCGGGGGTAGGCGCCGGGGTTGCGGACGAGGGAGAGCAGCCTGCCGCCGGGGCGCATGTTGGCGCGGATGCCGCGGAACATGGCGTGCAGGGCGGCCCGGTCCGCGGCGTGGTTGAACAGGTAGACGGCGGTGACCAGGTCGAAGGGGCCGAGCGGGGGCATGTCGGCGGCGTCGGCGACGACGTACTCGACGGCGGGGCCCCGCCCGTCCCGGCCGCCGCTCTGCCGCTCGCGGGCCCGGCGGACCCGGTCGGGGCAGCTGTCGACGCCGACGGTGCGCCGGGCGCCGCCGCGCGCGAGCAGCGCGGCGGTGGCGCCGTGTCCGCAGGCCACGTCGAGGGTGTCGAGGTCGCGGACTCCGCCGAGGGCGTCGAGCGCGGTGCGCAGGGTGTGGGCGTCGGCCGCGGTGAAGGCGGCCCGGGGCGCGGGGTGGCCGGAGGTGTCGTCATGCATGCGCCCATGCCTCCCCGGCGGGGGCGCGGGGGACGGCAGCGGGGGCCGGTGCGTCCCCCGTACGGGGGAGGCGTTCGGGTCAGTGCGTGCCCGGCGGCGGACCTCACCCCCGCCAGGGGGGCGGCGCCGCGCGCGGTGGCGGCGGTGCTGCCGGTCGCCTCGGCGGTGGTGGCGTCCGGACTCCGCGGGGCGGGGGGCCGCCGGAGTGCAGCGCCCGGGGGCCAGGGAGCATCCTGACCGTATGACGGCGAGACCGGGCGGCGGCGGCCCGGCGTCCGACGCCGCGGGCCGGGTGCTCGCGCGGGCGACGGTGGCTGCCGTGCGGGCGCTCGGCGGCTGGGCGGGCGGCGTCTACCTGCGTTCGGAGACCGAAGGGCTGCTGCGGATGGCGGCGGTGACGGGTCTGCCGGGGCGGTTGTTCCGGCCCTGGTGGCGGATCCAGGTGAACCGCCCGTACCCGGTGGCGGAGGCCTTCCGGACCGGCCAGGCCGTACACCTGGCGGACGGGGAGGCCGCCATGCGGCGCTTCCCCCAGCTGATGGCGGGGCTGCCGTTCCCGTTCGGGTCGCTGTACGAACCGGTGGCCGCCGGGCCGCAGCGGTTCGGGGTGCTGCTGGTGGTGCGTCCCGCGACGGCCGCGGTGGACGCCGGGGAGCGGCGGCTGATGCGGGAGGCCGCCGAGGGGCTGGCGCGGGAGCTGGCGGGGCTGGCGGCGGCCGGGGATCCGGTGCGCTGGGACGGGGACCCGCTGTGCGTGCCGTGGCCCGTGCCGGGCGGGGGCGCGGGGGAGGCCGTGGACCGGCTGGTGCAGGGGGTGCTGTCGGTGGACCGGCAAGGGGTCGTCGGGTTCGCCAGTGCCGCTGCCGGGCAGCTGCTCGGGCTGTCGGCGGGGCGCCTGGTGGGGCGGCCGCTGTGGGAGGCGCTGCCGTGGCTGGAGCACCCGGCGTACGAGGACCACTTCCGGGGGGCCTTCCTCTCCGGTGAGCCGGTGTTCTTCGACGCCCGGGCCGGGGCGGGCGCGGATCCGAAGGCGCTGTCGGTGGGCCTGTATCCGGGGCCGGCGGGGGTGACGGTGGTCCTGGAGGCGGCCGAGCGGCCCGTGTACGCGCCCGGTGCGGCGGCCCGGCCGGGGGCCGGGCCCGGGGCTCCGGCCGCTCGGGCCTCGGCGCTGTACCGGCCGGTGGCGCTGGCGATCGCGCTGACCGAGGCGATGACGGCCCGCCAGGTGTCGGCGGTGGTCACCGAGGAGCTGCTGCCCGCGTTCGGGGGCCGTCAGCTGGCGATCTACCTGCTGGACGAGCGGCACCTGCACCTCGCCTGGGAGACCGGTTTCCCCAAGGGGTTCCTGGACCGGTTCGACGGGGTCTCCCTGGACGTGCGGCTGCCGGGCGTGGAGACGCTGACCTCCGGGCGGCCGCTGTTCTTCGAGTCGATGCAGCACCTGGCGTCGGCCTATCCGGGGATCCCGCTGGACGCCGACGTCGGCGCCCGGGCCTTCCTCCCGCTGATCGCCTCGGGCCGCCCGGTGGGCTCGTGCATCCTCGGCTTCGACGCGCCGCGCGGGTTCGGCCAGGAGGAGCGTACGGTCCTCACCGCGCTGGCCGGGCTGATCGCGCAGGCCCTGGCCCGGGCGCGGCGCTACGAGAACGAGGCGGCGCTGGCCAGGGGGCTCCAGGCGGCGCTGCTGCCGCACCGGCTGCCGCTGGCGGGCCGCGTGGCGACGGTGGGCCGGTACCTGCCGGGTTCGGCGGGGATGGACGTGGGCGGCGACTGGTACGACGTCATCGAGGCGGCCTCGGGCCGGCTGGCGCTGGTGATCGGGGACGTGCAGGGGCACGGGGTGGCGGCCGCCGCGACCATGGGCCAGCTGCGCAGTGCCGTACGGGCCTTCACCATCGGCGGCAGCACCCCGGAGCAGGTGGTGCGGGGCACCAACCGGCTGCTGATCGACCTGGACCCGGGGCAGTTCGCCAGCTGCTGCTACGTCCTGCTCGACCCGGAGTCGGGCCGCGCCCTGGCCGCCCGGGCGGGGCATCCGCAGCCGCTGCTGCGCCGCCCGGACGGCCGCGCCGAGGTACTGGACCTGGCGGGCGGGGTGGTCCTCGGCGTCGACCCTGGGGCCGACTACCCGGAAACGGAACTGCTGCTGGAGCCGGGCGCGGTGCTGGCCCTGTACACCGACGGGCTCGTCGAGGTTCCGGGCGCGGACATCGACGAGGGCGTCGAGCGGCTGCGGTCCGCCCTGGCGGGGGCCCGTCCGGCACCGCTGACGGAGACCGCGGACCGGCTGGTGGCCGAGTCGGACGGCCAGGCCGACCGTCCGGACGACATCGCCCTCCTCTTGGCGTCCCGGCGCTGACGCAGGGCAAAGCGGAAGGAAATTCATCCGGATCTCCGTGCGGTTCCCGCACCCCGTACCGGGCCGTTGTTTACACGGCCTTAATGCCATGACGGCGTGTCGGGCTTGCGCCGGACGATGGAATCCGTACATGGACAGCTCTTGACCTGCGGATGTCGTCGAGTTTCCATATCGGCCCGGGAGCCACACCAACGGAAGTGCCCACCACCGCCTCGGAGGCGATACCGCTCCCGCACCCTTCTTTTCTTCGCAACTGCCGATCGGAATCCCGCACCGATGACTGAAACGCTCAGCGCTCCCCAGGCGCTCGCCCCCGCCACCGGGCCCGTCCCCCAGAAGCTCAAGCGCTCCATCGGCGTCGTCGGCGGGACCCTGCTCACGCTGTCGTGCGTGACGCCCGCCTCGACCCTGTTCGTCGTCGTGCCCGATCTCTTCTCCAGCCTCGGTACCTGGACCGCGCTGACCATCGCGATCGGCTCGCTGCTCTGTATCGGCGTGGCGTTCTGTTACTCCGAGCTCGGCACCCTGATCCCCAGCGCGGGCGGCGAGTACGCCATGGTCTCCACCCTCGCGGGCCGGCTCGCGGGCTGGCTGGTGTTCGTGCTGTCCCTGCTCGTGGTGATGATCGTGCCCCCGGTGATCGCCATGGGCACGGCCGACTACCTCGCCCCGGTGGTGCACATTCCGGCCCCGGTCGCCGGCGGCGCGGTCATGCTGCTCGCGACCCTCGCCGGTCTGCTGGACCTGCGGGCCAACGCCTGGATCACGGGCATCTTCCTGGTCCTGGAGGTCGTCGCGGCGGCGCTGGTGGCCGTGCTGGGCTTCGCGCACAGCGAGCGGGGCGCCGACGCCCTGGTGCACGGCACGGTGGCCGCCGAGGGCGGCGGCACCTCCACGGTGACGGCGATGATGGTGGTCTCCGGACTGGCGATCGCGCTGTTCATCACCCAGGGCTTCTCGACGGCCGTGTACCTCTCCGAGGAGCTGGAGAAGCCGCGCCGCAACGTCCCGCGGACCGTGCTGGCGACGCTCGCCATCTCCACCGCCGTCATCCTGGTCCCGGTCATCGCCATCACCATGGGCGCCCCGGACCTGGACGCGCTGGCCTCCGGCGACCTCGGCGCGATGGTCACCGCCTGGTCGAACTCGGCCGTCGGCACCTTCGTGAGCCTCTGCGTGGCCCTCGCGATCATCAACGCCGGCATCGTCATGGTCATCCAGAACTCCCGGGTGCTCTTCGCCTCCGCCCGCGACAAGGCCTGGCCCGAGCCGGTCAACCGCGGCCTGTCCCGCCTGGGCCGTTTCGGCTCCCCGTGGGTGGCCACCCTGCTGGTCGGCCTGCCGGGCGCGGCGATGTGCTTCGTCAACCTGGACACCCTGTACGGCGTGACCGGCGTGTCGGTGACCGGCATGTACCTGCTGGTCGCGGTGGCCGCGCTGTTCAGCCGGCGCGGGGCGCACCGCGAGGCGTCGGCCTGGCGGATGCCGCTGTGGCCGGCGGTGCCGATCGCGCTGATCGCCGTCCTGGCGTACATCCTGACCCAGCAGGAGACCGAGTACCTGCTGTGGACCGGCGGCATCACCGCCGTCGCGACCCTGTACTGGGCGCTGTACCTGCGGCCGCGCAAGGACACGCGCTGGCTGGTCAGCATCCCGGAGGACACCGAGGAGCCGGCGGAGGCGTAGCCGGCCGCCCGGACCCGCGCCCCGTGGGGCCGCCGCACCCTGCGGCGGCCCCACGGGCGTTCCCGGGGTCAGTCGCCGCCCGCGCCGAGGGTCAGGGCGGTGTTCACCAGGCCGATGTGGCTGAAGGCCTGGGGGAAGTTGCCGAGCTGGCGCCCGCTCGCGGGGTCGTACTCCTCGGCGAGCAGGCCCACGTCGTTGCGCACGGCCAGCAGGCGTTCGAAGAGCTCGCGGGCCTCCTTGGGCCGGCCGGTGAGGTGGAGGGCGTCCGCGAGCCAGAAGGAGCAGGCCAGGAAGGCCCCTTCGTCACCGGGCAGCCCGTCGACGGAGGGGCCTTCGGTGCTGTAGCGGCGGACCAGGCCGCTGCTGCCCAGCTCGGCCCGGACGGCGTCGACGGTGCCGATGACGCGCGGGTCCTCGGGCGGCAGGAAGCCGACGCGCGGGATGAGCAGGGTCGCCGCGTCCAGTTCGCGCGAGCCGTAGTACTGGGTGAAGGTGCCCCGCTCGGGGTCGTAGCCGTGCTCGCAGACGTCGCGGTGGACCTCGTCGCGCATGGCCCGCCAGCGTTCCACGTCGCCGGGCATCTGGGGGGCGGCCTCCAGGGTCCGCACGGCCCGGTCGGCGGCCACCCAGGCCATCACCTTGGAGTGGGTGAAGTGGCGGCGCGGTCCGCGCACCTCCCACAGCCCCTCGTCGGGCCGGCGCCAGTTGCGCTCCAGGAAGTCGAGCAGGGCGAGCTGGATCTTCCAGGCGTGCCGTTCCGAGGCCAGCCCGGTGGAGCGGGCGAGGTACAGGGAGTCGAGCACCTCGCCGTAGACGTCCAGCTGGAGCTGGTCGACGGCGGCGTTGCCCACGCGGACCGGCGCGGAGCCGGCGTACCCGCGCAGCCAGGGCAGTTCCATCTCGGGGATGCGGCGCTCGCCGCCGATCCCGTACATGATCTGGAGGTCGGCCGGGTCGCCGGCGACGGCGCGCAGGAGCCAGCCGCGCCAGGCGCGGGCCTCGTCGAGGAAGCCGGTGGTCAGGAGCGCGCCGAGGGTGAGGGTGGCGTCGCGCAGCCAGCAGTAGCGGTAGTCCCAGTTGCGGACGCCGCCGAGCTCCTCGGGCAGGGAGGTGGTGGCCGCGGCGGCGATCCCGCCGGTGGGGGCGTAGGTCAGGGCCTTGAGGGTGATCAGGGAGCGGGTGACGGCCTCCGCGTAGGGGCCCTGGTAGCGGCACTGGGCGGACCAGTCCCGCCAGTCGGCGAGGCTCTGCTCCAGGGCCTCGTACGGGTCGACGCGGTCGGGGCGCGGTTCGTGCGAGGGGTGCCAGGTCAGGACGAAGGCGACCTTCTCGCCGGGGCCGACGGTGAACTCGGAGCGGGTGCTGTTGCCCTCGCCCCAGGTGCGGACGGCGGGCTCGCTGCGGAACCAGACCGAGTCCGGTCCGGCGATGGCGACCCGGTCGCCCTCGCTGCGCCGGACCCAGGGGACGACGTGGCCGTAGTCGAAGCGCAGGCGCAGGGTGCTGCGGACGGTGACCCGGCCGGAGACGCCCTCGACGATGCGCATGACGTCGGGGGCGATGTCGCGCTGCGGCATGAAGTCGGTGACCTTGACGGTGCCCTCGTCGGTCTCCCAGACGGACTCCAGGACCAGCGAGGCATCGGTGTAGGCCCTGCGGGTGCACCGCTCGCCCTCGGCGGCGCCGGCCGGGGCGATCCTCCAGTGGCCGTTCTCCTCGTCGCCGAGGAGGGCGGCGAAGCAGGCGGCGGAGTCGAAGCGGGGCAGGCACAGCCAGTCGATGGACCCGTCACGGCCGACCAGTGCGCTGGTCATGAGGTCGCCGATGAGTGCGTAGTCTTCGATGGGTTGTGTCATTCCTCCGCTGTTCCCCCGATTTCCCCGGGCCAATCAGTCGCCGGGACGGGGCGGTGCGGGCCGTCCCCGCCGCCGGGGCGGGGACGGCCGGGCGGTCAGCCCCGTACGAGGAGGGTGACGCCGGCGAGCACCACGCCGAGGGCGAGGGCCGCCGCGCCGAGGGCGGGGCGGGGGTCGCGCAGCGCGGGGAGCGGCAGGACGCGGTCCAGGGCGTGGCGGCCGGGGCCGGTGAGGGTGAGGGCGGCGGCGGCCGCCGCGAGGAGGAGTTCGTACTCCATGCCCTTCGGGGCGAAGAAGGCCCCCGCGCCGTGGACGGCGAGGGCGTTGATCATCGTGCCGGTGACGGCGGCCCCGGCGAGCGGGGTGAGCAGGCCGGCGGCGAGGCCGAGGCCGCCGGCGGTCTCGGTCAGGCCGGCGAGGGCGGCCATGGCGTCGCCGGCCGGGTAGCCGACGGAGGTGAAGAACCCGCCGGTGCCGCCGATCCCGCCGCCGCCGAACCAGCCGAAGAGCTTCTGGGTGCCGTGGGCGGCCACGGTCAGGCCGAGGACGAGGCGCAGGAGGAGCAGGCCGGCGTCACGGCCGGCGGTGGAGGTGGCGGGGGTGGCGGAGACGGCCGGTGCCGTGGCCGGGGCCTTCGTCGCGGTGGCGGAGGCGCTGGTCATGGGGAGTTCCTTCCGGTCGGGGCGGCCCGGGAGTGGTTCGAGGAGCAGGTTGTTCAAATTCGAACCGCCGCCACCGAGACTAGCCATTGATTCAAATTCGAACAACTCGTGTACCCTGGCGGCATGGACGGAACGAGATGGCTCGACGAGCGCGAGATGCGGGCCTGGAGGGGCTTCCTGGCCGCTTCCGCCCTGGTGAACCGGCATCTCGACCAGCAGCTCAAGGACGACTCCGGACTCTCCCACCCCCAGTACGAGATCCTCGTGCGGCTCGCCGCCGCACCCGAGGGCGAACTGCGCATGACGGAACTGGCCAACGGGCTGGTCAACTCCAAGAGCGGGCTGACCTACCAGGTCACCCAGATGGAGAAGGCCGGGCTGGTCCGGCGCCGCAGCTGCCCCTCCGACGTGCGCGGGGTCTTCGCCGTCCTCACGGACGCGGGCCGGGCCCGGCTGGAGGCGGCGGCACCCGGCCATGTGACGGCGGTCCGCGCGGCGCTCGTCGACGTCCTCACCCCCGAGCAGCTGGACGTGCTGGCCGACGGCCTCGGCGAGGTCAGCCGCCGGCTGCGGGAGCGGGGCGACTGACCCGCGTCCCGCTTCGCCGTTCCTCCCCTGATCCGGCGCCCGGCCGTGGTTGACTTCGAAGCCCCGGCCGCCAACGGGGCCGGACGGCCGCGCCACCTGGGAGGCAGTTTTGAGGATGCTCATCAACTCCGCGGACACCGTCGTCGCCGACGCGCTGCACGGAATGGCCGCCGCGCACCCCGACCTCGACGTCGACGTGGAGCGGCGGGTGGTGGTGCGGCGGGACGCGAAGTCCGGCGGCCGGGTCGGCCTGGTCTCCGGCGGCGGCTCCGGCCACGAGCCCCTGCACGGCGGGTTCGTCGGCTACGGGATGCTCTCGGCCGCCTGCCCCGGAGAGGTGTTCACCAGCCCCGTGCCGAACCAGATGCTGCACGCGGCGGGCAGCGTGGACTCCGGGCAGGGCGTCCTGTTCATCGTCAAGAACTACACCGGGGACGTCCTCAACTTCCAGATGGCGGCCGAGCTCGCCGAGGAGGACGGGCTGCGGGTGGAGCGCGTCCTCGTGAACGACGACGTCGCCGTCACGGACAGCCTGTACACGGCCGGGCGGCGCGGTACGGGCGCCACCCTGTTCGTGGAGAAGATCGCCGGGGCGGCCGCCGAGGAGGGGGCGCCGCTGGAGCGGGTCGCGGCCCTGGCCCGCCGGGTGAACGAGAGCTCGCGCAGCTTCGGCGTCGCGCTCAGCGCCTGCACCACCCCCGCGAAGGGCAGCCCCACCTTCGAACTCCCCGCCGGCGAACTGGAGCTGGGCATCGGCATCCACGGCGAGCCGGGCCGGGAGCGGCGGGCCATGATGACCGCGCGGGAGATCGCGGACGTGGCGGTGGGCGCCGTACTGGACGGCCTCGCGGAGACCGGCGTTCCGGCGGACGGCCCCGTCCTGGCCCTGGTCAACGGGATGGGCGCGACCCCGCTGCTGGAGCTGTACGGGTTCCACGCGGAGGTGGCCCGGGTACTGGAGGCGCGCGGCGTCCCGGTGGCCCGCGCCCTGGTCGGCAACTACGTCACCTCCCTGGACATGGCGGGCTGTTCGGTGACGCTGTGCCGGGCCGACGAGGAGCTGCTGCGGCTCTGGGACGCCCCGGTGCAGACCCCGGCGCTGCGCTGGGGCCGCTGAGGAAGCGGGAGGCAGGGCGATGGACGAGAGGATTCCGGATGCGTGACGCAGACTTCTTCCGACGCTGGCTGGAGGCCGCCGCGGCCGCGGTGGAACGGGAGGCGGACCGGCTGACCGAGCTCGACTCCCCCATCGGCGACGCCGACCACGGCGCCAACCTCCTGCGGGGCTTCACGGCCGTGCGGGCCGCCCTCGCCGGGGCGGACCCCGCGACGGCTCCCGGCGCCCTCCTCCAGCTCGCGGGCCGCACGCTGATCTCCACCGTCGGCGGGGCGTCCGGGCCCCTGTACGGCACGCTGCTGCGCCGCACGGGCAAGGAGCTCGGGGAGGACCCGGAGGTCCCGGACGCCGCGCTGCACCGGGCCCTGGAGGCGGGCGTGGACGCGGTGGCCCAGCTGGGCGGGGCGGCGCCGGGCGACAAGACGATGCTGGACGCGCTGGTCCCCGGCGTGGCGGCGCTGGGCACGTCCTACGCGGCGGCCGGGGCGGCGGCCGAGGCGGGCGCCCTGGCGACGGTGCCGATACTGGCCCGCAAGGGCCGGGCCAGCTACCTCGGCGAGCGCAGCGTCGGCCACCAGGACCCGGGCGCCACCTCCTCGGCGCTCCTCCTGGCCGCCCTGGCGGAGACGGCGGAGGGGAGCGGCGCATGACGGCGGTCGGGATCGTCCTGGTGTCGCACAGCGCCCAGGTCGCGGAATCGGTCGCCCAGCTGGCCCGCGGGCTGGCGGCGGGCGGAGCGGTGGCCCCGGTGGCCCCGGCGGGCGGCAGCCCCGACGGGGGCCTGGGCACGAGCGCGGAGCTGATCCTCGCGGCGGCGGCGTCGGTGGACCAGGGGGCCGGGGTCGCCCTGCTGGCGGACCTGGGCAGCTCCGTCCTGACGGTGAAGGCGCTGCTGGAGGACGGCGACCTCCCGCCGCACTCCGTCCTGGTGGACGCCCCGTTCCTGGAGGGCGCGGTGGCAGCGGTGGTGGCCGCCTCGGCGGGCGCCGCCGTGGAGGCCGTCGCGGCGGCGGCCGGGGAGGCCTACGACTACCGCAAGGCCTGACGGATCCCGCCGCGCGGACGACCGGCGGCCCGGGGCGCGGCACCCGGGCGCGGCCGGTCCGGCTACCGCCCCCGGAGGGTGTCGAACTCCCGCCGCTCCCGCTTGGTGGGCCGTCCCGCCCCCCGGTCCCGGATGCCCACCACGGCCGCCTCCACGGGCGTCGGCGCCGGCGGGCTGTTGTCGATGAAGCACTCCGCCGCCACCGGCGCGCCCACCCGCTTCGTCACGGGCTTGCGCACCACCACGACGCGCTCCCGCCCCGCGTGGAACAGCCGTACCTCGTCCCCGGCCTTCACCTGCTGCGCCGGCTTCGCGCGCTCCCCGTTGACCTTGACGTGTCCCGCCCGGCAGGCGGTCGCCGCGACGGACCGGGTCTTGGTCAGCCGCACCGACCAGATCCAGGCGTCCACCCGCGCGGTACCCGCTTCCACCGGACCCGGGCCGACCGCTCCGTCCGTGCTCTTCGTATCAGCCATGCGCCGAGCCTATCGACCTCCCGGCTCACCCCCCGGCCCGGAGACGCAACGCTCTTTGGCGAATACCACAAGGCCCATGGCATCTGCGATAGAGAACGTGCTAAACGAATTGCACATGCGGCCGACCTGCCCCTACCTTGTCGCACATGCAGTCCTACACCATCGGACAGGCGGCGCGTCTCCTGGGCGTCAGCCCGGACACCGCCCGCCGCTGGGCCGACGCCGGCCGGGTCGCGACCCATCGCGACGAGGCGGGGCGGCGCCTGATCAACGGCCGTGACCTCGCGGCCTTCTCCGTCGAGGTGGGGCAGGGCGCCCACACCGAGGACGGGGAGCCCTACTCCTCGGCGCGCAACGCCTTCCCCGGCATCGTCACGGCCGTCACGCTCGGCGACGTGGCCGCCCAGGTCGAGATCCAGGCGGGACCCCACCGCCTGGTCTCCCTGCTGACCCGCGAGGCCGTCGAGGAACTGGGACTGGAGGTCGGCATGCAGGCCACCGCCCGCGTGAAGTCGACCAGCGTGCACATCGACCGCACCTGATCCCGTCCCGGCGCGGCACCCCGCCGCCCCCGCTCACCCCCGCGCGCCCGTACGGCGCGCACCCACCGCCCGCCCCCACCCGCTCCGCCCGTCACGGCGCGGGTCACACCGAGCGGCCCGGCACCCGCCCGGCCGCCGACCCGACCGAGGAGCACCATGTACGCGATCCCGACCGGCCGCCGCGCGGCCGCCGCCGCGCTGACCGCCGCCCTGCTCGTCCCGCTGTCCGCCTGCGGCGGCAACGACAAGAAGGACGACGCGGCCGCCGGCCCGTCCGCCTCGGCGCCCGCCTCCGCCTCCGCCGGGGCCAAGCCGGCCAGCCTCACGGTGCTGGCCGCCTCCTCCCTCACGGACGTCTTCAAGACGGCCGGCGCGGCCTACGAGAAGTCCCACCCGGGCACCAAGGTGACCTTCTCCTTCGCCGGCTCGCAGGAGCTGGCCGCCCAGGTCAAGCAGGGCTCCCCGGCCGACGCGCTGGTCACCGCCGACACCAAGACCATGGACGGCCTCAGGGCCGACACGAACGACGCCACGGTCATCGCGAAGAACCGCCTGGTCATCGCCGCCGGCAAGGGCAACCCCTTCAAGATCGACGAGCTGAAGGACCTCGCCGACTCCAAGATCAAGGTCGTCCTCGCGGCGCCCGAGGTCCCGGTCGGCCGCTACGGCAAGCAGATCCTCGACGCCCAGAAGATCGAGGTGAAGCCGGTCTCCCAGGAGCCCAACGTCCGCGCCGTCCTGAGCAAGGTCGAGCTGGGCGAGGCCGACGCCGGCCTCGTCTACAAGACGGACTCCGCCAAGTCCGGCGACAAGGTCGTCACCGTCGACATCCCGGACGACCAGAACGCCGTCGCCTCCTACCCGGCCGCCACGCTCAAGCAGTCCAAGAACGCCGAGGCCGCCGCCGCGTTCGTGGCCTGGCTGAGCACGCCGGAGGCGCAGAAGATCCTCCAGGACGCCGGTTTCCAGAAGCCGTGACACCACGCCGAAGGGGGCTGCCCGGTCCGGGGGGACGGGCAGCCCCCTTCGGCATGCCCCGTCGGCACGCCCCTTCGGCACGCCCCTTCGGCACGCCCCCTCACCGCGGGCGTCCCAGCCCCTAGGCTCCCTACGCTCCCCTCCGGCCCGCCGCAGCAGCTTCGACCAGGAACCCCATGAGCAGACTCCGCACCCGCACCCGCACCCGGCTCCCCGTGACGCTGGCGCTCCCCGCGCTGCTCGCCGTCGCGTTCCTGCTGCTGCCGCTGATCGGCATCCTCACCCGCACCCAGTGGGGCGAGCTCGCCGACCACCTCACCAGCCCCGGTGTCGTCGAGGCCCTGCGGCTCTCGCTGGTGGTCTCCGCCTGGGCGCTCGGCCTCTCCCTCCTGCTCGGGGTGCCGCTCGCCTGGCTGCTGGCCCGGGTGGAGTTCAGGGGCAAGGCCTTCGTCCGCTCGCTGGTGCTCCTGCCGATGGTGCTGCCGCCCACCGTCGGCGGTGTCGCCCTGCTGCTGGGGTTCGGCCGGCGCGGGCTGCTCGGACCCTGGCTGGAGAACACCTTCGGCGTCACCCTGCCCTTCCACACCTCCGGCGCCGTCGTCGCGGCCACGTTCGTCGCCATGCCCTTCCTGGTGATCAGCCTGGAGGGGGCCCTCGGCGGGCTCGGGCAGCGCTACGAGGAGACCGCCGCCTCCCTCGGCGCCGCGCCGGTCCGGGTGTTCTTCACGGTCACCCTGCCCATGGTGGCCCCCGGCCTGATCGCGGGCGCGGCCCTGACCTGGGCGCGGGCGCTGGGCGAGTTCGGCGCGACCATCACCTTCGCCGGGAACCTGCCCGGCACCACCCAGACCCTCCCCCTCCAGGTCTACCTGCTGCTCCAGGACAAGCCCGAAGCCGCCACCTCGGTGTCGCTGCTGCTGCTCGCCATCGCCATGGGCGTCCTCATCGCCCTGCGCGGCCGCTGGGCCGGCGCGCCGGCCGCCGGCACGACGGCCGGGGCCGTGCCCACGGGCCCCGAGGAACCCCCGGCCGCGCCGGCCGGCGCACCCCGCGAGGACTGCGGGCCGGCCGCCCCCGACAGCGGCCGCTGGCCCCTGCACGCCGAGGTCACCGGATTCAACCGGCTCACCCTCGACGCCGAACCCGGCACCACCATCGCCGTGGTGGGCGAGAACGGCGCGGGCAAGACCACCCTGCTGCGCGCCCTGCTGGGCCTGACCCCGCGCGCCCACGCGGAGCTCCGGCTCGGCGACACGGACGTCACGGCCCTGCCCCCGCACCGCCGCCAGGTGGCCTGGGTCCCGCAGGACGGGGCCCTGTTCCCGCACCTGAGCGCCCTCGCCAACACCGCGTACGGGCTGCGCGCCCGCCGGGTGCCGCGCGCCGAGGCCCGCCGGGAGGCGCAGGCCTGGCTCGACCGGCTCGGCGTGGGCCACCTCGCCCAGCGCAGGCCCGCCCAGCTGTCCGGCGGGCAGGCGCAGCGCGTGGCCCTGGCCCGGGCACTGGCCGCCCGCCCCCGGCTGCTGCTGCTCGACGAGCCCCTCGCCGCCCTCGACCAGACCACCCGGGCGCACGTGCGGCACACCCTGCGCACGCACCTGGCGGGCTTCGGCGGGGTCTGCCTGATCGTCACGCACGACCCCGTCGAGGCGGTGTCCCTGGCCGACCGGGTCCTCGTCCTGGCCGACGGGCGCACCCTCCAGGACGCCCCGCCCGCCGAGGTCACCCGGCACCCCCGCTCGCCGTGGGTGGCCCGGATGCTGGGCCGCAACGCCTGGGCGGGTACCGCCTCCGCCGACGGCCTGGCCCTGGCGGGCGGCGGACGGCTGGTGGTGGCCGAGACGCTCCCCGAGGGTGCGCAGGCCCTGGCGATCATCGCCCCGGAGGCGGTGTCCGTGCACCGGGACCGGCCCGGCGGCAGCCCCCGCAACGTCTGGCCCGGCACCGTGCGCGAGGTCACCGCCGTCGGCAGCCGGCTGCGGGTGCTGGTCGGCTCGACGGAGGCGCCCGACCTGGTCGCGGAGATCACCCCGGAGGCCGCGGCCGAGCTGGGCGTGGCCGACGGCGCCGCGGTCTGGACGAGCGTGAAGGCCACCGAGGTCACCCTCGTGCGCCTCTAGGGGGTGTCCGCAAAGTCCCGCCTGCCCCGCGGGCGGACGACGCTACTTTGCGGACACCCCCTAGGGTTTCCAGGGTCAGGCCGGCGGGGCCGCCGACAGCCAGTCGCGGCCCGGTTGCGCGGAGGTGTCGACCCCGAACAGGGTCCGGCCGGTGCGGGGCGCGGCGACGGCCGGTACGCCGTCGTCGCGGCCGGCGGTGAAGCGGGGTGCGCCGGGGGTGACGACCGCCGCCCCCTTCCCGGTCGTACGGCGGAACTCCGCGAGGCGCAGCGCCAGGAGGGCGGCCTCCTTGCGGTCCAGGGCCTCCGGCGCGTACGGCAGGACGACGGCCAGCGCGGCCGTCCCCGGCTCGCGGGCGGCGGCGTCCAGGGCCTGGCGCAGGGCCCGCATCCGGGCGAGTCCGGCGCCCCGGTCGAGGGTGCGCCGGCCGGTGTCGAGCGGTACGAAGCGCACCCCGCGGTGCAGGAAGGGCGTCCGCTCGGCGCCCGTCAGCACCAGGTCGGCGTCTCCGCCCGGGGCCCCGCCGACGGCGAACCGCCAGGGCCGGGCGGCGACTTGGGCGGCGGTGGCCACCACGGGGTCCGGCCGGGCGGCGACCGGGGCGGCGGGCCCGGTGGGCGCGGTCGTGGCGGTCAGGGTGTCCAGGAGCAGCCGGCCGGCGCGGGCGCCCGGGGCGGCCGAGAGGCGGGTGACGCGCAGGGGCTGCTCGGCGGTGGCCGGGACCGGCAGCCTGACCTCCCGCCAGCCGGTCCAGTCGGCGGCGGGCCCGCGCAGGGTCACCGGTACCCCGTCGGCCCCCGCCAGTTCCACCGCGGGCCGGGCCCCCGAGCCGTCCCCGCCGACCCACAGGGACAGGGCGCGGGTCAACTCCGGTACGGGGAGCGGCCGGGGCGGGGCGGCCGCGGCTCCGGCGCGCGCCTCCAGGGCGAGCCCCGGGCCGGGGTGGCCCTCGGCCGGGGCGGCGCCGGTCCCGGTCCAGGCGGCGGCGTCCTCGAAGCCGGCCAGGGGCGCGGTCACCGAGCCGACACCGAGGGCCAGTTCGGTGGTGGCGCCGGTGGCCCTGACGGTGGCGGACAGCCGGCCGGCGGCCCGGGGGACGAGAGCCGTGACGGTGAAGCCGCCCCGGCCGTCCTCGGCGACGCGCCAGCGGGTGCGGTCGTAGTCCAGGGTCAGGTCCCGGGGCTCGACGGGTGCGGCGGCCCCCTGGGCGTCGTAGCCGGTCAGGCTGAACCCGGTGCTGTCCCCGCGCCGTTCGAGCCCGATGCGGGCGGGCACGGCCCGCACCCCGGCGAGCGGCCCGAGCACGTCGAGCCGCAGCGCCCCCTCGGGGCCCCCGCGCCCGGCATCCGCGGCGGCCGCGGCCCGCGGCGCCTTCCCGGCCGAGGCCCGGACGACGGCCGGGCCCGGGCGGGCGGCGCGGTAGACGCCGTCCGGGCCGATCCGGCCCCGGTCGGCGGTCCAGTGCGGGGTCGCGGCGGCCGGAGCGAGGACGGTGTCGTACGCGGTGGCGGTGAGGGTGCGGGTCAGGCCGGGGAAGAGCCGGGCGGCTCCGCCGAGGGGCTCGACGCGGAAGCCGGCCAGCGGGCCGGGGCCGGCCGGGGCGGTGAGGACGAGGCCGTTGGGCACGGGGCGCTGGTGCCCGTCGGAGGGGGAGTTCTCCAGGGTGAGGGCGCCCGCGCCGGGGTGGGCGGCGAGCAGCGTGGTGGAGCCGCCGCCGTCGAGGTTGAGGGCCTCGTACGCGCCGAGCCGGTGCATCAGCGCGCCGAGCCCGGTGAGGGTCAGGCCGCCGCTGTCGCGCTGGCGGCCGTCGACGGCGATCAGGGTCAGCCGCCGGCCGTCCCGGGAGAGCCCGACGGCGGTGCGCGGGGCGGCGGCGTCGTTGGCCTCGCCGTCGTGGTCCAGCGGTCTCCCGTCGGCGACCAGGGTCCCGCGCCCGCCGAGCGCCGTCACCGGGGCCGGCCCCGACGCGGGCAGCGGCCGGGCGGTGACGGTCACCGCGTCCCCCGGGCGCAGGGCGGCGAGGGCGGCCGCCGGGGCGGTGCCGCGGGCGGTCAGCAGGGTGGTGCCGGGGGCGGGCCGCGCCGCGGTGGCGGGGCCGGTGGAGGCCACCTTGCCGTCGCGGAGCTCCACGGCCGGGCCGGGCCCCGGGGCCGGGAGCCGTGTGCCGCCCCAGTCGGCGGTGTAGGCGGCGAAGCCCTCCGTGGGCGGCTTGGCGGCGTTGTACCCGGCCAGCGGGTACGTCCGTCCGCCGGGCAGGGTCACCGTCCCGTCGAGGCCGAGGCGCAGGAGGCGGCCTGCGCCGTCCGGGCCGAAGCCGACGGCCGCGCCGCCGCCGGGCCCGGGCGAGGCGGAGTGCAGGAGCCGGCCGGAACCGACGCCGGGGCCGAGGGGGGCTCCGGTGTTCCGGATGTCGAAGAAGTCGCCGTTGACGGCGGCGACCACGCGCCGCCCGGGGCCGGGCCGGTACCGGGCGGCGGCTTCGGCGAGGGTGACCGGGCCGGTGCCGCCGCCGGTCCCGAGGTACTCGGCCCGTACGCCGCCGCGCGGGTCGAGGTCGGCGACCAGCTCGTCGATCCGCAGCCAGCGGTCGGCCTCCAGCCGGTCGAAGGACTCCAGGCGGATTCCGGGGGCGAGTTGCCGGGTGGTCCGGGCGGTCTCGATGCCGTCGCCGGGGCCTCCCGCGGCGGCGTACGCGGGCGCGGGGCCCAGCAGGAGGGCGCTCAACAGGACGGGCAGCAGCGGGCGGAGGCTCATCACCCCGGCAGGATCGCCATACTGTACGACCATCGGAACCGGGGCGCACCGCGTGGACCAGCGGGTTCAGCCGTTCGTACCCCTCGTACCGCCGTGTGGACGGCGGAGCCGGGGCTGGCATATGTTCTCCCCCATTGCCCGGGCCGGCGCTCTGCCGGCCCGTTGTGCGTCCGTCTCTTGTGCAGATGTTCCCTTGTACAGATGTTCCCGTGGGGGGTACCACGTCATGTCCTTCGGCACGCCCGGATCACCGCCGTCCCCGGCCCTCGGCCAACCGCCGTACCTGCCCAACCTCCCGGTGCTGCGCGCCGCGCAGGGTCTGGCGCGGGCGCTGACCGTGCTGCTGTCCGTGGCGGGCCTGGTGAACCTCCTCTCGGCCGGAGTGGGCCTGCACCGGTGGTCGCTGGCGCAGGACCTGATCGACGGCCCCGCCCCGGCCGGGGACGAGGCCCTGCGGCAGTCGGACGTCCTCACCGGCATCGTGGCCTCCTTCCAGACGCTGTCGCTGCTCGCGACGGGGGTGGTCTTCATCGTCTGGTTCCACCGGGTGCGCACGAACGGCCAGGTCTTCCGGCCCGACGGCTTCAGCCAGTCGCGCGGCTGGGCCATCGGCTCGTGGTTCGTTCCGATCGGCAACGTCTACCTGCCCTACCGGATCGCGAAGCAGACCTGGCGGGCCAGCCAGCGGCGGGCGGCCGACGGCTCGTACCAGCGCGTCTCCACCGCGCCCGTGACGGCCTGGTGGCTGGTGTGGACCGCCTCCACGGTCTGCGACGCCGTCGTGGAGCAGCTCTACAAGCGCACGGAAACCCCCGAGGGACTGGGGATCGCCGCCGCCTCCGGCGCCTTCGCCGACCTGTGCACGCTCGCCGCCGCCGTGCTGGCGATCGTCTTCGTCCAGAAGCTGACGGCCTTGCAGCACGCCAGGGCCTGGAACCTCTAGCGCTCCGGCCCGGGGACGGCGAACTCGCACCACACGCACTTGCCGTTCCCGCGCGGCTCCACGCCCCAGCCGTCCGCGAGCCGGTCGACCAGCAGCAGGCCCCGGCCCGACACCGCCCAGTCGTCCGCCTCGCGGCGGCGCGGCAGGGCGCTGCTGGAGTCCTCGACCTCGATGCGGATCCGGCCGTCCGCGGTCAGCCGCATGCCGACCTGTCCGCCGCCTTCGGTGTGCACCAGGGCGTTGGTCATCAGTTCATCGGCGGCCAGCTCGATCTCGTCGGCCCGCTCCCGGGCGCCCCAGGCGGCGGCCGCCGCCCGGATCAGGTGCCGGGCCACGGCCGGGCCGTCCGGGTCGCCCGGGGCCAGGTGCCGGCTCAGCGGGCCGCCGCCGCGCGGGGCGGGGGTGCCGCGGCGGCGCAGCACGAGCAGGGCCATGTCGTCCCCGCCGCCCACGTCGCCGACGAGGTCGCACAGCACGTCGGCGAGTTCCTCGACGTCCGCCGGGCCCTCGCAGGCCGCGTCCATGAACTCCCGCATCCCGGTCTCGGCGTCGCCGCCGGGCCGTTCGATCAGGCCGTCCGTGCAGAGCAGCAGGGTGTCACCGGGGTGGAGCTCCAGGCTGGTGACGGGGTAGCCGCAGCCGGCCTCCGGGTGCTCGCCCGGGGGCAGTCCGAGCGGTAGCCCGCCCGCCACCTGCACGCGGTGGCAGCTGCCGTCCCCGCGCCGGACCACCGGGTCGAGGTGGCCGGCCCGGACCAGGCGCAGCATCCCGGTGTTGAGGTCCACCTCGGCGTAGGTGCAGGTGGCGAAGCGCTCGGTGGCGAGGTCGCGCAGGAAGGCGGAGGCGCGGGCCATGGCCGTGCCGGGGGTGTGGCCCTCCAGGACGTAGGCGCGGAGCACGATGCGCAGCTGGCCCATGACGGCCGCCGCGTCCGTGTCGTGGCCCTCGACGTCCCCGATCATCACCCCGACGCGGCCCTCGCCGAGCGGGATGACGTCGTACCAGTCGCCGCCGATGTCCCGTCCGATCCGGGCCGCCCGGTACCGTACGGCGATCCGCGCGCCCGCGATCTCGGGGATGCTGCGGGGCAGCATGGCCCGCTGGAGGCCCTCGGCGAGGTCGTGCTCCTGCTCGAAGAGGATCGCCCGCTGGAGGCTCTGCGCGATGCCGCTGCCGAGCGCCACCAGCAGGTTGCGCTCCTCGGCGGTGAAGTCGCCGTCGCGGGTGTAGAGCAGGCCGAGCGCGCCGATGGGGCGGCCCTGGGCGATGAGCGGGAGGTAGACGCCGCTGCGGACGGACAGCGGCTCGATGTACGGCCACAGCTCGGGGTAGCGGCGGCGGAACTCCTCCCGCGAGGAGAGGTAGACGGCCTGGAGGGTACGCACGGCCTCGCTCATCGGCAGCCGGGCGTCGATGCGGGTGTACTCGATCTCGGGCACGTACGCGCCGAGCTGCCCCTCCGCGACCAGGTGGATCCGGCCGCCGTCGACGACGCCGAGCATGACGCTGACCGCGCCGAGGTGGCCGAGGCCCTCGGGGTCCTTGAGGATGTCGGTCACGTCGTTGACGGTGCGGGCGTGCGCGAGGATGGCGGCGGTCCGCTCGACGACCCCGGTCATCCGGCGCCGGCCCTCGTCGCGCTCCCCCGCCGCGCCGGGCTCGCCGGGGTCCTGGGCGGCGTCGCGGAGGATCCCGATGATCCTGTTCGGCCGGCCGTCCGGGTCGCGCAGGACGTGGCCCTGGAGGTGGGTCCAGGCGGTGCCGCCGTCCTGGCGGAGGGTGCGGAAGTAGGCCCCGTAGTGGCTGCGGCCGTCGTGCAGCGCCTGCCGGACGCGGTGATCCAGGCGGGCCCGGTCCTCGGGGACGACCCGGGCGCGCAGCCCGTCGGGGGTGCCGTCGAACTGGTCCGGGCGCAGGTCGAGGACCTCGATGGCGGTGGCGTCCAGGTGCATGCGGCCGCTGTCGAGGTCCCAGTCGAAGGTGCCCATGCGGTTTAGCGCCAGGCTCAGGTCGGGCCGCGCGGGCCAGTCGACCGCCGGGGTCCGTCCCCGCTGGTCCATGCAGCCAGGGTCTCACCTTGCCGGGGCCGGCGCCCGGGCAGACGATCGGATCGTCCCCTGTGTCTGCGAAGGGAATCCCCCATGAGGCGGCTGACCCGGAGGCTGCGGGCCCCGGTCGGGGCGGTTCTGGCGTGCGGGCTGGCGGTGGGGCTCGCGACGCCCGCCTCGGCGGCGTCGCGCCTGCTGAGCCTGAAGCTGGACGCCCCGTACGTGACGGTCTCGTTCCTCGACACCGAGGCCCATGACAAGAGCAACGTGCTCGTCCTGCGGCCCGAGGGCGGCGGGGAGACGCTGCGGGTGATCCTGTCCGACGAGGTCCCGGGGGTGGGCAGGACCGTCGTCAAGCGGCTGGACGCCGGGATCCGCCCGGGCACCCGCTACTGCGGGGCGGTCGAGGTGGCCGTCCTGGCCGCGGAGGAACCGACCGCGCTGCCGTCGGAGCTCCCGACGGCGCCGCCCGAACCCGACGACGTCGGCACGATCTACGAGACGGGCTCGGTGTGCGCCGGCCCGCCCGCCTGATCCGCCGTCCACGCGTCCCCCGGCCCCCGCCGTGCGGGGAGGGCCGGGGGGCCGGGGGCTACCTCCTAGTAGGGGTTGGCCGGAGGTGCGGGCGGTGTGGTGGCGGGGGGCGGCGGGGGTGTGGCCGGGGCCGGGGTCGTGGCCGGCGGATACGGCTCCGTGGCGGTCTCCGAGGACGGCTCGGACGGCGGCTCGGAGGACGGCTCCCGGGGGGTGCCGGTCGGGGATGCGGGGGCGGTCCCCGACGCGGGGCCGGTGGGCTTCGCGGTGGGCGGGGCCGAGGAGGCGGCCGGCGGGGTCGGGCTCGCCGACGCCGTGGGCGGGACGGTGGTGGGCACCGGCGTCGGAGCGGACGGGGGCGGGACCGGCTTGTCCGGCTTCGGGGCCGCGCCGCGCCCGCGTTCGAGCCAGCGGCGGTCCTGGTGGTCGTAGATGACGAAGGCGTTCACGGTGGTCTCCGACGGTGCGACGACCACCACCTTCGCCGGCTCGTACGCGCCCCACGGCTCCCCGTTCCGCTTGGGGTTGGCCTTCAGCGCCACCGGCGGGCCCAGCGGGTTCCCGCAGGCGCAGCGCACCCGGGGCACGCCCCGGTCGTCCACCAGCACGGCCGTCCCGGCCTGGAGCACGGCCTGGTAGGCGGTGGGGGCGCCGTCGCGGAAGCCGTGGTTGGTGACCCGGGTGTCCAGGCGCAGCTGGAGGGGGGTGAGCCCGCGCAGATAGCCGGGCACCGCGCCCGGTTCGAGGCCGAGGGCGGAGGCGAAGGCGCCGTTCTTGGCGGGCTGTCCGGACAGGGCCGCGATCTGCTTCTCCACGTCGCAGCTGGCGACGTCCCGCGTGCCGCCGTAGAGGCCGGGGGCGGAACCGCTGACGCTGCGGGTGCCCGTCGTGGCGGTGGCCGTGCTCGTCGCCGGGACGGGCGCCGTGCTCTGCGGCGCCGTGCTCTGCGGCGGCGGGGTCGCCTGCCGGGCGGCCGTGGAGTCGGTGAAGGGGTCCGGTCCCGAGGCGGCGGCCGGCTGGAGGAACACCTCGCTCCCGGCCTGCCCCGAGGAGCCGCCGGGCTGCCGGGTCAGCACCACGGCCAGGGTGGCCACGGCCACCACCGCCACGGCCGCGGTCACCAGCCGGGGCACGGACCGCCACCAGGGCCGTCCGGGTGGCTCGCCGCCGCCCGAGGAACCGCCGGAGGATCCTCCGGGGGGCGCGGGCGGCGGAGGCGTGGACCCCCGGTCCCCACCCGAGAGGGGGCCGGAAGGGGGACCGGTGGGACGCTCCGAGGCCGGCGGCTGCGAGGAGAACGGGGGCGGCTGCCCACCGGACGGCTGAGTGGTCACGGGCCCTTCTTCCCGAGCACCGAACGAGGTTGATTCCGGACATCTGCCGGATTTCAGGCACTCTTGCCGCCCATTGTGTGCGGGGTCCGAGTGGTGGCCGCAAGCCGGGGATGCCACGGTTGCAGGGTGAGCAGCACCTCCGCGAAGGCGTGGCGTGACGCCCTCGCCGCCGTCCTCGCAGGCTTCGCGGTGATGACCGCGGTGGCCGCCGCCGGGCTGGCCTGCGCCGGCGCGGCCGACCTGCCGGGCGGGGCGTTCGGCCATGTGGTCGCCGCCGTCGTCGTGATGGCGGCCGGCGGCGAGGTCCGCATCACGGGCGGCGCCGGCCTGCTGGGCGGTGCCGACGCGAGCCTGTCGGTGCTCCCGCTGTCGGTGAGCCTCGCCGGCGCGCTGACCACCGGGTACCTGTTCCTGCGCCCGCTGCGGCACCGCGCGGTGGCCCGGCCCCGCGAACTGCTCGTCCGGGCCGCCCTGCCGACCGTGCTGTGGCTGGCCCTGCTCACCCTCTTCGCGCTCTTCGCCGACCACAGCTTCCGCCTGCTCAACGGGGACTCGCCGCTGGCTGACCTCGGCGAACTCCTCGACTCCACCCCGACGGCGGGCTTCCGGGCGGACCTGCCCGCCACCCTGGGCTATGGACTGGCGTGGATCGTGGGCCTGTTGCTGATCGCCCTGCTCGTCTCCCGCCGCGCGCCGCTGCCGGCCGGTCTGCTGCGCTTCCACACGGCGGTGCGCCCGGCGGCGTTCGCCACCGCCGTCCTCCTCGTCGGGTACGTGGTCCTCGGGCTGGCGATCGGTCTGGTGGTGGCCGCCACGCAGGGGCATGCCACCCGGACGCTGGCCGTGCTCCTGCTCGGCCTGCCCAACCTGGCCTGGCTCGGCCTGACCCTGGGCTTCGGCGGCGCCTGGCAGGGCCGGGCGGAGGGTCCGTTCGGGCTGCCGATGCCCCAGCTGCTGGACCGGGTGCTGCGCGGGCCCGACCTGTCCACCCTCGACGTGTCCTCCCTCGCCCGGCAGGACGGCCGGGCCTGGTGGCTGGTCGCGGTGGCCGCCGTCGCACTGCTCGGCGCGGGGGTGCTGGCCGCCGTACGCTCCCCGGCGGGGGTCCGGCCCTGGCAGCACGCCCTGCACCTGGGGGTGGCGCTGGCCCTGGCCACCCTGACGGTCTGTCTGCTGGGCCGGATCGAGGCCCGGTTCGGGCTCTCGCTGCTGGGCATCGGGGACGAATCGGGGCTCGGCGGCCGGATCGAGCTCACCGCCGCCCTGTGGCGTACGACCGGCCTCGGACTGCTCTGGGGCGCGGTGGCCGGGTTCCTCGGCGCCCTCCTGGCCCGCCCGCTGCACCACCCCGGCCGGGTGGACGGGCCCGTAACCGCCCGTCGCCGGCACCGGTAGGAACCGCCCCGCTCCCCCGTTGCCTTCGCATCCTCCTCGGGCCCGGCCGCGGAATTCAGGCCCGGCCGCGGAACACCGGCAGCGCCCACCGGGGCGGCGGGGGCGGCGGCGGGGGGCCGGCGGCCTGGGCGAGGGCTCCGGCGTCGGCGGCGGCCCCGGCGACGGCGCCCGCCACGGGGGCTGCGGCCGCCGCCGTACCCGCCCGGCGCAGGGCGCCCGTGAACTCCAGGCAGCTCCCCCAGCGGTCCTCCGGGGTCTTCGCCAGTGCCTTGGCCAGCACCTCGTCCACCGCCGCCGTCAGCTGCGGCCGCCGCGAGGACGGGGTGGGCGGCGGATCGAACTGGTGGGCCCAGAGCAGGGCCATGTCGTCGTCCCGCTGGAAGGGCGGCCCGCCGGTGAGCATCTCGTGGACCACGCACCCCAGGCTGTACACGTCGCACCGGCCGTCCACCGGCTTCCCGGCGATCTGCTCGGGCGCCACATAGTCCAGGGTGCCGACGAACTGCCCGACGCTGGTGAACCCGGTCAGCGACAGGGACTTCTTGGTGAGTCCGAAGTCCGTCAGGTAGACGTGCTCGGGGTGTTCGCTGTCCGTGCCGTCCGCGACGAGGATGTTGCCGGGTTTGACGTCCCGGTGGACGAGGTCGTGGTCGTGGGCCGCGTCGAGCGCGGAGGCGACCTGGCCGGCGATCCGGGCGGCCGTCTCCACGGGCAGCGGACCGGTGCGGTCCAGCAGGGCCCGCAGGTCCTGCCCGGCCACGAACCGCATGGCGATGTAGAGGAGCCCGTCCGTCTCCCCCGCCTCGAAGACGGGGACGATGTGCGGGTGGTCGATGGCCGCCGCCACCTTCGACTCGTGGGCGAAGCGCTTGCGGAAGGTGTCGTTGCGGGCGAGTTCGGGGGCCAGCAGCTTCAGGGCCACCGTCCGGTCCAGCCGCAGGTCGCGCGCCCGGTAGACGACCGCCATCCCGCCGCGCCCGATCTCGCTCTCCACCAGGTACCCGGCGATCTGCTTGCCCAGCAGTCCGGAGGGCCGGCCGCCCAGCGAGTCGGCGGCCCCCATCAGCGCTCTCCGGCCCCGGGAACGTCCACGATGCGGGTCGGCTCGTGCCCCGTCTCCGGCGGCACGGGGGCGCCCGCCGCGGTCTCGGCACCCGCGCCGGCCCCGGCCGCCGGGGCCGCGGCCGGCGGTGTCTGCGGCTCGGGCGGGAGGGCGGACGCGGCGCCGGGTCCGGAGACCACCGCGTAGGTGGCCAGCCGGTTCCCGTCGGCGTACATCCACCGCCGCGAGGTCTCGTCGTAGAGCCACGCGGACTCCCCGTCGATGACGATCCCGACGCGCAGCCCGCGCACGGCCCGTCCGAAGTCCTCACCGCCCGCGGCGCCGTCGGCGTGCTCCCGTACGGCGCGCCGGTAGCGCTCCAGCGCCTCGGCGGCGCGGCCCAGCAGCGGTCCGGGATCCTCGGTCCGGGCGAGGGGCCGGCCGGACGTGGGCGGGGGCTGCGGGACCGCCACGAGCAGCCGTCCGTCCACCCAGGCGGACCAGCCGTTCGCGCAGAGGATCTCCGTCCACTCACCCCGCCGGGAGAGCAGCTGCACGGGCAGGAAGGGGTCCAGGGGCGCCGTCGGCCGGGCCACGTCGGGGGCCTCCCAGGCGGGGAGCCCCTCCTGCGGCACGACGTGGGTGGGGTGGAACTCCGGGATCGGGTCGGGGAAGGTCATCGCCGCGGCTGCTTCCGCATGACGGCCGGCTCCTGCCGGCGCAGCAGCCGGGCCACCACGAGGCCGAAGACCAGGGACAGGACGAGCAGCGCTCCGATGCACAGCAGCCAGCCGCCGGACTCGTGGCGGTAGAGCGGGTCCTGGGTGAGTTTGCCGGGGACGATCCGGCCGAGCTCGATGGTGGCGCCCATCGCGCCCATCGCCCACCGGGAGGGCGACAGCCAGGCCACCTGTTCGAGGACGGGGACGTCGTAGAGCTTCAGCAGGGTGCCGCAGAAGACGACCTGGACGATGGCGAGGAGGACCAGCAGCGGCATGGTGACCTCCTCCTTGCGCACCAGCGCGGAGATCATCAGGCCGAGCATCATCGCCGTGAAGGACAGCAGGGCGACGGCGAGGGTGATCTCGATCAGCGGGGGCATCAGGACGCCCTTGCCGCCCGGGGCGTTCAGGTCCACTCCGGCGAGCGCGATGAGGGTCAGCACCACCGCCTGGGCGACGGTGATCGTCCCGAGCACCACCACCTTCGACATCAGGTAGGCGGAGCGGGACAGCCCGACGGCGCGTTCGCGCTGGTAGATCACCCGTTCCTTGACCAGTTCGCGGACGGCGTTGGCGGCGCCGGTGAGCACGCCGCCGATGGTGAGGATGAGGAGGGCGTTGAGCGCCGTCTCGACGGTCAGGGTGTTCCCGGCGAGGGCGCGGGCCATGGCGCCCATCATGAAGGGCAGCGCGACCATGATGACGAGGAAGGTGCGGTCGGCGCCGAGCACGGCGGCGTACCGGCGGACCAGGGTGGACAGCTGGGAGCCCCAGCTCTGCGCCTTGGGGGGCGGTGCGGGCGGCACCGCCGCCGCGGCGGCCGGGGCCGGCACGGGTACGGGCACGGCCCCGCGGGCGGTGAGGTCGACGTAGCGCCGGTGGGCCGGGGAGCCGCGGAAGGCTCCGGCCCAGTCGCGGTCGCGGTCGTTCTCGAAGACCTCGAAGGCCTCGGGCCACTCGGCGAAGCCGAAAAAGCCGAGGGCCTCCTGGGGCGGGCCGAAGTAGGCGACGCGCCCTCCGGGGGCGAGGAACAGCAGCCGGTCGCAGACGTCGAGGCTGAGCACGCTGTGGGTGACGACGATGACGGTGCGGCCGTCGTCGGCGAGGCCGCGCAGCATGTGCATGACCGAGCGGTCCATGCCGGGGTCGAGCCCGGAGGTGGGCTCGTCGAGGAAGAGCAGCGAGGGCTTGGTGAGCAGTTCCAGGGCGACGGAGACCCGCTTGCGCTGGCCGCCGGAGAGGCTGTGGATGGGCTGGTCGGCCCGCTGGACGAGGCCGAGCTCGCGGATCACCTCGTCGACGCGGGCCTCGCGTTCGGCCCGGCTGGTGTCCTGCGGGAAGCGCAGTTCGGCGGCGTAGACGAGGGCCCGGCGGACGGTCAGCTGGGCGTGCAGGATGTCGTCCTGGGGGACGAGGCCGATGCGGCTGCGCAGTTCGGCGTAGTCGTGGTACAGGTCGCGGCCGTCGTAGAGGACGGATCCGGTGTCGGCGGGGCGCAGGCCCGTGAGGGCGCCCAGGAGGGTGGATTTGCCGGCGCCGCTGGGGCCCACGACGGCGAGCAGGCATTTGGCGCCGACGGGGAAGGTGACCCCGTCCATCAGGGTCTTGCGGCCGCGGTCGACGGTGACGCCGAGGCCCTGGACGTCGAGGGAGACCTCGCCGGTGTCGGTGTACTCCAGGAGCCGGTCGCCGACCAGGCAGAAGGCCGAGTGGCCGATGCCGACGATGTCGCCGTCGGTGATCCGGGCCCGGGTGACGGGGGCACCGTTGAGGTAGGTGCCGTTGTGGCTGCCGAGGTCGACGATCTCGAAGGTGCCATCGGCCAGGGCGCGCAGCTCGGCGTGGCGGCGGGAGACGACGAGGTTGTCGATGACGAGGTCGTTGGCGGGGTCCCGGCCGATGCGCAGGGCGGTCCGCGCGGGTACCGCCCGGACGCTGGTGGGCTGCCGGAACGTGCTGGTCATGGCCGGGTTGGTGACCGAGGAGGGGCGGCCGCG
The DNA here is from genome assembly GCF_055580265.1 of Streptomyces sp. NPDC032091. NCBI lineage: Bacteria > Bacillati > Actinomycetota > Actinomycetes > Kitasatosporales > Streptomycetaceae > Streptomyces > Streptomyces sp. NPDC032091. The sequence goes on along the minus strand of NZ_JBVILR010000004.1, from coordinate 389,002 downwards.
GGGGGCGGGCCCGGGCGGTGCGGGGGGCGGCGTACGGCCGACGAGGACGGCACGGGGGCCGTCGACGGCGTTGCCGAAGCGCAGTTCGCTGCCGGGGCCGACGCTCTCGGCGCGGACGCGGTGGCCGTCGGCGGCCCAGGTTCCGTTGGTGCTGTTCTCGTCCTCGACGGTCCAGTGGTCTCCGTCGGGGCGCAGGACGGCGTGGTGCCAGGAGACACGGGCGTCCTCGAAGCAGATCTCGCAGAGGGGGTCGCGTCCGACGTGGTAGGTCCTGCCGGGGCTCATTTCCGTGGAGCCTCGGGCGGTTTCCAGGAGGAGTTCGGGCGCGGTCGGCACACCGGGGCGCTGGACCATGACCAGATTTTCGCACGATCTGCCGAGCTCGGCATAAGCGCAGGTCAAGCGGGTCTTATGGGTAATGACAACGGTCCCCGTTGCAGCCTTTGCCCTCTGCGCCGGGGTGCGCTTCACTTCACGCGTCGGAACCGAACAGCCGAACAGACGGGGGACGCGATGACCGGCCGCGACAGCCACGATGTCGACCACGGGCCCGGGACCGGGAACGGGGCCGGGCAGGAGCACGGGCACGGTCCCGGGCCGGACCACGACCACGGCCACAACCACGGCCACGGCGGGCACGGCCACGCGCACGGGCCCGGCGGGCACAGCCACGGGGTGGACCCCGACGCCGACCGCCGCTGGCTGGCGATCGCGCTCGCCCTGATCTGCGGCTTCATGGCCGTCGAGGTGGTCATCGGCGTGCTGGCCCACTCGCTGGCCCTGATCTCCGATGCCGCGCACATGCTGACGGACGCCGTGTCGATCGTCCTCGCGCTGGTGGCGATGCGGCTGGCGGCCCGGCCGGCACGCGGCGGGTTCACGTTCGGACTCAAGCGCGCGGAGATACTCTCCGCCCAGGCCAACGGCCTGACCCTGCTGCTGCTGGCCGTCTGGCTGGCGTACGAGGCGGTGCGCCGGCTGATCGATCCGCCGCCGGTGGAGGGCGGACTGGTCCTGGTGACGGCGCTGGCCGGGATCGTGGTGAACGTGGCCGCGGCCTGGTGCATCTCCCGCGCGAACCGGACCTCGCTCGCGGTGGAGGGCGCCTACCAGCACATCCTGAACGACCTGTTCGCCTTCATCGGGACGGCCGTCGCCGGTCTGATCGTGCTCACCACCGGTTTCGTGCAGGCCGACGCGATCGCCTCGCTGGTGGTCGTGGTGCTCATGGTCAAGGCCGGGTACGGGCTGGTGCACGAGTCGGGCCGGATCTTCCTGGAGGCCGCTCCGGCGCACCTGGACCCGGACGCGGTCGGCGACCGGCTCGTGGGGCACCCGCCGGTGACGGAGGTCCACGACCTGCACATCTGGACGATCACCTCGGGTCAGGCGGCCCTGTCGGCGCACGTGCTGGTCGAGCCGGCGGGCGACTGCCACGCCGTGCGGCGCGATCTGGAGGCGCTGCTGGCGAAGGAGTACGGGATCACCCACACCACCCTCCAGGTGGACCACGTCCAGGACGAGCTGCTCTCGGTCGGCCGGGCGGGCGAGGGCCCGGAGGCCGCCGACCCGCACTGCGCGGACGCGCACGGCCCGGTGCACCGCCAGGGACCGCACGAGCACTGATCGCCCTCCGGCGGGGCATGTATGGGACCGTGACGCAGCCGAAGAGGTACAAGCAGAGCGCGGGCCTGCTGCTGTTCCGCCGGAACCGGGGCGGGACCGAGGGGGCCGGCGGTGACGGCGGGGTCGAGGTCCTGCTCGGCCACATGGGCGGGCCCCTGTGGGCGAGCCGGGACGCCGGCGGGTGGGCCATCCCCAAGGGCGAGTACGGGCCGGACGAGACCCCGCGCGACGCGGCCCGCCGGGAGTTCACCGAGGAGTTGGGGGTGCCCCCGCCGGAGGGCGAGTACCTGCCGCTGGGCGAGGTCCGGCTGAGCAGCGGGAAGCGGGTGACCGTCTGGGCGGTGGAGGGCGACCTCGACCCCGCGCTCATGGTGCCCGGGACCTTCACCATGGAGTGGCCGCCGCATTCCGGGACCGAGCAGGAGTTCCCCGAGCTGGACCGAGTGGCCTGGTTCGGCGTCCCGATGGCGCGAAACAAACTGATCGCCGGTCAGATCCCTTTCCTGGAGCGGCTGTTGACCCTCCTGTCGGATTGACCTGACCTTTACTTGCCAATAAACCTCACCTGCATGGACATTGCACATATGACGAACGTCGTGCTGGTGGGAACCCTGGACACCAAGGGTGTCGAGTACGGCTGGCTGCGCGAGAGGCTGCTGCGCGCCGGCGTCGAGGTGGTACTGGTCGACACGGGGATCATGGGAGAACCCCGGGTTCCCGCGGACGTGCCGCGCGAAGAGGTGGCGCGGGCCGCGGGGACCGAACTCTCACGGCTGCGCACGGCCGCCGACCGGGGCGCGGCCGTGACGACGATGGCCCGGGGCGCGGAGGCGACCCTCTTACGGCTGCACGCCGAGGGCCTGCTGCACGGGGTGCTCGCGATCGGCGGCAGCGGGGGCACCTCCATCGCCACCCGGGCGATGCGGGCCCTGCCGCTCGGGGTGCCGAAGGTGATGGTCTCGTCGATGGCCTCGGGGGACGTCTCCCCGTACGTCGGCTCCTCGGACATCACCCTGATGTACAGCGTGGTGGACATCGCCGGGATCAACAGCATCTCGGCGCCGGTCCTGGCCAACGCGGCGGAGGCGATCGCCGGGATGGCCAAGGGCTTCGCCCGCTCCGCGCTGGACCGCAGCCGCCCGGCCCGGCTCGGCTCGGGCACGCGTCCGCTGGTGGCCGCGAGCATGGCGGGGGTGACCACGGCCGGCGTGGACGCCGCCCGCGAGCGGCTGACCGAGCTCGGCTACGAGGTGCTGGTCTTCCACGTCAGCGGCACCGGCGGGCGCACCCTGGAGAAGCTGGCCGGCCAGGGGGTCTTCGCGGGGGTGCTCGACCTGACCCTGAGCGAACTCGCCGACGACCTGTGCGGGGGCATCCTCACGGCCGGCCCCGACCGCCTCAGCGCGGCCGGGCGGGCCGGGATCCCGCAGGTGGTGAGCCTGGGGGCGCTGGACATGGTGAAGTTCGGACCGCTGGAGACCCTCCCGGAGCGGGCCCGCTACCGGCGGGTGCGGGTGCACAACCCGTCGATCACGGTGATCCGCACGACGGAGTCCGAGTGCGCGGAGCTCGGGCGCCGGGTGGCCGCCAAACTGCGTTCGGCGACCGGTCCCACGGCGGTCTGCGTGCCGCTGCGCGGGCTGTCCACCCTGGGCGCGCCGGGAGGGCCGTACCACGACCCGGAGGCGGACGGGGCCCTGTTCTCGGCGCTGCGCGAGGGCCTGCGCGGCAGCTCCGCGCGGCTCTACGACTACGACACGCACATCAACGACCCGGCGTTCGGGCGGGCGGCCGCGGACCGGCTGCACGCCATGATCGGCGCGGTGTCGGCCGCGGCGTGACCCCGCGCTGACCATCTCCGGGCCGCTCGCGTCCGTTTCCAGCCGCTTTCCGCCCGCTCCCGACCGCTTTCGACCCGCCCGCCCGTCCGAGGACCGGACGGCCCGGTGGGTCGGGAACCGGCCGTGGCTCAATGGTGTCCCTGGGTGTGGCCGGTCGGAACCGACCGGTCCGGCTCTGGGAGACGGCGGCGCCACGAAGGGGGGCGGGGATGGCGGGAATGAACGACGGCTGGACGGTACCCGGGTACACCGAGGTGCGGGAGCTCGGCTCGGGCGGCAGCGGCCGGGTCGTGCTCGCGGTCCACGACGGCACCGGCACGGCGGTCGCGGTGAAGTACCTCAGCGACCGGATGCGGGAGGACCCGGCCTTCGTCCGGGAGTTCCGGGCCGAGGCCCGGCTGCTCGGCGGCCTGGTCTCCCCGTACGTGACGGGCTTCTACGAGTACGTCGAGGCGCCGGACGGGGCCGCGATCGTCATGGAGCTCATCGACGGGGTCTCCCTGCGGGCCGTGCTGCGCGAGTCCGGGCGGACGGAGCCCGAGGCGGCCCTGGTGGTCCTCAAGGGCTCCCTGCTCGGGCTGGCCGCCGCCCACCGGGCCGGTGTCGTGCACCGCGACTACAAGCCGGAGAACGTCCTGGTCGCGGCCGACGGCTCCTCCAAGCTGGTGGACTTCGGCATCGCCGCGGGCCGCGGCACCACCCCCGGCGTCGCGGGCACGCCCGCCTACATGGCGCCCGAGCAGTGGCAGGGCCGGCCGGCCTCGCCGACGGCCGACGTGTACGCGGCCACCGCGACCTTCTTCGAGTGCCTGACCGGCCGCAAGCCCTACGACGGCGGCAACTTCGCCGAGCTCGCCGTCCAGCACATCGAGGCGCCCGTACCGGAGACCGAGGCGCCCGAGCCCGTACGGCCGCTGATCCGCCGGGGGCTGGCCAAGCGGCCGGAGCAGCGGCCGGAGAACGCCGAGGCCTTCGTCGCCGAGCTGGAGGCCGTGGCGGTGGCCGCCTACGGCCCGCAGTGGGAGGAGCGCGGACAGCGCAAGCTGGCCGCGCTGGCGGCCCTGCTGCCCCTGCTGTTCCCGTCCGCGGGCGGGGCGGCCGCCGGCACCACGGCGGTGGCCACCACCTCGATCGGCTCCGGCTGGGCCCCGGGGCGCGGCGGCTGGCTGGCGACCGGTCTGGCGCTGGTGCTCGGGGCGGTCCTGGTGTTCACGACGGACGCGGCCGGCACCCCGCCGCCGCCCTCGGCGCTCAGCGACTTCGCCACCACCAGCCCCTCCGCCCCCGGACCCACGCCGACGGCCGGCCCGCCGACAGCGGGGCCCTCCCCCTCCCCGTCGCCTTCGCCCACGGGCAGCCCGACACCGACGGCCTCGGCGTCCGCCCCGTCCCCGACGCCGACCCCGACGTCCTGGCCCACCACCGCCACCACGCCGTCCTGGAGCCCGACGCCGACGGTCAGCCCGTCGCCCACGCCGACGCCCTCGCCCACCCTGCGGGTGACCAAGCTGGGCGTCGCCCTGACCCCGGGCGCCTACCGGGGCAGCGCCTCCATCTCGCTGACGTCCCAGGGCAGCGGTCCGGTCACCGTCGTCGTCGAGTGGTACCTCGGCGGCTCCCAGGGCGCCTACTCGGTGCCGGACGGCACCGACACGCTCGTGGTCCAGGGCGGCGCACCGGCCACGGTGGTCCAGTCCCACACCTTCACCCGCGGCCGCGGGTGCTACGGCGGCGTCCGGGTCACCACGAAGCCCGCCGCCGCCGACGGGGCGGCGTCCGACTCCCGGCGCCTGCTGCGCTGCACGGACCTGGAGCCCCCGCGATGAGCGATCCGCACGCCCCGCAGGACGAGGACTACAGCGCCACCGTCCTCGGGAGCCACTGGTTCAGCGGTCCGCCGCCCCCGGCCGACGCGGCCCCCGACCGGGTCGAGGGCGCCGTGCTGCGCTTCGGGCCGGGGGTGACGGCGGCCCTGCCCGCACCCTTCCCCCTGGCCACCGCGCCCGCCCCCGCACCGCCCCGGCGGCGGGGCTGGCGCCGCTACACCCTCGCCGCCCTGGTGCTGGCCGGGGTGCTCGCGTACCTCGGCTGGCAGCGGTTCGGGCCGGCCGTCGAGGTACGGGAAGTGGCGGTGAGCACCGACCGGCGGGGCCCGGAGTGCGACGCGGCGGCCGACGTGGTGGCCGTCGTACGGACCGACGGCCGGCCGGGAACCCTGACGTACCGCTGGGTCCGCAGCGACGGCACCCGCTCGGAGGACCTCACGGAACGCGTCCCCGGCGGCCGCCGGGAGGCCACCCTCCACCTCGTGTGGACCTTCAAGGGCACGGGCACCTATCCGGCGCGGGCGGAACTCCAGCTCCTGTCCCCCACCCGGCTGACGGCGGCGACGGAGTTCACCTACAGCTGCCCGCGCTAGCGCGGGAGGCGGATCCCGGCGCGGCCGGCGGTGAGGCCGGCCCGGGGCACCCCCGGGGAGCACGGCCGTTGCCACTCGGATGCCGGGTCCGCGCGGAAGGCCCGCGGCCGCTTCGGGGAGCGGCCGCGGGCCGTTTCGCGTACCGCCCCCCGCCGCAACCGGGGGACGGGGTCTCAGAACCGCGCGTGGGCGGTGATGTCGGCCTGGAACTCCCCGGTCATCGCCGGGGTCACCGTGGGCCGGCACTGGGCGACCGCCGCCAGGTAGTCGGCCGTGGTCGCACCGGGCTGGGCCGCCGCGCCGCGCGCGCCGACCGCCTCCAGGTCCCGTTCGAAGGACACCTGCGCCGCGGTCCGCGCGGCGTGCTCGATGTCGGCCGGGGTGAACAGCTCCGTCGCCGCCACCAGGGCGGCCACGTCCACGTCGGCGCGCCCGGCGGTGTAGCGCGACCAGATCGCGGCGCGGGCCCCGGCGTCGGGGGTGCCGATCGGGATCAGGTAGTCGAAGCGGCCGGGCCGCAGGAAGGCCGGATCGAGGGAGCGGACGGAGTTGGTGGCGCAGACCAGCAGCCGCTCGTCGCCCTCCCGGAAGCCGGGTATCAGCTTGAGGAGCTCGTTGGTCACGCCGTGGGCGCCGCCCGGCTGCGCGGGCTCGGTGCGCACGGGGGCGATCTCCTCGACCTCGTCGATGAAGACCAGCACCCGTTCCAGCTCGGCGATCCGGGCGAAGGCGTGGCGCAGGGCGGCGGCCAGGTTCCCGCCGTCGGCGAGGCGGGAGGGCAGCAGTTCCACGAAGGGCCAGCCCAGCCGGGAGGCGATGGCCCGGGCGAAGGTGGTCTTGCCGGTGCCTGGCGGCCCGAAGAGGGTGATCGCCCGCGGCGGACGCACCCCGTGGGCGGCGGCCCGCTCGGGCTCGGCCAGCGGCAGCACCACGCGGCGCTCGATGAGCTCCTTCTCCTTCTCCATGCCGGCGACCTTGGCCCACAGGTCGTTCGGCAGGAACCGGCCGCCGACGTCGTCGAGGAGGCCGGCCGCCGGTCCGTGCAGCGGCTCGGTCTTCTCGAAGTAGGCGACGGCGGGCTGGCGGGTGTACCCGGCGTTGAGGAGGCCCTCGCCCAGCAGGTCCTCCTCCGGCAGCACGTACGCGATCCGCCCCACGCGGGCGGCGATCAGGCGCCGCTCCAGCTCGACGAGGAGGGCGCTGGCGAGGCCGCGTCCGCGCCAGCCGGCGGCGATGGCGATGCGCATCACCCAGGCCCGCTCACCGGTCACGCAGGCGAGGGCCGCGCCGATGGGGACGCCCTGGTGGACGGCGACCACGCACGGCTGCCGGTCGGTCAGCGCGCTGATGCACTCGGCGAGCGAGAAGACCGACTCCTGGCCGAGCTCGGCCGTCGTGTCGATCAGATGGACCACCGCCGCGAGATCGCCCTCGCGGTAGTCGTGGATGAGCCAGTTCACCGGGTACCGCCCCTCGTTCGTGCTCTTGCGGCGAGGCTAGGGGCGGGCGGGCCCGACGCTCACGTACCGCCGTGCACAACATCGGGGCGGGAAACCGTCCGCGGCGTCCATAGACCGGTGGCTTCCGCCGAAGCCCCGGCCCGGGGGCCCCGGCCGGTTCATGGCTTCCGACCGTTCCCCTCCGGGCCCGGCATTCACAGCGGATTCATACGGAATCCCGTGTCGGGGCCACAGTTTTTCCGGGCAGGCTCGGATGCATGATCCAACGCATCCTCCCCCGCAAGGCAGCCGGCCGTCCCCGCGCCCGGCGGGCGTCACGGATCCTGCTCGCGGTGACCGCGATGGGCGCCCTGCTCGGCCTGACCCTGCCCCAGGCCGGGGCCGCGTCCCCGCTCGGGGTGACCGACGGGGCCCCCGCCGACGCGGTGGCCGGGCGGGTCGGGGCCCTGTTCGCGGGCGGGATCGACGGGGGGCACTTCTGCACCGCGTCCGTGGTGCGCAGCCTGGGCCACGACCTGATCGCCACCGCCGCGCACTGCCTGGACCACCCGGACACCACCGTCTTCGCCCCCGGCTACCGGGACGGCGAAGCCCCGTACGGGGTGTGGCGGCTGACCCGGGTGTACGTGGCCCCGGGCTGGAAGGACGGCCGGGACCCGGACGCCGACATCGCCTTCGCGACGGTGGCGCCGGCCGGCGGCGGGGAGACCCGGGCCGTGGAGGACGTGGTCGGGGCCTTCCCGGTGGCCGCCGCGCAGCCCGGCGACGTGACGGTGACGGTCCTCGGCTACCCGAGCGTGGAGGACGCCCCGTTGCGCTGCTCCAACGCGACGAGCCTGTTCTCGCCGACGCAGCGCCGCATCGACTGCCCCGACCTGAGCGGGGGCACCAGCGGCAGCCCGTGGCTGGCGGGCGGCGCGCTGGCCGGGGTCCTCGGCGGCCACGAGGACGGCGGCACGGTCCCGGAGGTGTCGTACAGCGCGGTGATGGCCGACACGGCGATGGCCCTGTACTGCGACGCGGCGGGGGTCGCCCCCTAGCGGCGGTCCGCCGGGGCCTCGGGCTGCGGAAGATCGGGTTCCGGGGCCTCGAACCAGGTCGGGGCCTCGTCGAGGGAGCGCCGGATCCGGTGCAGGGCGAACGGCTCCAGCGGCGGCAGGGCGTCCGGGGCGAACCAGGCCACCTCCAGCAGCTCCCCGTCCGCCGGGCGGGCCTCGCCGCCGGTGGCCCGGCAGCGGAAGGTGATGTCCTGGTACTGGCAGACGTCACCGTTCGCGTACGTGACCGGCTGGAGCATCTGCACCAGGACGACCCGCTCGGGGACGCACCGCACGGCCGTCTCCTCGTACACCTCGCGCACGGCCGTCGCGGCGGGCTGCTCGCCGGGCTCGGCGATCCCCCCGACGACCGACCACCGGCCGGTGTCGGCCCGCCGCCCGAGCAGTACCCGCCCCTCGTCGTCGAAGACGACGGCGGTGACCCCCGGCAGCAGGAGCAGCAGGTGGCCGGCTCCGGCCGCCCGGACCTCGCGGATGAACTCGGGTGTGCTCACGCGCCGGCCCTACCGGTCCGCGCGCCGGGCACGGAGCCGGCGGGCCAGGGTCGCGCCCAGGCCGCCGGCGGCGAGCAGGACCAGGACGTATTCGGGCAGCGGGCCCAGCCGGGTGGCCGGGGTCCGGGTGGAGCGCAGCGGGATCTCGTCGACGAGCGCGTCGGCGGTGAACATCTTCGTCTGCTTGACGACCGTGCCGTCGGGCCGGATGACCGCGCTGACCCCGCTGGTGACGGGGACGAGGACGCTGCGGCTGTGCTCGACCGCGCGGATGCGGTCCATGGCCAGCTGCTGGTAGGTCATCTCGGTCCGGCCGAAGGTGGCGTTGTTGCTGGGCACGGCGATGACCTGGGCCCCGGCCTGGACGGTGGAGCGCACGGCGTCGTCGAAGGCGGCCTCGTAGCAGGTGACCATGCCGACGCCGGTGCCCGCCATGTCGAAGACGCCGGGCTCCTTGCCGGGGCCGAAGTCGCGGCGGACGCGGTCCACGTCGGAGCTGAAGAGCCGGACGAAGGACCGCATCGGGATGCGCTCGCCGAACGGCTGGATCTTGCGCTTGTCGTAGGTGGCCACGGGGCCCTTGGCGGGGTCCCACAGGATCATCGTGTTGCGCAGCGGGCCGGTCTCGGGGGCGAGGACCGAGCCGATGGCGGTGGGCACGCCGACGGCCCGGACCGCGTTGTCGATGACGGCGTGGGCGTCGGGCTGGGTGAAGGGGTCGATGTCGGAGGAGTTCTCCGGCCACAGCACGAAGTCGGGCTTGGGGACGCGCCCGGCCCTGACGTCGTCGGCGAGCTGGATGGTGCGGTTGGCGTGGTTGTCGAGGACCTGACGGCGCTGGGCGTTGAAGTCGAAGCCCGCGCGGGGCACGTTGCCCTGGATGACGGCGGCGACGGCGGTGCCGTCCTCGGCGGCGTCGGAGACCAGCGTACGGGCCGCGAGGGCCGCGCCGACGGGGGCGGCGACGGTGAGGGCGGCGAGGGCCGCGGCGGTGCGGGTGGGCTGCCGGCGGGCGATGCGGGCGGCCCCGTACAGGCCGAAGCCGCAGAGGGCAACGGCGAAGGAGAGCAGCGGGGTGCCGCCGACGGCCGCGAGCGGGACGAAGACCCCGTCGGCCTGCCCGTAGGCGAGGCGGCCCCAGGAGAAGCCGCCGAACGGGGCCCGGGCGCGCAGGGCTTCGACGGCGACCCACACGGCGGCCGACCACACCGGGGCGGCGGGCAGCCGGCTGACGAGGGCGATGCCCAGGCCGGCCAGGCCGATCAGGAGGGACTCCAGGGTGACGAGGGCCAGCCACGGCACGGGGCCGACGCCCTCACTGGTCCAGACGAGCAGCGGCAGCAGGTAGCCGAGCCCGAAGAGGAAGCCGAGCCCGAACCCGGCCCGGGCGCGGCGGCCGCGCAGGCAGCCGGCGAGGAGGGCCAGGGCGAGGGGCGCCAGCCACCACAGGGGGCGGGGCGGGAAGCCGAGGTAGAGCAGCACTCCGGCGAGCGCGGCCAGGGCGGGGCGGGCCAGCCGGGCGGCCCGGCGCTTCCCCGCGCCCGGGGAGCTCTCGGCGGCGGCCCCGGCGGCCGCGCGCGGGGAGTCCGACGCGGCTGGTGCGGCGGGCTGCGAGGGCTCGCTCTCGGCGGCCCGGGTGACACTGCTGCTCATTTGGCGGAGTGTACGTGGCCGTGCCCCAAGGACGGGTAAGGCCGGGCCAGGTCCCCCGGCTCGGCGGGCGAGGGGGCGCGCGGGCGGGTTTCAGCGGGCGAGGGCGCGCAGGTGGGTGCGGATGACGCGGACCGCGTTCTCGGCGTCGTCGACGGTGACCGTGAACAGCTTCCCGTCGCCGAGCCGCAGCTCCACGCCCTCACCGCGCCGGACGATCACCGCGGTGCCCTTTTCGGGCCGCCAGCGGTAGCCCCAGCCGCCCCACTGCTGCGGGGTGACCCGGGGCAGGAACTCGGCGGCGGTGACCTCCGCGAGACGGATCTTGCGGCGCGGCAGCCCGATATGGCCGCAGCGCACCTCCATGGCCTCGGCGTCGACGGTGACGGCCACGTACACGAAGGCGAGGGTGCCGTAGAGGATCAGCAGCCCGGCGGCGAGGCAGCCGATCACGGACATCAGCAGGGGAACGTATCCGGAGGCCCAGGAGTTGTCGACGGCCAGCTCGACGCCCAGCGCGAGGCAGGCCGCACCGGCGGCGGCGAGCAGCCACTGCGCACGGTTGGAGGCCCGGCCCGTCCAGAGGGGCCCCGGGGGATGACCCGTCATGACCAGCAGCGTACCCACGTTCCGCCTGTCCGCCACCGCCCCTGCGCCACTCGGCGCATCCCGCCGGGCAGGAGCCCGGCCGGGGCGTCGCGCGGGGCCGGCGCCTACCGCCCCACCGCGGCGCCCTGGCCGGAGCCGGCCAGCAGGCGGCCCTCCGCGTAGCCGAGGGCGGCCGGGGGGAGGGTGGACGGGCGGCCGCTGTGGAGGACCGTCAGGGTGCCGGTGCCGGGGAGTTCCGGCGCGGGCTCGGCGCCGATGCGGCGCAGGGCCTGCACGGCGACCGCCACGGCGGAGCCGTGGAACCGCAGCTCGGCCCCGCCCGTGCGCACGGCGAGGGCGGCCCGGATGGACTCCTCGACGAGCTCGTAATGCGTGCAGCCGAGGACGACGTCCGTCACGTCGGCCGGTGTCAGCTCGGCCGCGGCGGCGACCGTGCGCGCGACGGCCTCCTCGTCGGCGTACTCGACGGCGTCGGCGAGGCCCGGGCACGGCACCTCGGTGACGGCGACGCCGGCGGCGAAGTCGCGGATCAGCCCGCGCTGGTACGGGCTGCCGGTGGTGGCCGGGGTGGCCCAGATGGCCACCCGCCGGCCGGCCGCCGCGGCGGGCTTGATCGCCGGGACGGTGCCGATCACCGGGATCCCGGGCTCCAGGTCGGCCCGCAGCATGGCCAGGGAATGCACGGAGGCGGTGTTGCAGGCGACGATCAGTGCGTCGGGCCGCAGCGCGGCGGCGGCCCGGGCGACGGCGCGGGCCCGCTCGGTGAGGTCGGCGGGGGTACGGGGGCCCCAGGGCATCCCGTCCGGGTCGGAGGACAGCAGCAGGTCGGCGTCGGGCCGCAGCCGACGCGTCGCGGCGGCCGCAGCGAGGAGGCCGATTCCCGAGTCCATGAGCGCGATCTTCACCGGGTCACCTTAGTCGACGCCCCTGCCCGCCACCTGAACTCCGCCCTGACGAATAGGATCAAAAGCTGACAAACTTGTCCTACATCGCGCCAGATCCGGCCCCGACCATCGCGCCGGATCCGGCGCCGACGCGTCCCGCACCGGACCCCTCACCGCGCCGCGCGGCTCCCGGTGCGGGACACGTCGGGGGCTGGTCGGCCAGACTGCCGGCATGGGCCTCCTCATCGCCGCGTACGCCTCCCTCGCCGCCTGGCTCTGGCTCACGCTCGCCCAGGGCATGTTCTGGCGCACCGACATCCGGCTCCCCCCGCGCACCGCACCCGCCCGCTGGCCCTCCGTCGCCGTCGTCGTCCCGGCCCGGGACGAGGCCGGGGTGCTGCCCCGCAGCCTGCCGTCCCTCCTGGCCCAGGACTATCCCGGCCCCGCCGGCATCGTCCTGGTCGACGACGGGAGCACCGACGGCACCGCCGCGCTCGCCCGCCGCCTGGCCGCCGAGCAGCCCGGCCTGCCCCTCACCGTGCTCTCCCCCGCCGACCCGCCGCCCGGCTGGACCGGCAAGCTGTGGGCCCTGCGCCACGGCATCGCCCACACGACCCGCGACGCGCCGGACGCACCCGAGTACCTGCTGCTCACCGACGCCGACATCGCGCACGAGCCCGACAGCCTCCGCGAGCTGGTCTCCGCCGCGACCAGCGCCCGGCTCGACCTCGTCTCCCAGATGGCCCGGCTGCGCGTGGCCGGCGCGTGGGAGCGGCTCGTCGTGCCCGCCTTCGTGTACTTCTTCGCGCAGCTGTACCCGTTCCGCCGGATCAACCGCCCCACCGCGCGCACCGCCGCGGCTGCCGGGGGCTGCGTCCTGCTGCGCACGGAGGCGGCCGTCCGCGCCGGGATCCCGGACTCCATCCGCCAGGCCGTCATCGACGACGTCGCCCTCGCCCGGGCGGTCCAGCGCTCCGGCGGCCGGATCTGGCTGGGGCTGGCGGAGCGGGTGGACAGCGTCCGCCCGTACCCGGCCCTGGCCGACCTGTGGCGGATGGTCTCGCGCAGCGCGTACGCCCAACTGCGCCACCGGCCCGCCCTGCTGGCCGGAACGGTGGCCGGGCTGGCCCTGGTGTACCTGGTGCCCCCGGCGGCCCTGTGCGCCGGGCTCGCGACCGGCCGCACCGCCGTCGCCGCGGCCGGCGCACTGGCGTGGCTGCTGATGGCCGGCACGTACCTGCCGATGCTGCGCTACTACCGCCAGCCGGCGGTGCTCGCGCCGCTGCTGCCCTTCACCGCCCTGCTGTACCTGCTCATGACCGTCGACTCGGCCGTGCAGCACTACCGGGGGCGCGGGGCCGCCTGGAAGGGCCGAACCTATGCCCGCCCGAGCGACGCCTGAAACCATCCGCCGGCCGGAATCCGGCCTGACGGCGCGTCACCATGGAGTCGTCCGAGGTCACCGCGTTGTGACAGCCCCTCAGTTCCGGATCGGTGCACGGGCCATCCGACGAGTACGAGTGGGAACAAGATGGGGTGCATGTGGCGAACCGTGCAGGTGAACGCCAAGTGAAAGCTGGGGCTCTGACCTGGGAATATGCAGGTCAGAGCGGTGTTGACGGCACCTGGCTATGGACCCCGTGAAGTCGTGGGCTTAACTTGTCTCCCATGACCTCCCCCCGCTCCACTTATGGCGGCGGTTACTACTCCGCGCCCTCTTTCCCGGACACCCCCATCTACGACTCCCTCGTCGCAGAACGCGGGACTCCGCAGATCGCCCCGATCCGCGTTCCGGCCGCCTACGAGTCCCCCAGTGCCGGTTACCCGAGCGGTGGATACCTCCCGGCCCTCGCCTCCTCCATGCCCGCCCTCCCGCCCGCCTCGCCCCAGCCGATGCCGACCCCCGCGTACGGCTACGGGTACCAGCAGCAGCCGGCCGCGCCGGCCCCGATGCCGGTTCCGCTTCAGCACGCGCCGGCCCCGTACGTCCCACAGCAGCAGGTCGCGCCGCGCGCCGGGTTCGTCCCGCAGCCGCAGCCCCAGCCGCAGCAGCCGCGTCCGCTCGCCGCGGGCATGGGGTACGAGGCCATGCGGCCGGCCGCCCCGCGCCCGATGACGGCGCCCATGCCGATGGCCGCCGCCATGCCCATGGCGGCTTCCGTGCCGGTGGCGGCCCCCCTGCAGATGGCGGCGCCGATGCCGGCGGCCGTCCCGACCGCCGCGTCGGTCCCCTCGTACCAGGACCCGTACGGGGGCCAGTACCAGGGCCGCGGCTACTGACCGACCGCCCCCCGCCCCCCGGCCGCTCCGGCGGCGGGGCCGGGGGGCGGCGGCCGGAGCCTGAGGGCGGTGCCCGGCAGCGGTGGCCCGAACCGGGCGGCCGGGACACTGCGCCCTGCGCGAAACGGGCTGGGGCGCCGGCGCGGGCGGCTGGCAAGATGCCCCCATGTCGAACTTGTACGTCCGGTCCCTCCACGTCCATCCCGTCAAATCGGTGGCGGGGACCGCTCCCGACGAGATGGTCGTGGAGCCCTGGGGCCCGGCCGGTGACCGCCGCTGGGCCGTGGTCGATCCGGCGGGCGCCGTCATCACCCAACGCCAGCAGGCGCGGCTGGCGTTGGCCTCGGCGCGCCCGCTGGCCGGCGGCCGGATCGCGCTGTCGGCACCCGGCATGCCGGAGCTGGTGGTGGAGGTGCCGGAGCCGGGCCCGCTGGAGCCGGTCGTGCTGTTCGGCAAGAAGGTCGACACGGTGGTCGCCTCGACGGCCGCCGCCGAGTGGCTCGGCGCCTTCCTGGGGCAGCCCGCGCGGCTGGTCCACCTCGACGACCCGGCCGTGCGCCGGCCCGTGGACCCCGACTACGCCCTGCCCGGGGAGACGGTCAGCCTCGCCGACGCCTATCCGGTGCTGCTGGCCACCACCGCCTCGCTGGACGCCCTCAACGCCCTGATCGCCGAGGGCGACCATCCCGAAGAGGGCCCGCTCCCGATGAACCGATTCCGCCCCAACCTGGTGGTCGGCGGGGGCACGGACGCCTGGGCCGAGGACGGCTGGCGGCGCATCGCGATCGGCAACGCCGTCTTCCGGGGCGTGCGCGAGTGCGGGCGGTGCATCGTCACCACCACGGACCAGGCCACGGCCGAACGCGGCCGGGAACCCCTCAAGACCCTGGCCCGCCACCGGCGCGTCGGCAAGTCGCTGGCCTTCGGGCGCCAGCTGGTTCCGGTCGTCCCGGGCACGGTGCGCGTGGGCGACGAGGTACGCGTCCTGGAGTGAGCCCGCCCCCGGCCCGCCCGGGACACCGCCCCCTCGCGCCGCGACCCGGCCCGCCGCTGACCACGGCGGCCACCGCGACGGGCATGGGGGCCGCCGGAACGGGCAGGCGGCGGATTGACACCTTCGAGGGGCTCGCGGGGTCCGCCGGAACCAACCGGCGGCGCGGGGCCGTTGGAGCATGCGGGACGAACGGGCACCCCGCCGGAGCAGGAGCACCGGATCGGGTGACGGACGTCCCGCGCGTCCCGGAATGCGCGTCCTCCGGGTATGCGGAAGGCTGGGGCGCGCGGACAGACGCAGACTGGCATGGGCAGGGGGAGCCGGACCGTGCGGACAGCAATGGGTGTGTGGCGCTGGCGGCGCAATCCGCTGCGCAGGCCGACCGACCTCGTCGAGGCGTGGGTGGCCCTGGTCGCGCTGGTGTGCGTGCTGCTGGTGGCCCCGGCCGTCGGCTGGGCCGCCGGCCTCCGGGTGGACGGGATCCTGCAGCGCGCCGCGCACGAGCAGCGGCAGGAGAGGTACCTGGTCCCGGCCGTGGTGGTGCGGCCCGCGGCCGCGGCGGGAGCGCGGGCCGGCGCGGCCGCCGATCCCTCGGCACAGCGGACGGCGCCGGCACCGGCGCGGACCGCGATCGTGGCCTCGTGGACCGCGCCCGACGGCACCCGGCACGAGGGCGCGGTCCCGGCGGCGGAGGAACCGCCCCGTCCGGGCGACCGGTTCCGGATATGGACCGACATCCGGGGCCGCCTCGTGGGGCAGCCGCTCGATCCCGGGGCCGCGTCCTTCCACGCCGCCATGGCCGGGCTGGCCGCCGCGCTCACGGCGGCCGCGCTCGCCGAGACGCTCCGCCGGCTCGTCGTACGCCGGCTCATGCATCGGCGGTACACGCGTCTGGACCGGGCGTGGGCGGCGGCCGGGCCCGACTGGGGCCGGGCGGGTGCGGGCAGCTGACCTGGCAACTCCCGGGCCCCGCGCGCGCTACGGTGGGGCAGCAGGCCCGTCCGGCCGCTTCGGCGCCCGGGCGGGGCCGCGGCCGCTTCAGCCGCTCCGGCCCGTCCGGCGGCGCGAGTACGAGGGTGGGGGCACGGCAGCACGATGGCTCAGGGCACGGTCCAGGTGACGCACGGCGGGGCCTCGCGGTGGCGGCGGCGTTCAGGTGAGTATCCGACGCTGAGCGCGGCGCTCGCGGTGGCGGGCGACGGCGACGTGCTGTCCGTCGCCCCCGGCACCTACCGGGAGAACCTGGTGCTGTGCCATGCCGTGACCCTGCGCGGGCCCGAGGGGGCGGCGGCCGGCTCGGTGCGCATCGCCCCGCTGGACGGGGTCGCGCTCACGGTGCGCGCCTCGGCGGTGGTCCAGGACCTCCATCTGGAGGGGGCGGACCGGGCGGCGCCCGCGCTGCTCGTCGAGGAAGGCTCCCCCGAGTTCAGCGACCTGCGCGTGCACACCCGGTCGGCGTCCGGCATCGAGGTGCGCGGCGGGGCCCGTCCCCTGGTGCGCCGCTGCACGGTGGAGAACCCGGCCGGGGTGGGCATCGCCGTCCTGGACGGCGGCGGCGGGGTGTTCGAGGAGTGCGAGGTCGTCGCCGCCGGCCAGGCCGGGTTCTCGGTGCGCGGCGGGCACCCCCGGCTGGAGCGCTGCCGGATCCACCACGCCGTCGGCGCGGGCATCGCCGTCACCGGCGAGGGCTCGGGCCTGGAGGCGCTGGGCTGCGAGGTGTACGAGATCAAGGGCAGCGGGGTGCAGGTCGCGGCGCGGGCCGCCGCCCGCCTCACCGACTGCTCGGTGCACCGCACGTCGGGCGACGGGGTCACCCTCGACACCGACGCCGTGCTCTCGCTCGCCGGCTGCGACATCCACGACATCCCGGAGAACGCCGTCGACCTGCGCTCCCGCTCCGTGCTGACCCTCAGCCGCACCACGGTCCGCCGGTTCGGGCGCAACGGCCTGTCGGTGTGGGACCCGGGGACCCGCGTCGAGGCCGAGTCCTGCGAGATCCACGACAGCACGGGCGACTACCCGGCGGTGTGGATCAGCGACGGCGCCACCGCCTCCCTGGAGTCCTGCCGGCTGCACGACGTGCCGGACGCGGTGTTCGTCCTGGACCGGGGTTCGCGCGCCGACGTGGTCGACAGCGATCTGGCCCAGGTGCGCAACACCGCCGTGTCCGTCAGCGACGGCGCCACCGCCCGGCTGGCGGACTGCCGGATCCGGGAGGCGGGCACCGGGGCGTGGTTCCGCGACCACGGCAGCGGCGGCACCGTGAGCGACTGCACCGTCGACGGGGTGCAGACCGGGGTGATCGTCACCAAGGGCGCCGACCCGGCCGTGGAGCGGGTCACGGTCACCGCGTCCGCCGAGGCCGGGTTCTACGTGTCGGCGGGCGGGCGGGGCACCTTCACGGACTGCCGGGTGTCGGGCGGTTCCGGCTTCGGCTTCCACGTCCTCGACGGCTGCCGCAGCACGCTCGTCGGCTGTCACACCGAGCGCTGTGCGCGCGGGGGCTACGAGTTCGCGGAGGACGGCCCGCTGGTCGAGGGGTGTACGGGCGACGGGCCGGGGACCCGCCTCACCGCCGAGGCGGGGGCGGGCACCGCACCGGCCGGGGCGCGGCCCGGAATCCGTACGGTGGCGGCCGCGCAGACCGTCGTGGGGCAGCCGGCCGCGGCGCCCGCACCGGCGTCCGCTCCGATGCCGCAGGCCCGTGGCCCCGAGACCTCGGCCGGGGCCGGCCGGGCCGCGGACGAGGTGCTCGGGCAGCTGGACGCCCTGGTGGGGCTGGACAGCGTCAAGCGCGAGGTGCGGGCGCTCACGGACATGATCGAGGTGGGGCGCAGGCGGCGGCGGGCGGGCCTCAAGGCGGCCTCGGTGCGCCGGCACCTGGTGTTCACGGGCTCCCCGGGTACCGGCAAGACCACGGTCGCCCGGCTGTACGGGGAGATCCTCGCCTCGCTGGGGGTGCTGGAGCGCGGCCACCTGGTGGAGGTGTCCCGGGTGGACCTGGTCGGCGAGCACATCGGGTCCACGGCCATCCGTACGCAGGAGGCCTTCGAGCGGGCGCGCGGCGGGGTGCTGTTCATCGACGAGGCGTACGCGCTGGCGCCGGAGGACTCGGGCCGGGACTTCGGGCGCGAGGCGATCGACACGCTGGTGAAGCTGATGGAGGACCACCGGGACGCGGTGGTGGTGATCGTCGCCGGGTACACGGCGGAGATGGAGCGGTTCCTGACCGTCAACCCGGGGGTGGCGTCGCGGTTCTCACGGACCATCACCTTCGGCGACTACGGGCCGCAGGAGCTGCTGCGGATCGTGGAGCAGCAGGCGGAGGAGCACGAGTACCGGCTGGGCGAGGGGACCGGCAAGGCGTTGCTGGAGTACTTCACGGAGCTGCCCAAAGGCCCGGCGTTCGGCAACGGCCGGACCGCCCGGCAGACCTTCGAGTCGATGGTGGAGCGGCACGCGAGCCGGGTGGCGCAGCTGGCGGAGGCGGGCACGGACGAGCTCACCCTGCTGTTCCCCGAGGATCTGCCGGCGCTGCCGGCTCCTTGCTGATCCGCTGGACGGGCAGCTCCGCGTCCTGCCGTGGGCCGGTCCGGGCGGCGGTGGCGGTGCCGGCGGCGGCCAGGCGGGCCAGGAGCGCGTCGCGTTCGGCGCTGAAGGCCGGGTCGGCCTGGTAATCGCCGTGGCGCAGGATCGGCGCGGGCAGCGGGTGCAGGGGGTCGCGCCCGTAGGCGACCGGGTCGGCGAGGGGTCCCCGGTCGACGGCACCGTCCGCGTCGGCGCCGGCCCCGACGGGCCCGCCGATGGGGTCGGTGGCCCGCCACAGGTTGCGCCAGCAGTCGAGGTCGCGGTGCAGGGCGGCGAGCGGGCCGGGGCCGAAGTAGGCGGGGAACCAGCGGCCGTAGAGCCGGGCCAGCGGTGACCCGTACGTGAGGAGGGCGACGCGGCGGCGGGTCGCGGGCGGCAGCTGCCAGACGGCGGCCGCCGCGAGCACGCTGCCCTGGGAGTGGCCGGAGATGACGAGTCGGCCGCCGGTGCGGGCGGTCCAGCCGGTCATCCGCCAGGTCAGGTCGGGCACGGCCCGCTCGGCGTAGCAGGGCGGGGCGAAGGGGTGGGCGGCGCGCGGCCAGAAGGTGCCGACGTCCCAGAGGATGCCGATGGTGCGGCGGGAGGCGGGGTCGCGGTAGGCGCGGCGGCCCAGGGCGACGAAGGCGGCCATACCGAGGCCGATGAGCCAGGATCCGCTGTCCTGGGCGGCCCGGGCGGCGGCGGCGAGGAGCGGGTGGGCGTGCGGGGCCGCCTCGGCCGGGACCTGCCCGCTCCCCCAGGCCCCGGCGAGGGCTCCGGCGCCGAGGAGCAGGGTGACCGCGCAGACGGCGCCGACGAACCAGGGGGCGGTGTCGGTCAGGGCGGCGGCGGCCCGCGCCCCGGCGATGCGCCGGCTGCGGTCGGGGTCGGGGACCGCCCCGGGGTATTCGGCGGCGACGGTGGCGGCGGCCGTGCGGCGTGTCGCGGCGGCCCGGATCCCGGCGGTGGCGGCGACCAGCGCCAGTGCGAGCAGCAGGGGTGGGAGGACGGCGGCCTGCCAGGACAGCAGGACGGGCGGCCCGGGCAGCGGGGCTCCGGGCGCGCCGGGGGTGGCCGCGCCGTCGAGCCAGTCGGCGACGCGCTGGGCGACGCCGCCGGACATCACCCCGCCGAGCGCGCAGCCGAGCAGGGCGACGGCCGGCCCGCCCAGCCCGCCGAGGACGGCGCCCGGGGTCGGCGTCCGGCGGTGGAGCCGGCGGGCGAAAAGGGCGAGGGCGAGGACGCAGCCGCCCTGGGCGAGCATCAGCGTCCCGAAGGCGAAGTCGCCGGGGAGCCTGCCCCGCGAGGTCCAGCCGGGACGGGACCAGCCGGCGTAGAGGAGGGCGGCGGCGAGCAGCGCGAGGGCGGCGGCGGGCAGCAGGGTGACGGCGGCCCGGTCGAGCCGGTGGTCGGGCCGGTCCTCGGTACGGCCGCGCCGGCACACGACCCACAGGACGGCCACCGCCCCGGCGGCGAGCAGCCCCTGCACCGCCCAGCCGGCGGCGATCAGGGCGGCGGGGGCGGCGGGGGAACCGCGGTCCTCGCGGGCGGCGGGGGCGGCGACGGCGAGGGCCACGGTCAGCAGCCCGGCGGCGGTGTGCGCGGCCCGCAGCCGGGCCACGATCCGCCGCCCGTACCAGAACCCGTCCCGCCCGAGCGGAGCGTCCGCGTGCCCGCCGCCCTGCGGGTCACCGCGGTGCGGGTCAGCGCTGGGCGGGGCGGACGATCCGGCCGGGTCGGGCGCGGCTGCGGAGGGCGGGGCTGCGGAGGGCGGGGCTGCGGAGGGCGGGGGCTGGGATTCGTACGCGCTCCAGGTACGGGCCGACAGGAACCAGAGGAGTCCGGTGAGCGCGGCCGGGACGAGGGCGCCGAGCGCGAGCCGCCGGCCCGGCTGGGCCCACCAGCCGCCGGGCCGCAGGAAGGCGAGCCAGGGCCGGGACCCCGTGCAGACGCGGGCGCCCGCGCACTGCCACGCGAGGAGGTCGAGCGCCACCTCGCAGGCGGCCGCCACGAGCAGCACGGTGAGGCTGAGGGCGAGGAGCCGCACGAGGAGCCCGTACCCGCGCACCGCCCGCTGCGGTCGCCCGGCGGGGGCGGGGGCGGTGGCGGGCCGCGCCCAGTGGGCGAGGTTGGCCACCATGAACGGCAGGAGCAGCAGCCACAGCGCACGGGTGCCGTTGCCGGAGGTGAGCCGGGACCAGCAGTAGGCCTCGGGGACGGGCCGACCGGCGTAGCGCTCGGGGTGGGCCTCGGCGTCGGCGTCCTCGGCCCGGCGGAAGACGGCGGCCGTGGAGTCACCCGTCACCCGGACGGGATGCGGATCGCGGAGCAGCTCACCGGGGGCGGCTCCGGCGACCCCGTGCACGAACAGTTCGAGCGCGAGCGGTGCCGCCTGCGGCGGTGCGAGCGGCGGTGCGGACCGCGGCGCCGCCGACAGCGGCGGGGCGGCGTGCTGCACCCCGGGCGGCGGGACCGCGTCGGGTGCGGCGGGCTGCGGCATGGGGCCTCCCCGGGGAGGGCGGTGCGTCGGGCCCGCGCGCGGCGGTGCAGGGCCGCTTCCAGCATCCCGCGCCACGACGGCCCTGCCCAGGCCCCGTTCGCGTGAACGCGGCCTCACCGGGGACGGAGCGACCGCCTCCTGTGGCGGTGCCGCACCCGCGAGGACGTCGCGTACCGCACAACCACCTTTACGGCGAGGACATCTGATGGCGTGACAGATAGGGTGTCGGACGCAACGCCGCCGTCACCGAACCGCCCACAGGGGGTAACGCCATGGTCCGCCGACTCCGCCCCGTGGGGCTGGACTTCCTCGAACAGGCTCCGACGCGGCTGGTGTTCACGGCCCGGGCGGCGGCGGCGCCCGAGGCGCTGTACCGGGCGCTCGCGGAGGAGGTGACCGGCTGGCCGGCCTGGTTCGGGGCGGTGACGCTGGCCCGGCCCACCGGGGGCGGCGCGGGCCGGGAGGTCAGGCTGCGGGGCGGGGTCAGGTTCCAGGAGACGGTCGTGGCCGCGGAGGCCTCGCGGCGCTACGCCTACCGGGTCGACCGGACCAACGCACCCGGGCTGCACGCCCTGTTGGAGGAGTGGCTGCTGGCCCCGGCCGCCGGGCCGCACTCCCCCGGCGAACGCTCCCCCGGCACCCTCGTCCGCTGGACCTTCGCCGCCGACGGCCCGGCCCCCCTGCGCCTGGCGCTGGCCGCCGCCCGACCGGGGCTCGGCCACTCCTTCCGTACGGCGGTGCGCACCCTCGACGCACGGCTGTCGGCGGCCCCGGCCCGCGGCTGACCCCCGGGCCGCCGGTCAGGTTCCTCGGTCAGGTTCCTCGGTCAGGACTGGGGCTCGCGCCAGGCTCCGGTGTCCAGCAGCGTCTCGATCGTCTTCGCGTACGGGGCGATGTCCAGGCCCTGGGCCGCCAGCCACTCGTCCGAGTAGTACTTGTCGAGGTAGCGGTCACCCGGGTCGCAGAGCAGGGTGACGACGCTGCCCGTGCGGCCCTCCGCCACCATCTCGGAGACGATCTTCAGGGCGCTCCACAGACCGGTGCCCGTGGAGCCGCCGGCCTTGCGTCCTATGGCCTGTTCGAGGGCGCGGCAGGCGGCGACGCTCGCCGCGTCCGGGACCTTCATCATGCGGTCGATGGCGCCCGGCACGAAGCTCGGCTCCATCCGCGGCCGCCCGATGCCCTCGATGCGGGAGCCGCAGTCGCTGCTCGCGTGCGGGTCGTGGCGCGTCCAGCCGTCGAAGAAACAGGAGTTCTCCGGGTCCGGGACGCAGATGCGGGTGTCGTGCTGCATGTAGTGGACGTAGCGCGCGATCGTCGCGGAGGTGCCGCCGGTGCCGGCGGTGGCCACGATCCAGGCGGGCTCGGGATAGCGCTCCAGGCGCAGCTGCTGGTACATCGACTCGGCGATGTTGTTGTTGCCGCGCCAGTCGGTGGCCCGCTCCGCGTACGTGAACTGGTCCATGTAGTGGCCGCCGGTGCGGGCGGCGAGGTCGGCGGACTCCTCGTACATCTTCATGGAGTCGTCGACGAAGTGGCATGCGCCGCCGTGGAATTCGATGAGCCGGCACTTCTCCGGGCTGGTGGTGCGCGGCATGACGGCGATGAAGGGCACGCCGATGAGCTTGGCGAAGTAGGCCTCGGAGACGGCGGTCGAGCCGCTGGAGGCCTCGATGACGGGGCGTCCGGGGCGGATCCAGCCGTTGCACAGCGCGTACAGGAACAGCGAGCGCGCGAGGCGGTGCTTCAGGGAGCCCGTCGGGTGCGTGGACTCGTCCTTGAGGTAGAGGTCGATGCCCCAGGCCTCGGGCAGCGGGAAGCGCAGCAGGTGGGTGTCGGCGCTGCGGTTGGCGTCCGCCTGGACCTTGCGCACGGCTTCTTTGAGCCAGGCGCGGTAGGCGGCGTCGCTGCGGTCGACGTCGACGGTGGTCGTCACCGCGGCCGTGTTCGAGGCCGTCGTACCGGTGGTGCCGGTGGTGCTCATGCGCCTTGCTCCTTTGTCCGTTCCATGGCCCCCTCCTTTCGAAATGTACCCCCCTCACCTGCGCAAACAGTCACTTTGGGTTTCTATGCGGATCGCTTTCGGTCGCGTTCGGTTGCAGACGGCGCGACCGTGGGTGACCCTGGAGAGTGCGTCACCGAGGGTGCAGCACCCGTAACACTGATGTCGGGGAGTCGCAGCCGTGATCACACATTCCCGCAGGCACTGCGTCGTGGAACTGCAGGCCCAGCCCGCGCGGATCGGCCAGGTCCGCAGGATCGTCTCCGCCCAATTGCGCCACTGGCGGCTCGACCCGCTCATAGACCGGGCTGCGCTCGGCGTGACGGAGCTGCTGAGCAACGTCCACCGCCACGCGCAGCCCGACAAGGTCTGTACGGTCGAGATCGAACTCCGCTTCGGGCTGCTCACCGTCTCCGTCCACGACAGCGATCCGCGGCTGCCCGTCCGGCGCGAGGCCGATGGCCTGGAGACATGCGGTCGCGGGCTGGCGCTCGTGGAGGCCGTGAGCGAGGCGTGGGGTGCCCGCCACCGGCCGGACGGACCCGGCAAGGTGGTCTGGTTCTCCCTGCGGGCCGCGCCCGCGCCGGCGGCGCCGCCGCACACGGTCCGTATCGGCGTGAAGACGCCCGTACGGGAGCCCGCCCGGGCGGTGATCGGCGCCGTGGACGCACAGCCCGTCGTGACGGGCGTGCCGGCGCCGGTGCCGGCCGGTACCGGGCCCGGGTGACGCACCCGGGACCGTCCCGCCGCCCCGGGGCCGGTACGGCTCAGGCCGCCGCGCCCAGCGTCCCCAGCGGATCGTCCAGCACCGGCTGCCAGGCCAGCTCGGCCGCCCCGACGAGGCTGTTGTGGTCGAGGGTGCACGGCAGGATCGGCACGCCCCCGCTGCGCCCCCACAGGCTGCGGTCCGCGACCACGGCGCGCAGCCGCTCCGGGTCCGCGTACAGCAGCTCGCGGTGGAGTCCGCCGAGGATGATCCGGTCCGGGTTGAGGATGTTGACCAGGCCCGCCAGGCCCAGCCCGAGCCGGTCGATGAGTTCCTCGGCGGCCGCCCGTACCGAAGGCTGCGCGTACTCGGCGCGCAGCAGGTCGCGGGCCTGCTGGAGCAGCGACACCTCGGGGCCGGGCGTGCGGCCCGCCGCGGTGAGGAAGGCCAGCGGGTCGGCTTCCACGTCCAGGCAGCCCCGGCTGCCGCAGTAACAGGGGCGTCCCTCGGGGTTGACGGTGAGGTGGCCGACCTCCAGGGCCAGGCCGGAGCTGCCGCTGTGCAGCCGGCCGTCCAGGACCAGCGCGCCGCCGACTCCGCGGTGGCCGGTGGCCACGCAGAGCAGGTGCTGGGCGCTGCGGCCCGCGCCGTGGCGGTGCTCGGCGAGCGCGGCGAGGTTGACGTCGTTGCCGGTCAGGGCCGGTCCGTCGATCCCGGCGGCCTTCACGCACTCCGCGAAGATGGCCCGGACGGGAGACCCGGCCGGCCAGGCCAGGTGCAGCGGGTTCAGGGCCGTGCCGTCGGGCTCGGCGACCGCCGAGGGCACCGCGAGGCCGGCGCCGATGCAGCGCCGGCCCGACGCTTCGAGCAGCTCCGCGCCCGCGCCGACGACCGCGCCGAGCACCTGGGCCGGGTCGGCGGAGACGGTGACCTTGCCGGGGGCGGTGGCCACGATCCGCCCGCCGAGGCCGACGAGCGCGGCCCGGAACCCGTCCGAGTGCACCTGCGCGGCCAGCGCCACGGGGCCGTTCTCGTCGACGGCGAGGCGGTGCGAGGGGCGGCCCTGGGCGCCGCCCGCGCCGCCCGGGCGGGAGTCGACGCGGATCAGGCCGAGGGCCTCCAGCTCGGCGGCGACGGCTCCGGCGGTGGCCCGGGTGACGCCCAGCTCGGCCGTCAGGACCGCGCGCGTCGGGGCCCGGCCGGTGTGGACGAGCTCCAGCGCGGGGCCCAGGGCGCTGCGGCCCCGCTCCAGCTTGTTCTTCGTGGAAGCCGCGGGGGCTGCGGAGGCCGGGGAAGCCGCGGGGGCCGCTGAAGCCGTGCGGGCCGTCGACGCCGTGTTCTCGTCCCCCACCCCCGGCGGGGCGCCGTTGCCGTTCATGCATGGATCCTCGCATGATCGGGAGGCCGGGAGCGCAGCGGCTACACGGGACCGAGACCGCCGACCCGCAGGGTGATGTTCAGGCGGCCGGTCAGCCCCAGCCCGGGCGGGGCCGTACCGGGCAGGACCTTGGGCACGCCGTGGTAGGCGAGGCGGCTGGGGCCGCCGAAGACGAAGAGGTCCCCGCTGCGCAGCTCGACGTCCCGGTAGGGGCGTCCGCGCGAGGCGGTGTTGCCGAAGCGGAAGACGCAGGCGTCGCCCAGGCTGAGCGAGACGACCGGGGCGGGCGAGCGCTCCTCCGCGTCCCGGTGCATGCCCATGCGGGAGTCGCCGGCGTAGAAGTTGACCAGGGCGATGTCGTACGCCTCGGCGGCCGGCGGGGGTGTCCCGTAGGCGTCGGTGACGGCCCGCCGTCCCAGGTCGGCGAGCCAGGCGGGCATCGGCTTGACGGGGGCTCCGTCTCCGTCGACGGCGGTGGGCGCGTACCCGTACGGGTACCAGTGCAGCCCGAGGCACACCTGCCGGGCGGACATCGTCCCGCCGCCGGGCGTGCGGACGGTGCGCAGTCCGGCGGGCGGGCGGGCCCAGGCGCGGCAGGCGTCGAGGAGCTCGCGCTGGCGCCGGGGCCCGAGCCAGTCGGGCAGGTGCACGGCGCCGGGTGCGATCTCGGTCCGCCCGCGCGGGAAGAGTTCACCGTCCACCCTTCCATTGTCAGGGGCTGCTGGCAGACTCGGGGCATGAAGATCACCGAGTACGTGGAGACGCTCGCGCGGGAAGGCGAGCTGCTGGCCGTCGAGGCCGAACGGGCGGGCACCGACGCGCCGGTGCCCACCTGTCCCGAGTGGCGGGTGACCGGTCTGCTGCGGCACACGGGGGCGGTGCACCGCTGGGCGGCGGGGTTCGTGACGGGCGGCCTGGTGGATCCGGTGCCGTTCCCCGAAGCGCCCGAGCTGGCGGGGGGCGAGCTGCTGGCCTGGTTCCGGGAGGGGCACGCGGAGCTGGTACGGGCCCTGACGGAGGCCCCGGAGGAGCTCGTCTGCTGGACGTTCCTGCCGACGGCGGCGCCGTCGCCGCTGGCGTTCTGGGCGCGGCGCCAGGCGCACGAGACGACCGTGCACCGTTTCGACGCGCAGTCCGCGCGGGGCGCGGCCTTCTCCGAGGTGACCCCGGAGTTCGCGGAGGACGGGGTGGACGAGCTCCTGACCGGCTTCCACGCCCGGCCGCGCAGCCGGGTGCGCACCGAGGAGCCGAAGGTGGTGCGGGTGCGGGCGGCGGACACGGGTGCGGTGTGGACGGTGCACCTGTCGAAGGAGCCGGCGCGGACGGTGCGGGGCGACACGGGCGACCCGGTGGACTGCGAGCTGACCGGCGAGGCCTCCTGGCTGTACGCGGCCCTGTGGAACCGGCTCCCGCTGGCCGGCCCGGCCGTCACCGGCGACGGGGCACTGGCCCGCCTGTGGCAGGACACGGCGCGCGTCTGACGCGCGCGTCCGCGCGTCCGACGCGGCGCGCGCGGCGCCGGTCACAGGCGGAACAGCACGCCCCGCCAGGTCCATCCGGCGCCGAGGACGGCCCGCCGCAGGGGATCCCTCATGTCGCGCGTGCCGAACCGGAAGGTCTCCACCTTCCGCCGGGCGCCGTCCGTCCCCTCGGCGAACCCCCACTGCCGGTACACCATGTCCGACGGCCCGCGCCCGTACTCCCGGCCGGAGCCGTCGGCCGCCGGCCCCCACCGCTCTTCGAGGACCCGGACCGCGTGCACGCCGGCGTCCAGCCGCATCCTGGTCCTGAGGGTAAGGTCCAGGGCCGCGACGGTGCACTCCGCGACCAGGTCGGCGCCCTCCTCCGGGGTGGCCGCGCGCACGGTGAAGGGCCCGTCGGCGCCGGCGGCGAGCAGCGCCGCGCGTACCTCCCCGGCCGGCCGCGGTACGACACCGGGGCGCGGGTGGGCGGTCCCGGTCAGCCTGTCCCTGATCCTGCCCACCGCTACGCCTCCGCCGCCGTGCCGGGGTGGCGGCCGCGGCCGGGTCCGGCCGGCCGCCGGGGGACGGATACGTCTGGCATGTCCGCGCCCTCCCGCCGAGAGGACCTGATCGTACGCTGCGCCGCCCGCCCGCCCGGCCGCCGGGCCGGCGGTGGCCGGGCCGGCCTGCGGGGTCACCCGAGGGTGGCCGCGTGGCCGGTCTCGGGGCCGAAGCGCCAAGTGGGGGCCGTGTCCCACGGGTTGGGCATCGCCGCGCTGGTCGCGTAGGCGTAGCCGGCGCCGCGCGCGAAGGCGGCGGCGAGGGTGGCGCGCATGGCGGTGGCGTCGGGGACGTCGTGGACGAGGTGCCAGAAGGCCGTGCCGCTCGGGTCGAGTTCGGCGCCCGGGCGGTAGCCGCCCGTGGCGTCGAAGACGTTGCCGCCGGGCCAGCCGCCGCCCGTGTAGGCCGCGTAGGTGCCCTCGTAGGTGACGAAGACGTCGGCGGTGCGGTGGCCGGGTTCGAGGTAGCAGTCGGCGGTCGCGGTACCGGGGTTGTCGACGACGAGGTCGGCGGCGTCGGGGTCCACGGCGTGCATCGTGTCCTGGACGTAGCGGCGCAGGGCGGCGTAGTGGTCGCGGGTGGCGTTCGCGGGGCCGCAGTCGCGGCTGACGACGTCGAAGAAGATGCCGTCGACGTGGAGCCGGCCGTCGGGGGCCTTGAGGTAGTTGTCCACGGAGGCCCGGACGGCGGCGGGGTCGCGGTCGCCGTGGTCGGTGTGGACGTAGCCGATGACCTTCGTCCGCTCGCCCGTGGCGGTGGTGCCGGCGCGCAGGGCGTCCGCGCGGGCGCGCCAGGAGGAGTCGAACGGGGCGTCGCCGTTGCCCGGGTTGAGGACGACGACGGAGGCGGCCGGGCCGGTGGCGGTGAGCTCGGCCAGCACGGGGTCGTCGGCCCGGACGTAGGCGGGGACGGCGATCTCCAGGCCGCGCACCCCCGGCGCGCGGGGCGTGCGGGCCGCGGCGGGCTCGGCCGGCCCGGATCCGGCGGACCGCCCGGCGGACGGTGCGGAGGGCGGGGGCTCCGCCGGCGAGGTCACCGCCGGCGCGGGCGCGGCGAGCGCCGCGGTCACCAGGACGGCGGAGAAGGCCTTCAGAGCGCGGGCGGGGGCCAGGGCCATGGCTGTTCCTCCGGCGGCGGCGGGGACGACCCGAGGAACAGTAGGTGCGCCCCCTGCCGGCCGGGCCGGAACCGCTGACATCGCCAGGAGGAACAGAGAAACGATTCGTCACCTCATCGCGTGAATCCCCGCGGGGTCGCTCGTGGACCCCGCGTCAGAGCGCCGGAAGGCCCACCGCGTGCGCCAGTTGACCGGCGGCGTGCGCGAAGAAGGCGTCACGCTCCTCGACGACGTTCTCGAACTGCCCGAACAGTTCGAAGGAGACGAGACCGGCGAGCTGCGCCCAGGCGGCGACGAGGGCGGCGGTCACCTCCGGGGGCAGGTCCAGGCCGAAGTCGGCCGTCATCCGGTCGGCCTCGGCGCGCAGCGTCGCGGGCAGCGGCGGCAGGGCGAGGCCGCGGCCCGCGTGGGCGGAGCGGACGATGCCGATGAGGACATTGGCGACGCGGGAGGCCGGGACGATGGTCTCCTGGGGCGCGCTGTAGCCGGGGACGGGGGAGCCGTAGATGAGGGCGTACTCGTGCGGGTGCGCCAGCGCCCAGGCGCGGAACGCCTCGCAGACGGCGGTCCAGCGGGCGCGCGGCGGGACTCCGGCGGCGAGGGCGGCCGCGCCGGCCGCCTCGGCCGCCGCGCCCACGCTGTCGTACGCGTCGATGATCAGCGCGGTGAGGAGCTCGTCACGGCTCGGGAAGTAGCGGTAGAGGGCGGAGGAGACCATGCCGAGCTCGCGGGCGACGGCGCGCAGCGACAGCTTGGCGGCGCCTTCGTCGGCGAGACGACGGCGCGCCTCGTCCTTGATGGCGGCGGTGACCTCGATACGGGCACGTTCCCTGGCTCCACGCACGGTGCTCATGTGGATCAGTGTGGCATACAAGCGGAGCAGTGCACAAAAACGGGAGCGGCGCTCATTAACGAGAGCACTGCTCTTGCTTTGGTGCACCGCTCCGTGCACACTGGTCTCAAGCGAGAGCAGTGCTCTCGGAAACGCAGCCCGTCATCGCCCCGGAGGCCACCGTGAACGCGTCCACCCCGCACTACATCCAGGCCGGCCCGCTCGAAACCCGTTTCAACGCGCTCTTCGGCAAGCTCGCCCGCCTCGGTATCAGCCTGGCCGGCACGGCGGAACTGTCGGTGCGCGGCCGCACCTCCGGCACGATGCAGCGGATCCCGGTCAACCCGCACACCTTCGAGGGCGCCCAGTACCTGGTCTCGGCGCGCGGCCACTCCCAGTGGGTCCGCAACATGCGCGTGGCGGGCGGCGGCGAGCTGCGCGTGGGCCGCAAGGTCCGCCCCTTCACCGCCACGGAGCTCACCGACCCGGCGGAGAAGGCGGCCGTGCTGCGCGCCTACCTGGAGAAGTGGGGCTGGGAGGTCAACCGGTTCTTCAACGGCGTCACGGCGAAGTCCACCGACGCCGAGCTCCGGGCCGCCGCCGGGGACCACCCGGTCTTCCGCATCGCGGTGACCGGCTGAGCCCCGCCGCGGCCCGGCGCCGTCAGCTCCGGCCGCTCCGGCCGCTCCGTCAGCTCCGGCCGCTCCGGGCCAGACGGGCGTCCAGCAGGTGCAGCGCCTTGCGCGCCAGGGGATGCGTACGGACCAGGCCGGCCAGGTCCGTCGACCCGCGCGTGATTCCCGCGAAGGCGTTCCAGGCGGGCCGCAGCCCCGTCAGCGCCGCGTGCACCAGCCCCGGACGGGACTCGAACACGGTCAGCATCCGCTTGCCGACGCTCATCTCCACGCCCAGCCCGGCCTTGACCGCGAAGGCGTAGTTCAGCGCCTGGCGCCGCGCGTCCACCGCGTCCTGCGCCTCGGCGATCTTCGCGGCCCACTCCCCCGCGAGCCGTCCCGAACGCAGCGCGAAGGAGATGCCCTCACGGGTCCACGGCTCCAGGAGCCCGGCCGCGTCACCCGCCACCAGGACCCGGCCGCGCGACAGCGGCGACCCCGGCTTGCGGCAGCGCGTCAGGTGCCCCGAGGAGACGGCCGGTTCGAAGCCGGCCAGGCCCAGCCGCGCGATGAAGTCGTCCAGGTACCGCTTGGTCGCGGCGCCCTCGCCCTTGGCCGAGATGACCCCGACGGTGAGGGTGTCCCCCTTGGGGAAGACCCAGCCGTAACTGCCCGGCAGCGGACCCCAGTCGATGAGGATCCGGCCCTTCCAGTCCTCGGCGACCGTCGCCGGCACCGGGATCTCCGCCTCCAGCCCGAGGTCGACCTGGTCCATCTCCACCCCGACGTGGGCGCCGATACGGCTCGCGCTGCCGTCCGCGCCGACCACGGCGCGGGCCAGCACCGTCTCCCCGTCCGCCAGCACCACGGCGACCGTGCGCCGGTCGGGCACGGACGCGCCGTGCTGCTCGACCCGGCTCACGGCCGTGCCCGTACGCAGCGTCGCACCGGCCTTCTCGGCCTCCGCGACCAGCGCCGCGTCGAACTCGGGCCGGTTGATCAGCCCGAAGAGCATCCGCTTCGCACGCCGGGTGCGGGTCAGCTTCCCGTCCAGGGAGAAGGTGACCGCATGGATCCGGTCCTTGAACGGCAGCACGAAGCCCGGCGGGAGGGCGTCGCGCGAGGGGCCGATGATGCCGCCGCCGCAGGTCTTGTACCGGGGCAGTTCGGCCTTCTCCAGCAGCAGGACGCGCCGCCCCGCGCCGGCCGCCGCGTACGCGGCCATCGCCCCGGCCGGTCCGGCGCCGACCACGACGACGTCCCACGTCTCGCCGACACCCTCGGCCGCCCCGCCGCCCGCTTCCGCGGCCTCGGCCCGGTCCGGCGCTCCGGGCCCGGTCCGTGCCCCGGGGCCGCTCTCCGCTCCGGGACCGGTCTCCGCTCCGGCCCGGGAACCTGCCCCGGCCGCCCGCTCCGCTTCCGTGCCGGATCCGCCGTCAATGCTGTCGTCGCTGGTCACGATGGGCTGCTGCTCCTGATCACACGTTGCTCCGATGCCGGGAAGATCCTACGGCGCGCTGCCGGCTCGCTCCGCTGTGCGAGGATCGAGCGGACCCCGCCGTACCCCGGCGTACACCACGTACAACGTCGCACCCAAGAGGAGCGTGCCCATGTCGCAGAATCCGATCGCCGAGACCGTCGCCTCGCTGATGCCCCGCGCGAAGGCGGAGCTGACCGAGCTGGTGGCGTTCCAGTCGGTCGCGGACTGGGCACAGTTCCCGAAGAGCGAGAGCGAAGGCGCCGCGAACTGGGTGGCCGACGCCCTGCGCGCCGAGGGCTTCCAGGACGTGGCCCTGCTCGACACCCCCGACGGCACCCAGTCGGTGTACGGCTTCCTGCCCGGCCCCGAGGGCGCCCCGACGGTCCTGCTGTACGCGCACTACGACGTGCAGCCGCCGCTGGACGACGCCGCCTGGATCTCCCCCGCCTTCGAGCTGACCGAGCGCGACGGCCGCTGGTACGGGCGCGGCGCGGCGGACTGCAAGGGCGGGTTCATCATGCACCTGCTGGCGCTGCGCGCCCTGAAGGCGAACGGCGGCGTGCCGGTCTCCGTGAAGGTGATCGTGGAGGGCTCGGAGGAGCAGGGCACCGGCGGGCTCCAGCAGTACGCCGAGGCCCACCCCGAGCTGCTGACCGCCGACACCATCGTGATCGGTGACGCGGGCAACTTCCGCCTGGGCCTGCCGACGGTGACGGCGACCCTGCGCGGCATGACCCTGATCAAGGTCAAGCTCGACACGCTGGGCGGGAACCTGCACTCCGGCATGTTCGGCGGTGTCGCCCCCGACGCCCTGGCCGCGCTGATCCGCCTGCTGGACTCGCTGCGCTCCGAGGACGGTTCGACGACGGTCGACGGTCTGGCCTCCGACGCGGTGTGGGAGGGCCTGCAGTACCCCGAGGCGGACTTCCGCGCCGACGCGAAGGTCCTGGAGGGGGTCGAGCTGATCGGTGAGGGCACCATCGCCGACCGGCTGTGGGCCCGTCCGGCCGTCACCGTGCTGGGCATCGACTGCCCGCCCGTCGTCGGCGCGACCCCCTCGGTCCACGCGAGCGCCGGCGCGCTGATCAGCCTGCGCGTGCCGCCGGGCGTGGACACCGCCGAGGCCATCAAGCTGCTGGAGGCGCACCTGATCGCGCACACCCCGTGGAAGGCGAAGCTGGAGCTGGAGGTCGTGGGCCAGGGCCAGCCGTTCCAGGCCGACACCACCAGCCCCGCGTACGCGTCGATGGCCGCCGCCCTGCGCGAGGCGTACGACGGCCAGGAGATGCAGATCAGCGGCATGGGCGGCTCGATCCCGCTGTGCAACACGCTGACCTCGCTGTACCCGGCGGCCGAGATGCTGCTGATCGGCCTGAGCGAGCCCGAGGCGCAGATCCACGCGGTGAACGAGAGCGTCTCCCCGGAGGAGCTGGAGCGGCTCTCGGTGGCCGAGGCCCTGTTCCTGGTGAACTACGCGGAGTCCAAGCGCGGCTGACGCCTTCCGCGTCACGTCGGTGTACGCCCAGGGCGCAGTGCGCCCTGGGCGTACTGCGCTCCCGGTGAACGCGCGTGCGCGGGCCGGGGCCGTCCGCCTACGTTCGTCGTATGGATCTTGTGGAAGTACTCCCGCACCGGCTGCACATGCTGCGCTTCCCCATCGGTCAGGCCTATCTCTGGCAGGACCGCTCCGGGGAGGCCCTGACCCTGATCGACTCGGGACCGGCCGGGGCCGCCGGCGCGATCGAGGGGGCGATACGGTCCCTCGGGCTCGCGCCGGAGCGGCTGGAGCGGATCGTCCTGACCCACTGCCACCGCGACCACGTCGGCTCGGCCGGTGAACTCGCCGCCCGGCTGGGGGCGGAGGTGCTGGCGCACCGGCTGGACGCCCCGGTGGTGCGGGGCGAGCAGCCGGTGCCCGAGCCGGTGCTGCTGGACTGGGAGCTCCCGCTCTACGCGCACGGCCTGACGGTGCCGCAGGCCCCGCCGACGCCGGTCGACCGGGAGCTGGAGGGCGGCGAGGTGCTGCCCTTCGGCGGCGGGGCGGTGGTGGTCCACTCCCCCGGGCACACCCCGGGCAGCATCGGCGTCCACCTCCCCGAGCACGGCGTGCTGTTCACCGGGGACTGCGTGGCGGGGGTGGGCGAGGTGATGCTGGGCGTCTTCAACACCGACCGCGCCCTGGCCGTCGCCTCCTTCCGCCGCCTGGCCGAGCTGTCCCCGACGGTGGCCTGCTTCGGCCACGGCGACCCGCGGACGGAACACACCGCGCGGGCCCTGCGCGAAGCGGCGGCCGCCGCGGCGGCCACGGTCTGACCGACGGGGCGGCGCCGGGCCGCCCGCCGCGCCGCTCGCGGCCCGCCCCGCAGGGCTACGGCGTCGGGCAGCCCGCCTCCAGGTACAGCGGCCGCCCCCGCTCCCGCGCCCGCAGCGCCCACCGCAGCCGCTCGTACCGCTGCGGCGGCAGCATCCCCGCGGCCTCCTGCTCCGTGACGAACCGCCAGGCGCGCAGCTCCGGCCCCGGCAGCCGCAGCCGCGCGGCCCGCGCCTGCGACAGCCGGCCGCCGTCGAACAGCAGCCGCAGCCCCCCGTAGGCCGGGGACCGGGGCGCCTCCCAGTCGACCACCAGCAACTCGGGCACCCGGTCCAGGGTCAGGTCCAGTTCCTCCGCGACCTCCCGTACGCCGGCCCGCGCGGGGGCCTCGCCCGGCTCGACGACCCCGCCCGGGAACTCCCAGCCCGGCTTGTACGTCGGATCCACCAGGAGCACCCGGTCCAGGTCGTCGAAGAGCAGCACCCCCGCCGCCACCGTCTCCCGCGTCGGCTCCGGGGTCTGCACGATGTCGCAGACCGTCGCCGTGTCCGTCCGCACGGCGTCGGCGATCCGCTGCGCCGTCTCGCGTGCGGTCAGCCGGCCGTTGTCGATGACGTGCGCGTCGGCGGTCAGCCAGCCCAGCGCCTGCCGGTAGGCGGGGAGGTCCCGGCGGTCGGCGACCCGCTCGCGCAGGATCGTTTCCGCAGGGGCCAGCAGCACGTGCCGCACGGGAATCCGGCGGGCCGCCAGCGCGCCGAAGATCTCGTCCCGGTACTCCTGCCGCAGCAGCGTCATCGGGACGACCAGCACCCCGCCCACCTCCGCCAGCACGGCCGCCGCCGCGTCGACGACGAGCCGCCGCCAGCTCGGCAGGTCCTGCTGGTCGTCGACCTCCGCGAGGCGTTTGCCCGGCAGGAGGCGGCGCAGCGCGTCCCCTATGAGCTCCGGGTCGTACAGGGTGCTGTCCGGCAGCAGTGCGGCCAGTTCGCGGGCCGTACCGGTCTTCCCGGCACCGCAAGCGCCGTTGATCCAGACGATCACGTCTACCCCTCTCCCATGGGCTCGCCTCCGAAGCCCCCAGTGGCTTGCCCGCCCCACCCCGCCCCGGAAACCCGCTCTCCGGCCGAGTGCATATCCTCGAGGTCGGAGCGCCCCGCCACCCGCCGTCCCCGGAGGTTTCCCCGCCGTGCCGCAGAACCGCCGTCCGTCCGAGCCCCGTTACGGCAACCGGCCGACCATGAAGGACGTGGCGGCCCGGGCGGGCGTCGGCCTGAAGACGGTCTCCCGGGTCGTCAACGGCGAGCCGGGGGTGACCCCGGACACCGAGCGGCGGGTGCAGGACGCCATCGAGGCGCTCGGCTTCCGGCGCAACGACAGCGCCCGCGTCCTGCGCAAGGGCCGCACCGCCACCGTCGGCCTGATCCTGGAGGACCTCGCCGACCCCTTCTACGGCCCCCTGAACCGGGCCGTCGAGGAGGTCGCGCGCACCCACGGCGCCCTGCTGATCAACGGCTCCAGCGCCGAGGACCCGGACCGGGAGCGGGAGTTGGCGCTCGCGCTGTGCGCCCGCCGGGTGGACGGGCTGATCGTGATCCCGGCCGGCGACGACCACCGCTACCTGGAGCCGGAGGTCCGGGCCGGGGTGGCGACGGTGTTCGTGGACCGCCCGGCGGGCGGGATCGAGGCGGACGTGGTGATGTCGGACAGCTTCGGCGGCGCCCGCGACGGGGTGGCCCACCTGATCGCCGCCGGTCACCGGCGGATCGGCTTCATCGGCGACCACCCCCGCATCCACACCGCCACGGAACGCCTGCGCGGCTACCGGGAGGCGATGGCGGGCGCGGGCCTGCCGGTGGCCGAGGCCTGGGTCTCCCTCGGCTCGACGGCCCCGGAGCGGGTGGCGTCGGCGGCCGGGGCGATGCTGGCGGGCCCCGATCCGGTCACCGCCGTCTTCGCCGGCAACAACCGGGTGACGGTCACCGTCGTACGGGTCCTCGCGGGGCTGTCCCGGCCCGTGGCGCTGGTCGGCTTCGACGACTTCGAGCTGGCCGACCTGCTGCGCCCCGGTGTCACGGTCGTCGCCCAGGACCCGGCGGCACTGGGCCGGGTGGCCACGGACCGCCTCTTCCAACGCCTCTCGGGCACCGCCCTCCCCCCGACCCGCATCGTCCTCCCGACCCGCCTGATCCCCCGCGGCTCGGGCGAACTCCCGCCGGCCGCCGGGTGAGCGGCCGTGCGAAACTGGGCGGATGCCCGCTCCGATCGCCCGCGACGAACGACATGCGGCGCCGGCCGGGGCGGTCGGCGCCCCGGCCGCGTTGCGGACCTGCGCGGTGGCGCCGCTGCGGGGCGCGGCGCTCGCGCTCCTGGGTCTGCTGGGGCTGACGGCCCTGCTGCCGGCCGCGGTCGCGGTGGCCGTGGGCGCTCCGGGCATCCTGGACCTGTTCCGGCGGCTGCCGCGATTGCGGCGCGACCTGGCCGGCCGCTGGTCGGACACACCGGTCGGCGATCCCTACCTGCCCGAGCCCCCGGAGCCCCGCCCGCGTGACGGCGGGCTGTTCCGCGACGGGAGGCGGCTGTACACCTCGTATGGTGCGGCGTTGCACCGGAGGCGGGTGCGGCAGGTGCGGCGGGATCCGGCGACCCTGCGCGACCTGGCCTTCCTGCTGTTCGACCCGTTCGTCGGGGTCCCTGTGGCCGCGTTGCCCCCGGCGCTGGCGGCCGCCGGTCTCCTCGGGGTGGCCGGGGCCCTGTGCCGGGCGGGAGGCGGCTCCGGCCCGCCGGGGACGGCCTGGGCCGGTCCGGCGGTGGTGGCCGCTGCCGGGCTGGTGCTGCTCGCGGCGGGGCTGACGGTCGGGCCGGCCGCCCTGTGGGTGCACGGCTGGTGGACACGGTCGCTGCTGGGCCGCCGGGTCGCTCCGCCGACGGGGTCCGGCGCGCGCGGGCCGGTACGGCGCCTGCGGCTGCTGGGCGGCGCGGTCCTGCTGTCGCTGCTGTCGGTGCTGGGCGCGGTGCTGGCCGCCGTACAAGTGGCGGCGCTGGTGGCCGGGTTGTGCACCGGGCTCGTGGCGCTCTTCCCCAAGGCGGTGGGGGCCTGCCGCCCCTTCGCGGCGCTGGGCCGGCGGCTGGCGGGGGACGTGGCCGGGGTGGAGGTCCCGGCTCCCTACCAGCCCGCGCCTGAGCCGGTGCGGCGCGGGCCCGACGGCCACTACCAGTACGGGCGGCGGCTGTACCGGACCCCGCACCTGGTGCGGCAGTTGCAGCTGATGCGCCACACCGTGCACGACCCGGCGGTGTGGCGGGACCTGCTGTGGGCGGCGGCGAATCCGGTGGTGGCCGCCGTGACCCTGGCGGTGCCCCTGGCCGTCGCCGGCTTCTCGCTGTTCGGGCTGGTGGCGGCCGGGGTGCTGGACCTGGTGACCGGCGGGAAGGGCCCGTACGGCTTCTGGGACGAGGTGCTGCACCGGCTGCCGGCGGGAGCGGCCCTCCTGGGGCGCCCGTGGGCGGCGGTCGCGGTGGGCGCGGCGCTGGCGGCGGCGGTGGCGTGGGTGGCACCGTACGCGCTGCGGGCGCACGCCCGTTTCGCGGTGTGGCTGCTGCGGCCGACCCGGCAGACGCAGCTCGCCCGCCGGGTGGAACGGCTGGCGGAGACCCGTGCGGACGCCGCCGGGGTGCAAGCCGCCGAACTGCGGCGCATCGAACGGGACCTGCACGACGGGGCCCAGGTGACGCTGGTCGCCATCGGGATGACGCTGCGCGTGGTCGAACGGCGGCTGGGCGAGGAGTACCCGGAGCTGCGCGAGCTGGTGGCCGGGGCCCGCCGGCAGTCGGCGACGGCCCTGTCCCAGCTGAGGGACCTGGTGCGGGGCATCCATCCGCCGGTCCTCGCGGAGCGGGGGGTCGGTGACGCGGTCCGCGCGGTGGCGCTGGACCACCCGCTGGAGGTGGAGGTGACGGTGGACCTCCCGGGGCGGCTTGAGGCTCCGGTGGAGGCGTGCGCGTACTTCGCGGTGTGCGAGGTCCTCGCGAACGCCGCCAAGCACGCGGGCGCCACCCGGGTGGGCGTCGACCTCAGGCATTCCGGCGGGATCCTGCGGATGACGGTGTCCGACGACGGCCGCGGCGGGGCCGATCCGGCCCGGGGGACGGGGCTTTCGGGCGTGCGCCGCCGGCTGGGTACATTCGACGGTGATCTTTTCGTGAGCAGCCCGGTGGGCGGCCCGACCCTCGTGACCATGGAGTTGCCGTGCGCATTGTCCTCGCCGAAGACCAGTTCCTGCTGAGGGAGGGGATGGTCCGGCTGCTGGAGTCGTACGCGTTCGAGGTCGTGGCCGCCGTCGACAACGGACCGGAGTTGGCACGGGCGTTGACGCGGCACCGGCCGGACCTCGCGGTCGTCGACGTGCGGCTGCCGCCGACGTTCACGGACGAGGGGCTGCAGGCGGCGCTGGAGGCCCGCCGCGAGATTCCGGGGCTGCCCGTGCTGGTGCTGTCGCAGCACGTGGAGCAGTTGTACGCACGCGAGTTGCTGGCCGACGGGCGGGGCGGCATCGGATACCTGCTCAAGGACCGGGTCTTCAGCGACGAGGAGTTCGTCGACGCACTGCGCCGGGTGGCGGCCGGCGGAACCGCGATGGATCCCGAGGTGATCTCCAAGCTGGTGGCGCGGGGTGAACGGGGCGGCCCGCTGGCCTCCTTGACGGGACGCGAGCTCCAGGTGCTGGAGCTGATGGCGCAGGGCCGGTCCAACGCCGGCATCGCGCGGGAACTGCACCTGAGCGACAGCGCCGTCAGCAAGCACTCGGCGGGCGTCTTCACCAAGCTGGGGCTGACGCAGGACGACAGCGACAACCGGCGGGTGCTGGCGGTGCTGACCTACCTGAACGCCCTCCGTCCCTGAGGGGGTGGAGTTTTCTGCACCCCGGGTGTGCTCGCAGCTCCATTCCGGCGCCACCGCGGGCCCCGTAACGTCGTGCCCGACGGCGGGCCGCACAGGCGGCCCGGACGAGGGAACGGGCGGGGGAGCACACGGTGATGACGGCGGAACGGGAGCGGGCGGACGCACGACGGGGCGACGGGTCGAGGCCGCCGGCCGAGGCCGCCGCCGCACCGAAGGACCCGAAGGCCGCCCTCGTCCGCACCGCGTTCACGGAGGTCGGCGTGCCGCTCGGCCTCTACTACGGGCTGCGCGCCGCCGGCCTCGGCCAGTGGCTCTGCCTGCTCGTCAGCGCGGTCGTGCCGCTGGCCCTGCTGGTCCACAGGATGGCCACGGAGCGCCGGGTCGCGACCGTCACCCTCTTCACGCTGAGCATCATGGTCTGCGGCACGGCCATCACGCTGGTCACCGGCGACGCCCGCCTGCTGCTGGCCCGCGAGAGCTACCTGACGGGCCTGCTCGGCCTGTGGATGATCGGCACCCTGTTCGCCGAGCGGCCCTTCATGTTCACCACCATGGTCGGGATGCTGCCGGAGGAGACCGCCCGAGGCTGGCACGCCGACTGGGAGCGGCACCCGCGCTTCCGCGCCGTGATGCGCTGGATGTCGGTGGCCTGGGGGGCGTCCTTCCTGATCGACGCCGCCGCGCGCGTGGTCATGGCGTACACGCTGCCGGTCGACCTCGTGCCCGTGCTCTCCGCGGCCATGCTGGTGGGCATGCTGATGGCCGTCGTCCAGGTCAGCCGGGCCTACGGGCGCCGCATGCGGGAACGCCTCGCCTGACGGTGCCCACGACCCCCCGCGCGCCGTCGGCCCGGCCTCGGATCACCGGGGCCGGGTCGGCGGCGTCGGGCGTGTGTCAGGAGGTGGCCGTGAGGGTGGCCGAGCGGCGGGGGATGGCGAAGGCGTCCAGTTCGGCGCGGGTCAGGCCGGTGAGGGCGGTGACCTCGTCGGCGCCGACGGCGCCGCAGTCCAGGCCGCGGACCAGGTAGCCGGCCAGGGCCTTGGCGGTGGCGGGCTCGTCCATCACGTCGCCCTCGATCTTCGCCACGTACGCCTTCAGGCGCGCGGCGGCGGCCTCCAGGCCCTCGCGGTAGAAGGTGAACACGGCCGCGTACCGGGTCGGCAGGTGCGCCGGGTGCATGTCCCAGCCCTGGTAGTAGGCGCGGGCCAGGGCGCGGCGGGTCAGGCCGTAGTGGAGCCGCCAGGCCTCGTGGACCTGCCCGGTGGTGCCGACGGGCTTGACGTTGGTCGAGCCGTCCGAGACGCGTACGCCGGTGCCGGCGGCCGCCACCTGCATGATCGCCTTCGCGTGGTCGGCGGCCGGGTGGTCGCTGGCCTGGTAGGCGGCGGAGACGCCGACGCAGGCGCTGTAGTCGAAGGTGCCGTAGTGCAGGCCGGTGGCGCGGCCCTTGGCGGCCTCGATCATCCGGGCGACGGTGGCGGTGCCGTCGGAGGCCAGGATGGACTGGCTGGTCTCGATCTGGATCTCGAAGCCGATCCGGCCCGGGCGCAGGCCGCGGGTGGTCTCGAAGGCCTCCAGCAGCTTGACGAAGGCGCTGACCTGCTCGGCGTAGGTGACCTTGGGCAGGGTCAGGACGAGGCCCTCGGGCAGGCCGCCGTGCTCCAGGAGGCCCGAGAGGAAGATGTCCGTGGTGCGGATGCCGCGGTCGCGGACGTTGGACTCCATGCACTTCATGCGGATGCCCATGTACGGGGCGTTCGTGCCGTTGGAGAAGGCCTCCGAGACGAGGCGGGCGGCGCGGGCCGCGGCCTGGTCCTCCTCCTCGTCGGAGCGGACGCCGAAGCCGTCCTCGAAGTCCACACGGAGGTCCTCGACGGGCTCGGAGGCGAGCTTGGCGCGGACGCGGTCGTAGACCGGGACGGCGAGTTCGTCGGAGATGCCGAGCACCTTCGCGAAGGTGGCCGCGTCGGGGGCGTGCTCGTCCAGGGCCGCGAGGGCCTGGTCGCCCCAGGAGCGGATGGTGCCGGCGTCGAAGACGTCACCGGGTACGTAGACGGTGTGGATGGGCTGACGGGTGCCGGGGTCGCCCGGGTAGTGGCGCGCGAGTTCCGCGTCCACCGGCGCCAGGGAGGCGCTGATGCCCTCGCTGACCGCGCCTGCGAGGCTCGTTGCCACCTTCTCCTGCTGACCCATCCTGCACTCTCCTCTTTTCCACTTCACGGAAGCCTAGATCCGCATAGCAGAATTTAGTCATGGGGCTTCCGCTCCGTCAATGGTCCCTCCACCGGGTGGGACAAACGACTCGGGGCCGTGCGGTGAGAATCACCACACGGCCCCGGAGGCCAAGAGATGCCCAGGTCAGAGACCGGAGGGCGGGTTTCAGCCCTTGCGCGCCTTGATCTCGCCCGTCAGCTGCGGGACGACCTCGAAGAGGTCGCCGACCACGCCGTAGTCGACGAGGTCGAAGATCGGGGCCTCGGCGTCCTTGTTGATGGCCACGATGGTCTTCGACGTCTGCATGCCGGCCCGGTGCTGGATCGCGCCGGAGATGCCGGTGGCGATGTACAGCTGCGGGGAGACCGACTTGCCGGTCTGGCCGACCTGGTTGGTGTGCGGGTACCAGCCGGCGTCGACCGCGGCGCGGGAGGCGCCGACCGCCGCACCGAGGGAGTCCGCGAGGTCCTCGATGAGGTGGAAGTTCTCCGCGCCGTTGACGCCGCGGCCGCCGGAGACGACGATCGCGGCCTCGGTCAGCTCGGGGCGGCCCGTGGACTCGCGCGGGGTGCGGGAGACGACCTTGGTGCCGGTGGCCAGGGCGCCGAAGGTGACGGCGAGCGCCTCGACGGCACCGGCGGCCGGGGCGGCCTCGACCGGGGCCGAGTTCGGCTTCACGGTGATGACCGGGGTGCCCTTGGACACGCGGGACTTGGTGGTGAACGACGCGGCGAAGGCGGCCTGCGTCGCGACCGGACCCTCGTCACCGGCCTCCAGGTCGATGGCGTCGGTGATGATGCCGGAGCCGATGCGCACGGCGAGGCGCGCGGCGATCTCCTTGCCCTCGGCGGAGGACGGGACGAGCACGGCGGCCGGGGAGACGGCTTCGTACGCGGCCTGGAGGGCGTCGACCTTCGGGACGACGAGGTACTCGGCGAACTCGGGGGCGTCGGCGGTGAGGACCTTGACGGCACCGTGCTCGGCGAGGACGGCGGCGGTGGCCTCGGCGCCGGCGCCCAGGGCGACGGCGACGGGCTCGC
Source organism: Streptomyces sp. NPDC032091 (assembly GCF_055580265.1). Taxonomy (NCBI): domain Bacteria; kingdom Bacillati; phylum Actinomycetota; class Actinomycetes; order Kitasatosporales; family Streptomycetaceae; genus Streptomyces; species Streptomyces sp. NPDC032091. Next base: position 347,002 of record NZ_JBVILR010000004.1, on the reverse strand, counting down.
CGACGCGGCGGGCCAGCGTCAGCAGCTCGAGGGTGGGCTTGCGGACGGCACCGTCCACGTGGTCGACGTAGACGAGAACTTCAGCCATGGGACTGCTCTCCTGCTTTACGAGGTGTCTGGGGGCTACTGGGGAGGCCGGAGCCCCTAGATGAACTTCTGGCCGGCCAGGAACTCGGCCAGCTGCTTGCCGCCCTCGCCCTCGTCCTTGACGACGGTGCCGGCGGTGCGGGCCGGGCGCTGCGCCGCGGACTCGACCACGGTGTAGGCACCTTCGAGGCCCACCTCTTCGGCGTCCAGGTCCAGGTCGGACAGGTCCCAGGACTCCACCGGCTTCTTCTTGGCCGCCATGATGCCCTTGAAGGACGGGTAGCGGGCCTCGCCCGACTGGTCCGTCACCGAGACGAGCGCCGGGAGGGAGGCCTCCAGCTGCTCGCTCGCGGAGTCGCCGTCGCGGCGGCCGGTGACGGTGCCGTCCTCGACCTTGACCTCGGAGAGCAGGGTGACCTGCGGGACGCCCAGGCGCTCGGCCAGGATCGCCGGGAGGACGCCCATGGTGCCGTCGGTCGAGGCCATACCCGTGATGACCAGGTCGTAGCCGGCCTTCTCGACGGCCTTCGCCAGCACCAGCGAGGTGCCGATGACGTCGGTACCGTGCAGGTCGTCGTCCTCGACGTGGATGGCCTTGTCGGCGCCCATCGACAGCGCCTTGCGCAGCGCGTCCTTGGCGTCCTCGGGGCCCACCGTCAGGACGGTGATCTCGGCGTCGTCGGCCTCGTCGGCGATCTGGAGCGCCTGCTCGACGGCGTACTCGTCGAGCTCCGACAGCAGACCGTCGACGTCGTCGCGGTCGACCGTCAGGTCATCGGCGAAGTGCCGGTCGCCGGTGGCGTCGGGCACGTACTTCACACAGACAACGATCCTCAGGCTCACGCCGGCTCTCCTACCGCATCGTCTTTTACTGATACCGCTACTGATACCGCCTTGTGGAGGCAGCATAGGCGCCTTCCGGCGCGGATCCCGGTCGGGGCGGGCCCCGCTCCGAAGGGAATGTTACTCGTCAGTACACAGTGGGTCTTCCCCGGTTGCAAGGCCACTTAACTGTGATCTGGCCAACGCCGCCCGAACCCGTCCCAGCAGGGACGATTCAGTCGCGCAACGCGTTGAAGCGACCCTGGTGGTACAGCAGGGGGCGGCCCTCCCCGGCGGGGTCCCCCGCCACGGCCTCCGCGATGATCACACGGTGCGCCCCCGCGGGCACCCTCGCCACGACGCGGCACACCAGCCACGCCTGCACCCCGCCGAGCAGCGGCACCCCGTGCGGGCCCGGCGCCCAGTCGGTGTCCGGCCCGAAGCGGTCGGCCCCGCTGCGCGCGAAGAGCCCGGCCAGGTCCCGCTGGTGCTCCCCGAGTATGTGGACGCCGAGGTACTCGCTGTCGCGGACCGCCGGCCAGCTGGAGGCCCCGGTGCCGATGGTGAACGAGAGCATCGGCGGCTCGGCGGAGACCGAGTTGAGCGAGGTCGCGGTGAAGCCCGCCGGCCGGCCGGCGCTCTCCGCCGTGATCACCGCGACCCCGGCGGCGTGCCGGCGGAAGACCGCGCGGAGCAGCTCGGGCGAGCCCGGCAGCGAGGGGCGGCCGAGGGGATCGGAGGCGGGGGCGGAGGCGGGGGAAGCGGGTGCGGGCGGGGCGGTCGGGGCCGTCATCGGGGGCCTTCCTTCAGCCGCGGTGGTCGCGGGAGGGGCGGTCGGGGATCGGGGGTCGGGGGCGTTCAGCGATCCCAACAGCGCGCACTCGCGCACCGGACGAGGTCCACGTGGACCCGCCGGTGAAGAAGGAGTTCATACCGCATGCCGCCAGCCTGGCGATCTCTCGTGTACACAGTCAAGCCGCAGCGGGCAGATGTCAGGCGCGTCACGCTGTGTGCGGGTGCGCGCACCGGCGCACCGGTCACACCGCGGCGCCCAGGGCGGCGATCACATCGGCCTTGCGCGGCATCCCCGCGGCCCGCCGCACGATCCGCCCCTCGCCGTCCAGGACGAGGACGGTCGGGGTCTTCTCCACGCCCAGGGCGCGGACGAGCGGGAGGTTGCGCTCGGCGTCGATCTCGATGTGCGCGACCCCGTCCACCATTTCGGCGACCTCCGCGAGGATCCTGCGGGTGGCCCGGCAGGGCTGGCAGAAGGCGCTGGAGAACTGCACCAGGCTGGCCCGCTCCCCCGGCTCCCGCCCCAGTTCGGCCGCGCCGAGGCGCCCTCGTACCGCCGTCGCCGCGACGGACTCCTCGTGCTCGGGCACGCCCGCTCCTGTCTACCCTGTCCCCATGTACGCACCACCCCTGCCGTGGCGGGGCGGCCCTCCCCCTGCGAGCGCCCATGTCACGCCCCGCATTCCCCGCGTGACGAGGATCTCCTCGCCCGGCGGCGTCTGGGCTGGCCAGCGCGCCGCGTTTCGGGCACGATCCCCATGGTCGCGTACCTACGCTTCCGTAACTTCGGGCCGGGAGCACCTCCCCAGGCAGAAAGCGGGGTCTCCCCATGGCTGAGTTCGTCTACCCCCCGGTGATCGGCGCCGCGCACACGCTGTTCCGCGCGCTGGACATCCGCATCGACATGAAGGGCACCGAGAACATCCCGCGCAAGGGCGGGGCGGTCCTGGTGTCGAACCACATCGGCTACCTCGACTTCATCTTCGCCGGTCTGACGGCGCGGCCGCAGAAGCGGCTGGTGCGTTTCATGGCCAAGGAGTCGGTGTTCCGGCACAAGGTCTCCGGTCCGCTGATGCGCGCGATGAAGCACATCCCGGTGGACCGGCAGCAGGGCGAGTCCGCCTACCAGCACGCCCTGGAGTCGCTGCGGTCGGGTGAGATCATCGGGGTGTTCCCGGAGGCGACGATCTCGCAGTCCTTCACCCTCAAGAGCTTCAAGTCGGGTGCCGCGCGCATGGCCCAGGAGGCCGGGGTGCCGCTGATCCCGGTGGCGCTGTGGGGCACCCAGCGACTGTGGACCAAGGGGCGGCCCAAGAACCTCAAGCGCAGCCACATCCCGGTGACCATGCGGGTCGGCGAGCCGATCGAGGCGCCGAAGGACCAGTACGCGGGGGCCATCACCCGCCGGCTGCGCGAGCGGGTGCAGGAGCTGCTGGAGGCGGCACAGGCCGCCTACCCGGCCAAGCCCCAGGGCACCGAGGACTCCTGGTGGCTGCCGGCGCACCTCGGCGGGACCGCGCCGACGGCGGCGCAGGTCAAGGAAGCGGGCTGACCCCGCCGCCCGGCCCGTCCCCCCGCCCGGCCGCCTCGCGTCGGCGCCGCCGGTGGGCGGCGACCCGGGCGCGCGTGGCGCAGGTGGGGGTGCAGTAGCGGCGGGCGCTGCCCGGGCCCGTGCCGAGGAAGAGCCGGCCGCAGCCGGGGGCGGCACAGGCACCCCAGGCGACGCGCCCGTACTCCGTGAGCAGCCGGGCCAGTTCGAGGGCGCCGGAGGCGAGGAACCACTCGCCCCAGTCCGCCCCCTCCCGGTCCACGTGCAGGTGCCAGGGGTGGCCGTCGTGCCGGGTCAGCCGGGGTCGGGTGCCGCACTCCTCCAGCAGCACGTTGAGGGCCTCGGCCGCGCGGTCCGCGTCGGCCTCGGCGAGGACGAGCGCCATCCGGCGGGCCGCCGCGCGCAGGCCGGCCGCCTCCGGCTCCCCGAAGGCCTCCGGGGCCAGGTCGGCGGGGTGTTCCCCGTGCCGGACGAGCAGCGCGGCGAGCGCGTCGCGCGGCAGGGCGGGCTCCGCGCGGACCGCCTCGGCCAGCTCGATCAGGCGCCCGGCCGCCGAGAACCCCGCGGCTCCCGCCCCCGCCGGTGCACCGGTCCCGCTCCCGTCCCCCATGACATGTCCTTTCGCCGTACACCCTTCCGGCGTAACGTCTTGGTCGCACATCACGTTACCGAACGCGGAGGGGGTTCGCCGGTGGGCGGGTTCGGGCGGTATCTGGCGGCGGCCCTGGCGGCGCGTTTCGCGTCCGAGGGCATGGGCATGGCGGTGGTGCTGCTGGCCCTGGAGCGGACGGGCAGCGCCGCGCACGGGGCGTTCGTGCTGACGGCCTGGATGGCCCCGCACGTGCTGGCCGCGCCGGTGGCGGGCGCCGTCGCGGGGCGGGCGCGCCGGCCCCGGCTGTTCTACGCGGGCGCGCTGGCCGGGTTCACGGCCGCGGTGGCGGGGCTGGCGGCGCTGCTGGGCCGGGCCCCGGTGCCGGTGGTGCTGGGGGTGGCGGTGCTGGGCGGCTCCTGCGGGCCCGTGGTGACGGGCGGGCTGTCGAGCCTGGTCGCGGGGCTGGTGCCGGAGGGGCCGCGGCGGGACCGGGCGTACGGCTGGGACGCCTCGACGTACAACGCGGCCGCGGTGACGGCCCCCGCGGTGGTCAGCCTGGCGGGGGCGGCGGTCTCGGCGGGACCCGCGATGGGGGTGCTGGCGCTGTCGGCGGCCCTGGCGGCGGTCCTGGCGGCTTCGCTGCCGTACGCGGACGCACGCCCGAGCGCTGACTCCCCGCCACGGGCGCCCCGGCCCGGGCCGGGCGCGGGACTGGCCGCGCTGTGGCAGGTGCCGGACCTGCGGGCGATCACCTCGGCGACGACCCTGGCCTTCGTCGGCGTCGGCGCTCTCACGACCACCTCCGTGCTGCTGGCCCGGGGGCTCGGGAGTCCCGGCGCGGGCGGGGTGCTGATGACGGCCTTCGCGCTCGGCGCGCTGACGGGCTCCCTGACGCTGGGCCGGATGACCTCGGTGGCGCCGGGACGGCTGGCCCGCTGGGGCATGGCGGGGACGGGCGCGGCGCTCGCGGTGGCGGCGTTCGCGCCGTCGGTCGCCTGGGCGGCGGCCGCGTTCGCCGCGGCGGGGGTGGCCGACGGGCCGCTGCTGACGGCCACGCTGCGGATCCGCTCGGAGCACGCCCCGGCGTCGGTACGGGCCCAGGTGTTCACCCTCGGGGCCGGGCTGAAGGTGACGGCCGCTTCGACGGGGGCCGCCCTGGTGGGGCTGGCGGCCGCCGCGCCGCCGTGGACGCTGCTGCTCGGGATCGCCGCGCTGCAGCTCGCGGCCGCCGCGCTGCACCTGCTGGTGGTGGCGCGCGGGCGGGGCGCGGGGGCGCCGGTTACAGGGAGGCCGGCAGGTTCCGCCACAGCTCCGGCCGGTCGGCGGACTCCTGGAGGGCCTTGAGGGTCGCGGGGTGCGGGGCGTCGTACAGGCCGGGGTGGTCGATCTCGCCGAGCTCCGGGCGTACGGGGAAGGCGAGCCGCTCCACGTCGAGGCTGAACCGGGCGTCGACGCCGGGCTTGTTGCCGCGCGGGTCGACCCGGGACCACTCCTCCCGGCCGGGCAGCCGCAGGGCGACGAGGCCGTGGACGGCGAGCCCGGAGCCGTCGTCGTCGCCGAGCAGCTGGTAGCACAGGCCGGCGGGGATGCCCTGGGCGCGCAGCAGGGCGACGAGGGCGTGGGACTTGGCGTAGCAGATGCCGTTGCGGGTGCCCAGCACGTCGGAGGCGCGCCAGGAGACCCGCATGTCGCCCGAGTCCGCGGAGTGCGGGATGGTGTCGCGGACGAACTCGAAGGCGGCTTCGGCGTATGAATATGCATCGCCGGTGGCGGCCCAGAGGGTGTCGGCGGTCTCCTGGACCAGGGCGTGCCAGTGGTCGATGGCCTCACTGGAGGCCAGATAGGCGTGAATATCCGGGTTCTGTTGGATCAGTTGCATGATCCGCAGCATAGGCATGCCTCCGACCGCAGATCAATGGATTTGCGGTCGGAGGCATAACTATTCACTTCTCGGCGGGAGGGCGTGGAGGGCGCCTAACGGGCCAGCTCCTCCTTGAGCGCCTGGAGGAAGCCGTCGACGTCCTCCTCGCGAGTGTCGAAGCTGCACATCCAGCGGACGTCGCCGGCGGCCTCGTCCCAGAAGTAGAAGCGGTACCGCTCCTGGAGCCTGCGCGTCACGTCGTGCGGCAGCCGCGCGAACACCGCGTTGGCCTGGACCGGGTAGAGGATCTCCACGCCGTCGGTCTCGCGCACGCCCGCGGCGAGCCGCTGCGCCATCGCGTTGCCGTGGCGGGCGTTGCGCAGCCACAGGTCCTTTGCCAGCAGCGCTTCGAGCTGCACCGAGACGAAGCGCATCTTGGAGGCGAGCTGCATCGACATCTTGCGGACGTGCTTCATCTGCCGGACCGCGTCCGGGTTGAGCACCACCACGGCTTCGCCGAACATCATGCCGTTCTTGGTGCCGCCGTACGACAGCACGTCCACCCCGACCGTGTTGGTGAAGGTGCGCATCGGCACGTCGAGCGAGGCCGCGGCGTTGGCTATCCGGGCGCCGTCGAGGTGCACCTTCATGCCCAGGGAGTGGGCGTGCTCGCAGATCGCCCTGATCTCGTCCGGGGTGTAGACCGTGCCGAGCTCGGTGTTCTGCGTGATCGAGACCACCTGGGGCATCGCCCGGTGCTCGTCCTCGAAGCCCCATGCCTCCTGGTCGATCAGCTCGGGGGTGAGCTTTCCGTCCGGGGTGGGCACGGCCAGCAGCTTGATGCCGGCCATCCGCTCGGGCGCACCGCCTTCGTCCACGTTGATGTGGGCGCTCTTGGCGCAGATCACCGCGCCCCACCGGTCGGTCATGGCCTGGAGGGCGACGACGTTGGCGCCCGTGCCGTTGAAGACCGGGAAGGCTTCGGCGTACGGACCGAAGTGGCTGCGGAAGACCTTCTGGAGGTGCTCGGTGTAGTCGTCCTCGCCATAGGAGACCTGGTGGCCTTCGTTGGCGACGGCGATGGCCGCGAGCACCTCCGGGTGGACCCCGGCGTAGTTGTCGCTGGCGAAACCGCGCACCGCCGGGTCGTGGTGGCGGCGGGCGTCGGTCTTGCCGTTGTCGGTTCTCACGGTTGCGGAGTGAGCCACAGACGCTGTCCGTTCACATCGGAGGCGGGCCGCTCCCACACGCCGGTGATGGCCTCGGCCAGCTCCTTGACGTCGGTGAAGCCCGCGAACTTCGCATTGGGGCGCTCGGCGCGCATCGCGTCGTGCACCAGTGCCTTGATCACCAGGATCGCAGCCGCGGCGGCGGGGCCGTCCTCGCCCCCGGCCTTGCGGAAGGAGTCCGCCATGGCCAGGGTCCAGGCCTCGGCGGCCGCCTTGCCCGCGTTGTACGCGGCGTTGTTGGCGACCGGCTTGTGCGCGCCGGACTGGCTGATCAGCACGTAGCGGCCGCGGCCGCTGCGCACCAGGGCGTCGTGGAAGGCGAGCGAAGTGTGCTGGACGGTGCGGATCAGGAGCTTCTCCAGGAGGTCCCAGTCCGCGAGGTCCACATCGGTGAACGTCTTGCTGCCGCGCCAGCCGCCGACGAGGTGGACCAGGCCGTCGACCCGGCCGAACTCCTTCTCGGTGCGCTCGGCCCAGGCCTTCGTGGCCTCCAGGTCGAGCAGGTCGACGGTGTCCCCGGTGACGGTGGCGCCGCCGTGGGCGTAGCGGGCGGCGTCCACGGACTCCGCGAGGCGGGCCGCGTCGGCGTCGGACGCCACCACGGTGGCGCCCGCCTCGGCCAGGCGGAGCAGGGCGGCGCGGCCGGCGGGGCCACCGGCCCCGGCCACCGCGACCACCGCTCCGTGGAGCGGGCCGTTCCCGGAGCCGTTCATCTGTGCAGCCTCCTGAGGGCGAGTGCTCACGCGGCGACCCGCGAGGCGTCGTCGGCGTTCTGGGGCGTGATGCCCTTGGTCGAGGCGATCACGCCCTTGAGCTTCTTGGCGAGGGCCTCGTAGAACATGCTGAGCGGAAACTCGTCCGGAAGCACGTCGTCGACGAGCTTGCGCGGAGGCTGCGTCAGGTCGAGGGCGTCGGGGCCCTTGGCCCACTTCGAACCCGGGTGCGGGGCGAGGTAGGTGGAGACCAGCTCGTAGGCCTTGAACCAGTGGACCAGCTTCGGGCGGTCGATGCCCGCGCGGTACAGGTCCTCGATCTCGGCGCACAGCTGGTTGGTGACCTGCGGGGCGCGCATCCAGTCGATCTTCAGCTTGTTGTCCGTCCAGCGCACGACGTCGTGCTTGTGGAGGTAGGCGAAGAGCAGCTGGCCGCCGAGCCCGTCGTAGTTGCGGGTGCGGTCGCCGGAGACCGGGAAGCGGAACATCCGGTCGAAGAGGACGGCGTACTGCACGTCACGGCCGTGCTCGTTGCCCTCGGACTCCAGCTTCACGGCCTCCTTGAAGGCGGTGAGGTCGCAGCGCAGCTCCTCCAGGCCGTACATCCAGAACGGCTGGCGCTGCTTGATCATGAAGGGGTCGAACGGCAGGTCGCCGTGGCTGTGGGTGCGGTCGTGCACCATGTCCCACAGGACGAAGGCCTTCTCGCAGCGCTCCTGGTCCTCGACCATGCGGGCGATGTCCTCGGGCAGCTCGATGCCCAGGATGTCGACGGCGGCCTCGGTGACCTTGCGGTAGCGGGCGGCCTCGCGGTCGCAGAAGATGCCGCCCCAGGTGAAGCGCTCGGGGGCCTCGCGGACGGCGATGGTCTCCGGGAAGAGCACGGCGGAGTTGGTGTCGTAGCCCGGGGTGAAGTCCTCGAAGGTGATGCCGAGGAAGAGCGGGTTGTCGTACCGGGTGCGCTCCAGCTCGGCGAGCCACTCGGGCCACACCATCCGCAGGACGACGGCCTCGAAGTTGCGGTCGAGGTTGCCGTTCTGGGTGTACATCGGGAAGACGACGAGGTGCTGGAGGCCGTCCTCGCGCTGCGCGGCGGGGTGGAAGGCCAGCAGGGAGTCGAGGAAGTCCGGCACCCCGAAGTCCTGCGCGACCCACTTGCGCAGGTCGGCGACGAGCGCCTGGTGGTAGGCGGCGGCGTGCGGCAGCAGCGGGGAGAGGGCCTCGACCCCCGCGATGACACGCTCGACCACGGCCTCGACCTCGACGGGGGCGGGGGCGCCCTCGGCCTCGAAGTCGATCGAACCGTCCTTGGCCTGCCAGGGGCGGATCTCCTCCACGGCGGCCTTGAGCCCGGGCCACGCCGGGTGGTCGACCACCCGCGCCCCGGCGGTTATCACGGCCCCGCCGATGCCCGGCACAAGAGTTTCCGTCATGTCACTTCCTCCACAGGAGAACCTCGCGTTAAGACAGCGTATGCATGCGAGGCTCTCCCGCTCAAGAGGAAACTCGGGAAATTTTTCTGTAATACCCCCCACTCCACCGGAAGTCTTCCCGTTACTCACGGTGGAATCCACCACTCCGCCTAGTAACCGGCGGGCGTTCGGCCTAGTCGCCGGAGCCGGCGTTCACCCTTCCCCGGAAATGCGGGATGACCTTCTCACCCCACTGGCGCAGGGTCTCCATGCAGGCCTCCTGCGGGACGGTGCCCATCTGCACCAGGCACATCACCTCGTCCGCGCCGGCCTCCCGCAGCCGCTCCACGTAGGCGATGGCCTCGTCCGCGCCGCCGTAGGCGTGGTCGGCGTCGAAGGTGGCCGTCGAGGTCGGCCGGACGGGGATGTCCTGCTCGTGCAGCCGGGCCACCACCTGCTCGGCGGCACGGCGCAGCTCCGCCGCCTCGTCGGCGCCCGCCACCACCGCCTCGTCCGGCACCCCCGCCCCGCCGTACCAGTGCCCGATGGACTGGGCGAAGAACCGCTGCCCCCGGATGCCGATCCGGCGGGCCTCCTCGGGGTCGTCGAGCACGATGGTCGGGCAGAGCACGGAGAAGTGGTCGTTGACCACCGTGGAGACGAACCGGCTGCCGTCGCGCTCCGCGCGCGCCGCGTCGTAGACGGCCCGCATCCCCGCGATGGACTCCGGGCCGGCGAAACCCATGACCAGGGCCCCGATGCCAAGCTCGGCGGCCTTCACCAGGGTCTCGGCCCGGCTGCACGCGAGGAACAGCGGCGGGTGCGGGGTCTGGGCGGGGCGGGGCAGGATCGGGTGGGGGTCGATGTCGATCAGTTCGCCGTGGTACTCCAGCTCCTCCTCCCGCCAGGCCCGGCCGATGATCCGCAGCCCCTCCTCCACCTCGGCCTCGGTCCGGTCGCGGTCGACCCCGCACAGGGAGGTCTCCTGGAGCGTTCCGCCGCGTCCGGCGCCCAGGTCCAGGCGCCCGCCGGAGAGCAGGTCGAGCATCGCGGCGCGTTCGGCCACCCGCACCGGGTGGTTGAAGCCGAAGGGCATGCACACGACGCCGTGCCCGATGCGTATCGTGTCCGTCCTGGCCGCGATCCAGCTCAGGAAGATCTCCGGCGCGCTCATGTGGGCGAACCACTTCAGCGAGTGGTGCTCGACGGCCCAGATCCGGTCGAATCCCATGCGTTCGGCGAACACCGCCTGCTCGACGCAGTCGCGGATGACCTGGTGCTCCCGCTCCACGGTGGGGTCGGCCAGCTGAGCCTCGAAGATCACGGAGAATTTCACGATGCCTCCAGAGATGCGTTCCGTGCCCGGTCATGCTTCGATTCGAAATATGACTAGTAGTCATATCGCAAAGAAGCAAGAGCTTCCGCCGACCGCGTGGGCCGTCCTCGGCCTGCTGTCGTTCCCCGGCGAGCGCACCGGGTACGAACTGAAGAAGTGGGCGGACTCCTCCCTCCGCTTCTTCTACTGGTCGCCCGCCATCAGCCAGATCTACGCGGAACTGCGGCGACTGGAGGAACTCGGGTACGCCTCCTCCGCGCGCTCGGGCCCGGAGGAGCTCCGCGCCAAGCGCCGCTACGCCATCACGGAGGCGGGCCGCGCCGCCCTCACGGGCTGGGCGGCGGACACCGCGGAGGCGGGGCCGCCGGTGCTCAAGCACGGGCTGCTGCTGCGCATCTGGCTCGGGCACCTGTCCGAACCGGAGCGGCTGCGCGCGATGGTGGCGGACCACCTGGAGCGCACCCGGGGCGAACTGGCCGCCGTACGCGAGGCCATGGCGCACGCCTCGGACGTGCCGGAGTGGGCCTTCCCCGCCCTCGCGCTGCGCTGGAGCGAACGCCAGCACCTGGCCGAACTGGAGCTCGGCGAAGCCCTGCTGGCGGACGTCGCGGAAGCGGGGCGGCGGGCGGAGGACCACTCCGCGAAGGCGGGCCGTCAAGCCGGCGGGGACGCGCCCACCCCCGGGTGACGCGGCGGGGCGGCCCGGGCCCGCCGCGGGGCCCACGGCCCGGGCGGGAAGCGGGCGGAAGGCTTCCGCAAGCCCCCTGCACGCCCGGTCCCAACGCGCGCGGTCCGCACTAGCATGCGTCCTCACCGGGCGCGGCCGGTCGGGACACCGCGACCGCGCCGGGAGCCGCCGTCGACGGAAGCGAGAGAACCTTGACTTTCCTCACCATCGGTCACCGCGGGGTCATGGGTGTGGAACCGGAGAACACCCTTCGGTCGTTCATCCGGGCGGAACGCTGCGGGATGGACGTCATCGCGCTGGACGTACGCCTCAGCAAGGACGGCGTCCTCGTCGTCCTGCACGACGCCGAGGTGGACCGCACCACGGACGGCGCGGGCTCCGTCGCCGACCTGACCCTCGCCGAGCTGCGCGAACTGGACGCCGGCCAGGGTGAACGGGTGCCGCTCCTGGAGGAGGTCCTGGACGCCGTCCGGGTCCCGCTCCAGGTGTCGGTCCAGGATCCGGCCGCCGCCGGGGCCCTCGCGGAGCTGCTCGTGCGCGAGGACCTGACGGCCCGGGTGGAAGTGGCCTCGGGGGACCCGCAGCTGCTGGCCGGGGTCGCCCGGCGGGTCCCGGGCGTCCGGACGGCGCTGCGCGTGGAGCGGCCCGGGGCGGAGCCCGGGGAACTGGTGGCGCTCGCCCGGGCCGCGGGGGCCGCCACCGTCGCGGTCGACGTCCGCCGGCTCAGCCTGGAGGCGGTGGAGGCGGCCCACGCGGCCGGACTGCGGGTGACGGGCTGGACCGTCAACAACCTGGACCGGCTGCGGCTGGCCCGCGCCCTCCAACTGGACGGCGCGGCCACCGACTTCCCGGAGGTCCGCAGCACCGGCCGGTTCACGGCCTGAGCGCCTCCCGGCGCGCCGCGACGGCCTCCGCGCGGGCGGTCAGAGCGCCTTGACCAGCAGCTCGAAGGCCAGGTCGTCGCGGAGCGGGATGCCGAAGCGCTCGTCACCGTAGGGGAAGGGGCTCAGTTCGCCGGTGCGCCGGTAGCCGCGGCGCTCGTAGTAGGCGATGAGCTCCTCCCGTACGTTCACCACCGTCATCCGCATCTCCGTGACCTTCCAGTCCGCGCGGACGCGGCGCTCGGCCTCGGCCATGACCTCCTTGCCGAGGCCGGCGCCCTGGAGGCCCGGCCGGACGGCGAACATGCCGAAGTAGGCGTGGTCCCCGCGGTGTTCGAGCTGGCAGCAGGCGACCAGCTCGCCGCCGCGCTCGACGACGAGCAGCGTGCTGTCCGGATCCGCGACGATCGCGCCGACCCCGTCCGCGTCGGTGCGCCGGCCGTCCAGGAAGTCGGCCTCCGTGGTCCAGCCGGCCCGGCTGGCGTCGCCGCGGTAGGCGGACTCGACGAGGGCCACCAGGGCCGGCACGTCCTCCTCCACGGCGCTGCGGAAGCTCAGGGCGGCGGGCTGGGCGGTGGACATCGGGCGCTCCGTTCGGTGCGGCGGCAGATCAACGGCATATGACATACCGCAGGACTCGCAGAGAGCCTAACCCGGAGCCGCGTGAAGGGGGTGTGAGCAGGGCATCCCTTCCCGTGACGCCGACGAACCGGGAGGTTCCGCCGTGCACGGATCCGCGACGCCCCTCTCCGCCTCCGCCGCCTCCGCCTGGCTGCTGGTCCTGGTCTGCGCCGTCAGCGGCGCGTACTGCCTGCTGCGGGCGCGCAGAGCGGACGGCGGGACGCGCGGCATGGCCGCCGGCGAGGCGGTGATGGGCTTCGGGATGGCGGCGATGGCCGTGCCCTCGGGGACCGGACCGTGGGGGCCGCAGGTCCTGCTCGCCGTCTGCTGCGGGGCCTCGGTGCACGCGCTGTGGCTGCTGCGCGGCGGGATGCACCACGCGCACCACCTGGTGGGCACGCTGGCGATGGCGTACATGGCGCTGTCGGCGGCCGCCGGGCACGGACACGGCCGGGCGGGGCCGCCGGCGGTGACCGGGGCGCTGCTCCTCTACTACGCCGGGTACGTGCTCCTCGGCGGGGCCCGGCTGGTGACGGCCGGCGGAGCGGCGTCCGTCCCGGCGGGCGGGGGCGGCGCCGGCGCGGAAGGGGCTGGTGCCGGAGGGGCCGGGGAGCTCACGCGGGCCTGCCGACTGGCCATGGGGACGGGGATGTTGGCGATGCTGCTGAGCATGTGACGGGCCGCGGGAGGGCGGTGGCGGGGGCCCCGCGCGCACGGGAACGTGTCCTGCGTCACCAATGCCCCCGGCCCTACCCGTAGGTAGTCCGGCGCTCATAGGCTGGCGGACATGATGGTCCCCGCCGCCCTTCTGCTGCTCGGCGCACTGACCGCGTTCCTCGCGCCCCGGCTGCTGGCCCGCGCCCATTGGCCCGAACGGGAACCCGTGGTCGCCCTGTGGGTGTGGCAGTGCGTGGTGGGGGCGACCCTGCTGTGCCTGGCGCTGTCGATGCTGCTGAGCGCGGCCGCCGCCTGGCAGGCGGTGCGCGGGCGGCTGTTCGCCGTGGCCCCGCACGGGGTGGTGGACGCGTACGGGCTGGGCCCCGAGGGCGGCCCGTGGGCGGCCGGCACGGCGCTCGCGCTGGCCTGCGGGGGGCTGTGGACCGGGGCGATGCTGACGCGGGAGGTGCTGCGGGCGCGGGCCGGGCGGCGCGTCCGGGGGGCCGAACTGCGGCTGCGCGCCCCGCTGCTGCCCGGCGAGGACCCGGCGGCGGCGCGGCTGGTGGTGCTGGAGGGGCCGCGCCCGGAGGCCTGGTGGCAGCCGGGGCCGGCGCCGCGGCTGGTGGTGACGACGGCTGCGCTGGGCCGGCTCAAGGGAAGCCAGCTGGACGCGGTGCTGGCGCACGAGCAGGGGCACGTGGCGGCCCGGCACGACTGGCTGCTGCACTGCTCGCGGGCGCTGGCGCGGGCCTTCCCCCAGGTACCGGTGTTCGCGGCGTTCGAAGCGGAGATGGACCGGCTGGTGGAGCTGGCCGCCGACGACGTGGCCTCCCGCCGCTACGGGCGGCTGACGGTCGCCCTCGCTCTGGTCGGGCTGAACGAGGACCGCGGGGTCTTCGGTCCGGCCTCCGCGCAGGCGCACGTGCCGGAGCGCGTACGGCGTCTGCTGTCGGCCACGCCCCGGCTGTCGGCGGGGCGCAGGCTGCGGTTGACGGCGCTGGCCACCCTGCTGCCGGCGGTCCCGCTGGTGGTGGCTTTCGTACCGGGGCTCAGCGCGCTGGCCTGATCCGGCCTCCCGGACGCGCCTGCCCGAGGCGATCCCCCGCGTCGCCTCGGGCCGACGGCTTCGCGCTGAGTATATTGGCTCGAAGCCAGTCAACGCAGGAGTAAGCATGTCCCCGCGCAGCGCATCGGTCAATGAAGAATTGCGCAGACGTTCCCGGGAGCGGCTGCTGCAGGCCACCGTCGAACTGGTTGCCGAGCGGGGCTACGAGGCGACCAAGCTCGGCGACATCGCGGACCGGGCCGGGGCGGCCCGCGGCCTTGTGTCGTACTACTTCCCCGGCAAGCGGCAGCTGCTCCAGTCGGCGGTGCACCGGCTGATGCACCTGACCCTCGAGGAGGCCCTGGAGCGCGAACCCCGTACGGACGACGGCCGGGAGCGGCTGGCCCGCGCGGTCGACGCGATCCTGGGGCTGGCCCGCGACCAGCCCCGGCTGATGCGCACGCACATGGCCGGGATCCTCCAGGCGGAGGGGTTCATCCGGTGTCCGGAGCAGCAGCGGCTGGCGCACCTGCTCCGGGACACCGTCGTCCGGTACGGCTCGGCGGACGTGGACACCGACTACCCGATGCTGCGCGCGCTGCTGATGGGGGCGGTGGTCGCGGTCCTGCTGCCGGGGGCGCCGATGCCGGCGTCCCGGCTGCGGGCCGAGCTGTTCCAGCGGTACGGGCTGGAGTGGGAGCGGGGGTTCCCGCCGGACGGCGGACCGCCCGGCGGAACGTTTCCCCCCTGAGGCCCCGGTCGGGGTCAGTGGTACTCGGGCTGGCTCTGGACGTTGAGCCGGTCCATCCGGACCCGCTTGGCGCTGTCGGTGCGCCGGTCGTCGAGCCGGAGCACGTCGAGGCCCTTGACGATGTCGTTCGAGTAGATGTGACCGTTGTAGTAGTACGCCGACCAGGAGCCGCCCAGGCCCAGCCGGTCGGTGGTCAGCGGGCCGCGCTCGAAGTAGCCGATCTCCTTGGGCCGCGCGGAGTCGGTGAAGTCCCAGACCGAGACCCCGCCCTGGTACCAGGCCTGGACCATGATGTCGCGGCCGTTGCCGACCGGGACCAGCGAGCCGTTGTGGGCCACGCAGTTCTCGGTGTCGGCCTGGTGGCGCGGGATCTTGAAGTAGCCCCGGAAGACCAGTTTGCGCTGGTCGCCGCTGCCGGTGATGTCGTAGATGCCGTCGGCGCCCCGGTTGGGTCCGGTGGCCTCGTTGCAGGTGGCGGCCCCGCCGCCGCCCAGCTCGTCGGTGAACACCACCTTGTCCGCGCGCTCGTTGAAGGTGGCCGAGTGCCAGAACGCGAAGTTCACGTTGTCCTGGACCCGGTCGATGACCCGCGGGTGCTCGGGCTCGCTGATGTCGAAGAGGATGCCGTCGCCCATGCAGGCGCCGGCGGCCAGGTCCTCGGACGGCAGGACGGTGATGTCGTGGCAGCCGGTGGTCTTGGAGACCCCGGGGTTGGTGGGCGCGCCGGGGTTGCCCCCATCCGGGAAGAGCACCGGGAAGCCGACGACGGCCGCCTTGGTCGGGTCCTTCTTCGGGACCTTGACCACGGAGATGCCGTCGTGCGGGGGCTGGCAGTCGGGGAAGGCCTCGCTGGGCGAGTACGAGGAGACGTAGAGGTAGATGTCGCGGCCGCCCGGCACCAGGGTGTGGGTGTGGGATCCGCAGGCCGTCTCGACGGACTTGATGTACTTGGGGTTCTTCTTGTCCTTGATGTCGAAGATCTTGATGCCCTCCCAGGAGGACTTCTCCGTGGCGGGCTGCGAGACGCTGTTGCAGGAGTCGTCGTTGCGGGAGGAGTCGGTGGAGAGGAAGAGCAGGTCGCCGGAGACGGAGACGTCGTTCTGGCCGCCGGGGCAGAGCACCTGCGTGACGATCTTCGGGCTCTGGGGATCGGCGATGTCGTAGATCGTGAAGCCGTCGTAGTTCCCGGCGTAGGCGTAGTCGCCCTGGAACGCCAGGTCGGAGTTGATGCCCTTGAGGCCGGCGTCGGGGATGTTGGCCAGGGGTTTGACGTTGGCGCTGTGCACCACCTCGTCCTGGCCGGGGATCTCCCCGGGGGCGAGTTCGCGGCCCGGCGCGAGGTCCGCGCTCCGCCGGGAGCCGGCGCCCGGGGACGCGTCGCCGGGGTCGGGGCTGGCGGCCGCCGGTCCGGCGGCGGCGAGGAGCGTAGTGAGGAGTCCGGCGGCCGCCAGGGCCGCCCCCAGACTCCGGTGGCGCACTCGGACGGTGTGCAGCAAGGTCACTGTGCCTCCCGTGGGGGCCCTGCGCTCCGTTCCCGGGTGGGGAAGCGGAACCTGGACCCCGGCAGTATCTTCCTTTCCATGGACATGGCAAACGCATTACTCGGCCGATTCCTGGGGGCGGCCGCGGCCGCCTCACTCCTCCTCTCCCTCGCCGGCTGCACGAGCGGTGACGACGGCCCGCGGGCGGCCGCGGACGGCTCGCCGGTGGTGGTCGCCCCGGGCAGGCCGGGCGAGCAGTCCCGCACCCTCTCCCCCGGGCAGGCCGCCCGGCAGCGGCCCGACGACAGTCCGAACGCCGCCGACCGGGCCTACGTACGGCGCATGATCGAACACCACCGCCAGGCCCTGACCATGACCGCCCTGGCCCCCGACCGGGCCTCGGCGGACGGGGTCAGACGGCTCGCCGAGCGGATCGCGGCCGCGCAGGGGCCCGAGATCGGGGCCATGGAGAAGTGGCAGGCCCGCTACCCGGCCCCGTCGGCCGGCGGGGCCGGCGGGCACGACCACGCCGCGATGCCCGGCATGGCCACCGAACAGCAGCTGCGGGAGCTGACGGACGCCCGCGGCCCGGACTTCGACCGGCTCTTCCTCGCCCTGATGACCGCCCACCACGAGGGGGCGCTGACGATGGCGGGCGAGGCGCTGGCCCAGGGCAACAACGGCGCCGTCGAGGAGATGGCGAACGAGGTCGTGGCCGTCCAGAGCGCCGAGATCCACCGGATGCGCGCCATGGGCTGACGGGTCCGGGGGCCGGTGGCATGCTGGGGAGCATCCGCGGGAGGGAGTTCCGCCGTGCTTCGTGTCGCCGTCGTCGGCTCGGGCCCCAGTGGGGTCTACGCCGCTCAGACACTGGTCGGGCAACGTGAGGTCCCGGGCGTACGGGTCGACGTGCTGGACCGGCTGCCGGCCCCGTACGGCCTCGTCCGGTACGGGGTGGCCCCCGACCACGAGAAGATCAAGTCGCTGACCGGAAACCTGCGTTCGGTGCTGGAGGACGAGCGGATCCGCTTCCTCGGCAACGTGGAGGTCGGCGACGCGCCGCTGACCACCGCCCGGATGCTGGAGCTGTACCACGCGGTGGTCTACTGCGTGGGCGCCGCGCGGGACCGGCCGCTGGGGATCCCCGGCGAGGAGCTGGCCGGGGTGCACTCCGCGACGGCCTTCGTGTCCTGGTACAGCGGGCACCCCGACGCGGGCTCCTTTGACCTGGGCGGGGTCCGCTCCGCGGTGGTCGTCGGGGCGGGCAACGTGGCGGTGGACGTGACCCGGATCCTGGCCCGGGGCGTCCCGGAGCTGGAGCCCACCGACATGCCGCAGCCGGCGCTGGGGGCGCTGGCGCGCAGCGGACTGCGGAGGGTGGCGATGGTGGCCCGGCGCGGCCCCTCGCAGGCCAAGTTCACCACCAAGGAGCTCCGCGAGCTGGGCACCCTGCCGGGGGTGGCCACCCGCGCGGACCCGGCCGAGCTGGCCCTCGACCCGGCGTACGCCGACCCGGCCGCCGCGGAGGCCCTGGCCGCGGTGGCCCGGCGCAACCTGGAGGTGCTGCGCGGCTGGGCCGAGACCCCGGAGCCGGGCGCGGACGGCGGCCGGGAGGTCTCCCTGCGCTTCTACCTGCGCCCGGTGGAGGTGCTGGGCGGCCCCGACGGCCGGGTCCGCGGGATGCGCTTCGAGCGGACCGCGCCGGACGGCCGGGGCGGGGTGACCGGGACGGGCGCGTACGAGGACCTGGAGGCCGAACTGGTGCTGCGCTCGGTGGGCTACCTGGGCGTGCCCCTGCCCGGGCTGCCCTTCGACCCGGCGACGGGCACCGTGCCGCACGCGGCGGGCCGGGTGGTCCGCGCGGGGCGGGCCTCGGTGGGCGAGTACGTGGCGGGCTGGATCAAGCGCGGTCCGACCGGGGTGATCGGCACCAACCGCCCCTGCGCCAAGGAGACGGTCTCCTCCCTCCTCCAGGACGCGGCCGCCCTGGCCCGCCGGGACCTGCCGGGCGACCCCCTGGACGCCCTCCGGGCGGCGGGCCTGCGCCCGGTGGAGTGGGCGGGGTGGCTGTCGATCGAGGCGGCCGAGGCGGAACTGGGCCGCTCCCTGGGCCGCCGCTCGGTGAAGATCCCCGACTGGCCGGGCCTCCACGCGGCGGCCGGCCTCGCTTAGGCCGTCAGGGCGGCGCGCGCCCGGCGCGCGGCCACCTCCTGCGCCGTCACGGGGACTTGGATGCCGTACACGTCGCCGACCCGCAGCTTGTCCGGGGTGCTGTACTCGCCGTAGGTGCCGACGACCGAAACGGCCGCCCGGGACGCGGGCTGCCAGTACGTGCGGAAGTACGGCCCGTTCGCCGCGTACTCCGGGATCTCCACCAGGGGGACCCCCCGCCGTTCCAGCAGGCGCCGCAGCTTGTCGAACCGGAGCCGGGGCGCGAACCGGCCGTAGCGGGTGCGCAGGACACCGTCCACGACGGCGCGGTTCCGCTGGGCGAGCCGGTGCACCTGGACGCTGATGTGGTGGCCCTGCCACGGGTCGCCGCCGCGGGAGCGCTGCCAGTGGAACTCCACGAGCCCGTAGTCGCGCCACAGGACGCCGCGGCCGCCGTTCTCCGCGCAGTCCGCTCCGAACACCTCGGCGACGCGCTCGGGGGAGTCGGCGGGGCCCAGGCCGAGCACGGTGCCGGTGGTGACGGCGTCCACGTGGAACGCCAGGGAGTACGGGGTCACGCGCGGCCTTCGACCCGTGCGGGAGCCGCTTCGACGGCCCGCGCCCGCGGCTCCCCCAGCCGCGCTTCCTGGGCGGCCGCGGCCGTCAGGAGGGTGTCGAGGAGGCCGGGGAAGAGGGACTGGAGGTCCTCGCGGCGGAGGCCGTTCATCTTGGCCGTGCCGCGGTAGGTCTGGCGGACGACACCGCTCTCGCGCAGGACGCGGAAGTGGTGGGTGGTCGTGGACTTGGTGACCGGCAGGACGAAGTCCGAACAGGCCAGCTCGACCTCCCGCTCGGCCAGCTCGCGGACGATGGAGAGCCGCAGCGGGTCGGAGAGGGCGTGCAGGACGCCCTCCAGGCGGATCCCGTCCGGGTCCGGGTGGGCGAGGACACGGGGCGCGTCACGTTCCGTCATGTCCTGCTCCGCTCCTTCGGGTTCCGGCCGGGGGGGGTCGGCCGGTGGTTCCCATGGTACGAGAACCTTCGTACGACCGGGCGGGGTGCGGCGCGGGAGCCGGTGTCGCCCGCGCCGCACGGCGGTCACCAGGAGCGCTGGTACTGGCCGGGCACCGGGATCCGGGCGCCCAGTTCGGCGGCCGCGCGGCGGGCCCAGTACGGGTCGCGCAGCAGTTCCCGGCCGAGCAGGACCGCGTCGGCCTCGCCGTTGGCCAGGATCTTCTCGGCCTGCCCCGGCTCGGTGATCAGACCGACCGCGGCGACCGGGAGGGAAGTCTCGGCCTTGACGCGGGCGGCGAAGGGCACCTGGTAGCCGGGGCCCGTCGGGATCCGCACGCCCGGGGCGAGCCCGCCGGTGGAGACGTCGAGGAGGTCCACGCCGTGCTCCTTCAGCAGGGCGGCCAGGCGGACCGTCTCGTCGGCGGTCCAGCCGTCCTCCTCCAGCCAGTCGGTGGCGGAGATCCGGAAGAACAGCGGGAGCTCCTCGGGCCACACCGCCCGCACGGCGTCCACGACTTCCAGGGCGAAGCGGGTGCGGTTCTCGAAGGAGCCGCCGTAGGAGTCGGTGCGCCGGTTGCTGTGCGGGGAGAGGAACTCCCCGATGAGGTAGCCGTGGGCGCCGTGGATCTCGATGACCTCGTAGCCCGCGGCGAGGGCGCGGCCGGCGGCGGCCGCGAACTGGTCCGTGATCTCGCGGATCTCGTCGGTGGTGAGCGCGTGCGGGACCGGGTGGCCCTCGTCGAACGCCACGGAGCTGGGGGCGCTGGGCCGCCAGCCGTGCGCCTCCGGGCCGACCGGCGCGCCGCCCTTCCAGGGCTGGTCGGTCGAGGCCTTCCGGCCGGCGTGGCCGATCTGGATGCCCGGGACGGCGCCCTGGGACTTGACGAAGGCGGTGATCCGGCGGAGGGCCTCGACCTGGGTGTCGTTCCAGATGCCGAGGTCGTAGGGGCTGATCCGGCCCTCCGGGGAGACGGCGGTGGCCTCCTGGATGACCAGGCCGGCGCCGCCGGTGGCGCGGGCCGCGTAGTGGGCGAAGTGCCACTCGTGCGCCACGCCGGCGTTCGGGCCGAAGGCCTCGGCGCTGTACTGGCACATCGGCGCCATCCAGATCCGGTTCGGGATGGTCACCGAGCGGAGGGTGTAGGGCTGGAAAAGGGCGGCGAAGGCAGCGGGTGCGGCACTCATGGGGCTCTCCAGATGTCACCGGACGCGCACCGGGGATCGGTGCGCGCTAAGTACGAGAATTACCGTACTACGAAATTTCTCGTAGTACGAGAGATCCCGTACAACCGCTCCGGGCGAGCCGGGCGACGCCTCCCGGCCCCGCCTCGGCGGGCGTTGTCAGTGGCCGGGTGCAGACTGGCGGGAAACCTGCCGTATCAGGACAACGACGTCCGGAGGTGTCGGCCATGACCGACGTGCTGCTGCTCGTGGGGACCCGCAAGGGGCTGTTCATCGGCCGGCGCCGGGGCGCCGGCCCGTGGGAGCTCGACGGCCCGCATTTCAACGCCCAGGCCGTCTCCGCGGTCGCCGTCGACGCGCGGGGCCCGGTCCCCCGGCTGCTGGTCGGCGGGGACAGCGCGCACTGGGGGCCGTCCGTCTTCACCTCCGACGACCTGGGGGCGAGCTGGCAGGAGCCCGCCGCGCCCGCGGTGAGGTTCCCGAAGGACACCGGCGCCTCGCTGGAACGGGTCTGGCAGCTGCACCCGGCCGGCCCGGAGGCCCCCGGCGTGGTCTACGCGGGGACGGAGCCGGCCGCCCTGTTCCGCTCCACCGACCGGGGCGGCTCCTTCGAGCTGGTCCGGCCGCTGTGGGAGCACCCGACCCGCTCCGCCTGGGTGCCCGGCGGCGGCGGGGAGGGCCTGCACACGGTGATCACCGACCCGGCGGACCCGGCCGCGGTGACGGTCGCGGTCTCCACCGCCGGGGTGTTCCGCACCCGGGACGGCGGCGCGAGCTGGGCCCCGTCCAACCACGGGGTCTCGGCGGTGTTCCTGCCCGATCCGCACCCCGAGTTCGGGCAGTGCGTCCACAAGATCGCCCAGGACGCCGGGGACCCGGACCGGCTCTACCTCCAGAACCACTGGGGGGTCTACCGCAGCGACGACGCGGGCGCCGAGTGGACCGACATCGGCTCCGGCCTGCCCTCGGACTTCGGCTTCGCCGTCGCCGCCCACCCGCACCGCCCGGGCACCGCGTACGTCTTCCCGCTCAACGCCGACTCCGACCGGGTCCCGGCCGGACGCCGCTGCCGCGTCTTCCGCACCCGCGACGCCGGAGCCACCTGGGAGCCGCTGACGAAGGGACTGCCGGACGGGGACCACTACGGCACGGTGCTGCGGGACGCCCTGTGCACGGACGACGCCGACCCGGCGGGCGTCTACTTCGGCAACCGCAACGGCGAGCTGTACGCCAGTGACGACGACGGCGACAGCTGGCGGCTGCTGGCCGACCACCTCCCCGACGTGCTCTGCGTACGGGCCGCCGTCCTGCGCTGACCTCCCGCCGGGGAGCCCGCCCGTCTGGGAGGCTGAGGGCATGAGCGCGCACGAGCCCCCGGAGCTGCGGCAGTTGACCCGGGCCCAGGACGTCGGCCCCCGGCTCCGGGAGGAGCTGATCGACTGCTGGGAGGCGGTGGTCAACTCCGGCGGCGCGGTCGTGGCCGCCGGGTTCCCGCTGCCCCCCGTCGGCCGGACCGACGTCGCCCCCGTGCTCGACGGGCTGGTCCGCGCCCTCGACCCCGACCTCGCCCGGATGCTCGTCGCCACCGCCGGCGGCGCGCTCGCCGGCTGGCTGGTCGTGCGCCGCGAGCGCCACCCGCTCGTCGCGCACCGGGGCGTGGTCAACCACGTCCAGACCCTGCCCGCGCTGCGCGGCCGCGGGATCGCCACGGCCCTGATGCGGCGGGTCACGGAGGTCGCCCGTGACGGCATGGGCCTGGAGCGGCTGGAGATCGCCGTCCGCGGCGGCCTCGGGCTGGAGGAGTTCTACGGCGGGCTCGGCTGGACGGAAGTCGGCCGGTGGCCGGGCGCGCTGCGGGTCGCGCCCGGCGACGACCGGGACGAGATCCTGATGACCCTCGTCCTCTGACAAAAATGCCCCGCGGGGGTTACGGTCTTATGACCGTTTGCCGACACCGGTACGCATTCCTCGGCGGAGAGGAACAGCTGGGATGAGCAACGACCCCTTGCACGGCGACCTTTCGCACAGCGGCACTCCGTCCCCTCCCCTGTACCTGGAACCGAGGCTCGCACCGCGCGCGGCGGCCCTGCTGGACGCGCCGGCGTTCCTGCACACCCTCGTCGACGCCCTCGGATCCCCCCTCAACGTGATCCTGCCCGACCAGATCGCCGACAACGTCCGCGGCTTCCGCGCGGTGTTCGCCCGCCACCGGCTCGCCGGACGGGTCTTCTTCGCGCACAAGGCGAACCGCTCCAGCGCCCTCGTCCGCCGGCTCACCACCACCGGCGCCTCCCTCGACGCCGCCTCCCTCGGGGAGTTGCGGCACGCCCTGGGATCGGGGTTCACCGGAGCCGAGGTCATGGCGACCGGCCCCAAGGACCCGGAGTTCCTCTGGCTCGCCGCGCGCAGCGGGGCCCTGGTCAACGCCGACGGCCCGGACGAGCTGGAGCGGGCGGCGGCCCTCGTACGGGCGCACGGGCTGCCGCGCCTGCGCGTGCTGCTGCGGCTGTCCGGGTTCGAGGCGCCCGGGGCCCGGCGGCTCTCGCGCCGCAGCCGCTTCGGCACCCCCGTGAAGTCCCTGCACGAGCTGCTCGGCGTCCTCGACCGCCACCGCGCCCGGCTGGAGCCCGTCGGCGTGGGCTACCACCTCGACACCACCAGCGTGGAGGAGAAGGCGACGGCACTGGAGGGCTGCCTGCACGCCATGGAGGAGTTACAGGTCCACGGCCACCGGCCGCGCGCGGTCGACGTCGGCGGCGGCTTCGGCGTCGGCTACCTGGCCCACGCCGCCCAGTGGGAGCGCTACACCACCGAGCTCACCCGCGCCGTCATGGGCGCCCGCCCGCCGCTGACCTGGCGCGGCCACGGCTACGGGCTGCGCGCCGAGAACGGCACCCTGCGCGGCGCGCTCGGCGTCTACCCGGCCCACCGGGCCACCGCGGGCCCCGGGTACCTCGACGAGCTCCTCTCGCATCCGGCACCCCGGCTGGGCCGCCCCCTCGGCACCCTCCTCCTGGAGGGCCTCCACGACCTGTACGCGGAGCCCGGCCGCGCCCTCGCCGACCAGTGCGGGCTGACCCTCGGCAGGGTCCTGGAGGTACGGCCCTCCGACACCGGGGAGCCGCTCGTACGCCTCGCGTTGAACGCCGGCGACGTCAGCCTGGAGGACCACGGCGTGCTCGTGGACCCGGTGGTGCTGCCGCGCGCCGCGGACCCGCCCGGCGGGGGCGGTCCGGTGGCGGTGCACCTCATGGGCAACCTCTGCCTGGAAGCCGACCTGATCACCCGCCGGACCGTGTTCCTGCCCCGGCTGCCGCGCCCCGGGGACCTCCTCGCCTTCGCCAACACCGCCGGGTACTGCATGGACTTCGGCGCGACCCGCGCCCAGGGGCAGGCCCTCGCGCGCAAGGTCGCCGTCCACCGGGAGGGAGAGGACGGCGACTGGCAGTGGTGCCTGGACGAGCAGTACTGGCCGCTCACACCTACGGGGGAAGCGCAGGGATGAGGTACGACAGCATCACCGAAGCCATCGGCGGGACACCGCTGGTCCGCATCGACCCGGCCGTGCACGGCCTGCGCCACATCGACCTCTACGCCAAGCTGGAGATGCTCAACCCCTTCGGCTCGCTCAAGGACCGGGCCGCCTGGAACATGACCCGCGACGAACTGGCCGGCGCCGCCGAGCGCGGCGAGACGGTCGTGGAACTGTCCAGCGGGAACACCGCCAAGGCCCTGGCCCTGATCGCCGGGCTGCACGGGCTGCCCTTCAAGAGCGTCACCAACCGGATGCGGATCCCGGAGGTCAAGGACCTGCTCCTGCTGCTCGGCGCCCAGATCGAGGAGCTGCCCGGACGCAGCGAATGCCTCGACCCCACCGACGAGGACGATCCGCTGACCCTCTTCCACCGGCAGCTGAACCTGCCCGGCGGCGCCCACCTCCACACCGACCAGTACTTCAACGCCCGCAACACCGAGGCGCACGCCACCGGGACCGGTCCGGAGATCATCGCCGACCTGGACGGCCGGGCGCCCGACTGGTTCGTGGCCTGCGTGGGCACGGCCGGATCGTCCACCGGGGTGGCGCGGGCGCTGCGCGCGCACGACCCGGCGGTGCGCGTCGTCGGCCTGGTCGGCGAGAAGTCGGACTTCATCCCGGGCATCCGCACCATCGACGAGGTGCAGGAGGTCGGCATCTTCGACCCGGCGACGTACGACACCCTGGAGCCGGTGACCTCCGACCAGGCCATCGAGGGGATGCTGACGCTGCTGCGCCGCTGCGGCCTGCTCGCCGGGCCCACCGGCGGGGCCGCGTACTTCGGCGCGGTCCGCCACCTGCGGGAGCTCGACGAGGGGCTGACGGAGCGCAGGACGGCGGTGTTCATCGTCTGCGACCGGGTGGAGAGCTACGTCGGATACATCCGGCGGCGCCGCCCGGACCTCCTGGGCCTGCCGCCGGTGCGGAACTCGGTGGCCACGCTGACGGAGGCCGAGGTGGCCGCGGCCGCCGTCATCGGGGTCGACGAGGCCCGCAAGTGGATCGCCGAGCGACACCCGCTGGTGGTGGACCTGCGCGGCCCCTTCGCGTACGCGGCGCTGCACATCGAGGGGTCGGTGAACATCGTGGACGAGCTCTTCGACGAACTGGTCCGCGGCGGGCTGCCGTTCGGCCGGAGCCGGCCGGTGCTGCTGGCCTGCCCGGTGGGCGAGAAGTCGGCCCGGTACGCGGCCCTGCTGACCCGCATGGGCCACCCCGACGTACGGAGCCTGGCCGGCGGGGTCATCGCCTGGCGCGACGCCGGCGCTCCCCTGGTGCGTGACTGACATGGCCGCCCCCGCCACCGAGCTGGCGGCCCTCGCCGACTGGCAGCGGCCGCTGCGCGCCCAGTTCCCCATCATCGAGGGCCACCCGGGCCTGGTCTACCTGGACAGCGCCGCGACCTCCCAGAAGCCGCAGCCGGTCCTGGACGCGGTGCAGACGTACCTGACCACCTCCAACGCCAACGCGGCCCGCGGTTCCTACCCCTGGGCCAACACCACGACGGCGCTGGTGGAGGGCGCCCGGGAGCGGATCAAGCGGTTCCTGGGCGATCCGGATCCGGAGCGCTCCTCGGTCCACTTCACCAGCGGGACGACGGAGGGGCTGCGGACCGTCGCGCGGGACTGGCTGCCGTCCCTGCTCGTCGACGGCGACGAGATCGTCGTCCCGTTCGCCGACCACCAGGCGAACCTGTCGCCCTGGCTGGAGGCCCGGGACCTGCTGGCCCGCCGCGGGGTGCGCATACGCGTCCGGGAGCTGCCGTACCAGGAGAGCTCCGGGGACTACGATCCGCGGGCCCTCGCGGCGGTCACCGGACCGCGGACCCGTTTCGTGGCCGCCACCCACGTCCACCACGTCTACGGCGTGGACATGAACGTGCACCGGATCCGGCAGGTGGTGGGGCCGCAGGTGCCGATCTGTCTGGACGCGGCGCAGAGCATCGGCCACCTGCCGGTGTCGGTGGCGGGCCTCGACGTCGACTTCGTGGTGTTCTCCGGGCACAAGGTTCTGGCCCTGCCCGGGACGGGCGCGGTGTGGGCCCGTGGGCTGCGCGGCCCGCGGCTGCGGCCGGGCGGCTGGAGCGGGACCCCGAACACGGCCGGGATCGCGAGCCTGACGGCGGCCCTGGACTGGCTTGACGCCGCCGGTCCCGGCCGGATCGAACGCTGGACGGTGGCGCTGACCGCGCTGCTGACCGACGGGCTGGACCGGATGGACGCCTACGAGGTGCTGGGCTGCCGGACGAGCCTGGCGGCGGGGTCGCGGGTCCAGCGGCGCCGCAGCCTGGTCACCTTCCGCCACCGGGGCGTCGACTCCCGGGACCTCGGGTTCATCCTTTTCAGCCATGGGTTCATGGTGCGGACGGACGGCCACTGCCAGGCCGGACGGGCGGCGCAGGAGGGCTCCGTGCGCGTCAGCCTGCACGTGCACAACACCCCCGAGGAGGTGGAAGGGCTCGTCGCCGTCCTCGCCAGTCTGCAATGATTTCCATGAGCGGGATGTGGCTTCGGCGGCGGAGGCAGTGCGAGCGGCATGGGTACGGGCACGGGCGGCGTGAGTACGGGGACGGCGGCGCGCTGGGTGGAGCGCTGGGAGCGCCAGCAGCGGCTGTACGCGGTGGACCGGGAGGAGAGGTTCGCGGTCATCGCCGACCTCGTCGAGTACGTGGCGGGCGGCCGGCCGGCGCCGCTGGTGCTCGACCTGGGCAGCGGTCCCGGGTGCCTGGCCGCCCGGCTCGCCGCCCGGCTGCCGGGCGCGGAGGTGCTGGCGGTGGACGCGGACCCGCTGCTGCTGGAGCTGGGCAGCGCCCACTACGGGCGGGCCCTGCGCTACGTCAACGCGCTGATCGGGGAGCCCGGCTGGCTCGGCCGGCTGGGGCTGGACCGCCCGGTGGACGCGGTGGTCTCGGCGACCGCCCTGCACTACCTCGGAGAGGGGACCCTGCGGCAGGTCTACGGGGAGCTCGCCGGGGTACTGCGGCCCGGCGGGATCCTGGTCAACGGGGACCACATCAGCCCGGACTCGGCCGCGATGTCCGAGCTCGCGCGGGACGTGGGGCGCCGGCACGCCGAACGCCACGCGGTGTGCGGCCACGAGGAGGACTGGGAGTCCTGGTGGTCGGGCGCGGCCGGCGACCCGGAACTGGCCCCGTTGCTCTCGCGCGACGGCGAGGGCGGGCGGGCTCCCTGCGAGGGCAACGACCTCACCGTGTCCGGCCATGTCGCGCTGCTGCGCGACGCGGGGTTCGCGGACGTGGGGGTCGTCTGGCAGGTCGGCCCGAGCCACGTCCTGGCCGCCGTCCGCTGACCGTCTTCCCCCGGCCGCCGTCCGCCGGCTCCTGACCGCTCCTACGGAAGGCGCCAGTCGACGGGCTCCGCGCCGCCGCGGACGAGCAGGTCGTTGGCCCGGCTGAAGGGCCGGGAGCCGAAGAAGCCGCGGTCCGCCGACATGGGTGAGGGGTGCGCCGACTCGATGGCCGGGAGGCTGCCGAGCAGCGGCCGCAGGTTGCGGGCGTCACGGCCCCACAGGATCGACACCAGGGGCTTGCCGCGGGCGGCGAGGGCCCGGATCGCCTGCTCGGTGACCGCTTCCCAGCCCTTGCCCCGGTGGCCGCCCGTCTTGCGCGGCGCGGTGGTCAGCGCCCTGTTGAGCAGCAGCACGCCCTGCCTCGTCCAGGGGGTGAGGTCCCCGTTGGAGGGCCTGGGCAGTCCCAGGTCGGTGTGCATCTCGCGGAAGATGTTCTCCAGGCTGCCCGGCACCGGGTGCACCTCGGGGGCGACCGCGAAGCTCAGCCCGATGGCGTGGCCGGGCGTCGGGTAGGGGTCCTGCCCGACGATCAGCACGCGGACGTCGTCGAAGGGCTGCTGGAACGCGCGCAGGACGTTGGCGCCGGACGGGAGGTAGGTCCGGCCGGCCGCTATCTCGCCGCGGAGGAAGTCCCCCATGGCGGCGATGCGGTCCGCGGCGGGTTCCAGAGCCTCAGCCCAGCCCGCTTCGACAATTTCGTTCAAGGGTCGTGGTGCCACGCTGCGTCACTCTACTGGGTCACACTGACAGGGCGTTACCAGCACGTTCCGTCGACTGGTGCTCGCCGTCCGTCAGTTGATCCGGTTGAAGGGTGTATGACATTCAACGGATAAATGGGGACAGATGCCACCTGCACGGGCCCTGCCCGAACACCGGGTTCCGATAAGCCAGTAGCATGCGGCGCCATGAGCTCCCCCACTGGGCCCGCAAACGGCCTGCCCGTACGAATGCCGCGACCCCGCCAGACCGGACGGCACCGCCGGCCCGAGCCCGCGGTGGCGCCCGAGGGCGCGCCCGCGCTGGTGCTCGCCGTGCCCGGTGCCCCTTCGGCCGCCTCCCGGGGGCTCGCCGAGGAGATCATCAGCATCGGCCGTTCCGAGCTGCCGGGCCTGGAGGCCCGGATCGGCTACCTGGAGGGCGAGGACACCGAAGGCGGGGAGTTCCCCTCGCTGTCCGGTGTGCTGAGCGCCGTCGCCGAGGAGCGGACCGTGCGCGCGGAGTTCGCCCGCGCCGCCGGCCACGAGGTGCCCGCCCCGACCGGGCCGGACGCCGTGGTCGTGCCCCTGCTGGCCGGTCCGGACGCCGACCTGCTGCGCCGGGTGCGCCAGGCGCTGATGGACTCCTCGGCCGCCGCCGAGCTGGCCGACGTCCTCGGTCCGCACCCGCTGCTGGCCGAGGGCCTGCACGTGCGCCTCTCGGAGGCCGGTCTGGCCCGCGCCGACCGGGCCCGGCTGTTCACCGTGGCCACCGCCGCCGACGGCATCATCCTGGCCACCACCGGTGGCGAGGAGGCCGTCCAGGCCGCGGGGATCACGGGCATGCTGCTGGCCGCCCGGCTCGCCGTGCCGGTGATGGCCGCCGCCCTGGACCAGGAGGGCTCGGTGGCCGCGGTCGCCGCCGAGCTGCGCGGTGCGGGTGCGGTCCAGCTGGCGCTGGCGCCCTACCTGATCGGCCCGGAGGCGGCCGAGGGGCTGCTGGACACCGCCTGCAAGGAGGCCGACTGCGCCACCGCCGAGGTGCTCGGGGCCTACCCGGCGCTCGGCAAGCTGGCCGTCGCCCAGTACAGCGCGGCCCTGGGCCTCCAGCTGGGCGCGCCCGCCCAGTAGGGCCCACGCGACGAGGAGGGCCCGCCCGGGACGATCCCGGGCGGGCCCTTCCGCGTCCTCGGCCGCGGAGTCGGCCGAACGCCACGAGTCAGCCGAAGACCACGCAGGAGGCGGCCGGGGCGGGCATCGAGCCGGCCCGGACCGGCCTGCCGGTGCCGGGGTCGACGTCGAACCAGGTGACGTCCCCCGAGCGCTCGTTGGCCGCGTAGAGGCGCCGGCCCGCCGGGTCCGCGGCGAGGTCGCGCGGCCAGTGGCCGCCGCAGCCGACCGTGCCCGTGGGGCGCGGCTCCCGCGGGCCGCCGGCGAGCGAGAACGTGACCAGGGTGTCGGTCCCGCGCACGGCCGCCCAGAGGAAACGGCCGTCGGGCGAGACGGTGATCGCCGAGGGGTGGGCCCGTACGGCCCCCGGGGCGCCCGCCGGGGCGACGGGGACCTCCGCGACCGGGTCGAGCCGCCCCGGGTCCGCGTTCCAGCGGCAGACGGTCAGCAGCGGCTCCAGCTCGTGCAGGACGTAGACCACGTCGCCCGCCGGATGGAAGGCGAGGTGGCGCGGCCCGCTGCCGGCGCGCAGCGCGACCCGGTCGCGGACCCGGAGCTCCCCGGTGGCCGGGTCGAGCGCGCAGACGCGCACCGCGTCGGTGCCGAGGTCCACGCCGAGCACCCAGCGGCCGGTGGGGTCGGGCAGCACCTGGTGGGCGTGCGGGCCCGCCTGGCGGTCCGGGTCGGGGCCGGAGCCCTCGTACGCGAGGACCGAGGCGGGTCCCGAGAGGGCGCCGCCGGCGGTGAGCGGCAGGCTGCTGACGCTGCCGGAGGTGTAGTTGGCGGTCAGCAGCCGGCGCCCGGCCACCGCGAGGTGGGTGGGGCCGGAGCCGGCGACCGGAACGGGCGGGCCGAGGGGGGTGAGCCCCTCGGCGGTGGGACGGAAGGCCCCCGCCGCACCCTGCTCGGTCTCGCTCACCGCGTAGAGCACGCCGGTGGCCGGGTCGAGCGCGAGGTACGAGGGGTCCGGCAGGGAGCCCTCCGCCGAGAGCGGGGTCAGCGCTCCGGTGGCCGGATCCACGGCCGCGGTGAGGACACCGCGGCCGCCCCCCGAGGTGAACGAGCCGATGTAGGCCCGGTGTCCGCCGCCGTGGTCCGTGCTGTGCGCGCCGTCCACCGGTGCCCCTCTCCGCCGTCCCGGATCCGTTCCGAGCCGACCGTAACAGAAGGTCTAGACCAAGTCCCGTCCCCAGGCCCGTTCCTGCGCACCGTCGTGGTGGACGTACGCGGTCGCGCTCGGCCGGTCCTCGTAGGTCCGGTGGAAGACGGGGGTGGCGGCGCCGGAGATCGGCGGCACGATCCAGGACCAGTCCGCGCCCACCTCGCGGCCCTTGCTCTCCTCGCGCTCCAGGTGCGAGAGGAACCGCCGCGACTCGGTGTGGTGGTCGGCGATGGTGACGCCGGCCCGGTCGAAGGAGTCCAGCACGGCCCGGTTGAGCTCGACCAGGGCCCGGTCCTTCCAGAGCGAGCGGTCGCTGGAGACGTCCAGTCCGAGCCTGCGGGCGACGGCCGGCAGGAGGTTGTAGCGGTCGGTGTCGGCCAGGTTGCGGGCCCCGATCTCGGTGCCCATGTACCAGCCGTTGAACGGGGCGGCCGTGTAGTGGATGCCGCCGATCTCCAGGCACATGTTGGAGATCGCGGGCACCGCGTGCCAGCGCAGCCCCCAGTCCGCCCAGTCGTCCCGTCCGTCGGGGTGGCGGATCGGGACCTCCAGCACGGCGTCGGCCGGGGTCTCGAACCAGCGGGGCTTGTCGTCGACGCCCTGCACCACCAGCGGGAGGAGGTCGAACGGGGTGCCCGGGCCGCCGGGCCAGCCGAGCCCCAGCAGGGCTTCGGTCAGCGGTCTGTTGCGGGCGTCGCCCACGGTGATCGACGGGTGGTCGCCGTAGCCGGCGTAGCGCACCAGCTGCTCGCTCCAGATCAGCGGGCCGGGGCGGCCCGGCGCGTCCGGGGCGAAGACCGTGATGGTCGGCCGGATCCGGCCTCCGTTGGTGGCCTCCCTCAGGTGCTCGAAGCACTCGGCGGCGATGTCCTCGGCGGCGGTCAGCCCGCGCCGGTCGCGCACCCGCAGCGAGTTCCAGTAGAGCCTGCCTATGCAGCGGTTGCTGTTGCGCCAGGCCACGCGGGCTCCGTGGACCAGCTCCTCGGGTGTGTGGCGGTAGGTGCCGGTCTCCGCGAGCTCGGCCCGCACGGCGGCGAGCCGGGCCCGCGGATCACCCGCGTGCGGATTCTCCCGGTGGAAGAGCCGGACGAACTCCTCGGCTTCCTCCCACACCCGGGCCTCGCTCGCGTGCTTCTGCAGAATTTCCATTCCGGGCCGTTACCCCCTGTCCGGACAGATCCACCCTGTACGTGCCGGATGAATGTGCAGTGAACAATCACCCGTTGTACATGCCGCAGGTCAGCGCCGGGTGCCTGGAGCCGACGGAACACTCCTCCGAGTGATCTTCAGGCATTGGCCTGCGGTTGGGGTGCCGGGAGGCGTACAATCCCCGGCATTCAGGGAGTTGGGGCGTCAGCCGCAGGGCCGGCTCATGTACAGCGCCCGCTCCCCCGCCGCCGGGGTGCCGTCGTAGAGCGCGGTGTCCAGGCCGCAGAGGGAGAAGCCCATCCGCCGGTAGGCGTGCACGGCGGGGGCGTTGACCGAGCTGACCTCCAGCCACAGGTGGGCGGCGCCCCGTTCGCGGGCGAAGCCGGCCGCGAGGTCCATCAGCGCCCGGCCGATGCCGCGGCCGCGGTGGGCGGGGGCGACCTCGATGTCCTCGATGGTCAGGCGCCGGTTCCAGGGGGCGTAGCGGACGGCGGCGAACCCGCAGAGGGCGCCGCCGTCGAGGGCGACGAAGGTCCGGGCGTGCCCGGCGCCGTCCCCCTGCGGCTCCCCGGCGTCCCCGGCTCCGTCGGGCTCCTCCGGCGGGAAGACCTTGTGGAGCGGCGGCTCCACCGGCACCTCCCGGAGGGCGAACCCGTCCGCGGAGGATTCCACCTCGAAGACCGTCCGGGTGTGGAAGGAGCCGTCGAGGCCCTCGATGGCGGAGCGGTCCCCGGGGCGGGCGGTGCGGTACTCGACGGGCGGGGCGCCTGGGTTGGTCATGGCCCCGACCGTACTCCGAGCCGCCCGCGCGCGGGGGCGGTCCGGGTCAGGCCGTGACGGCCAGGGGGGCGCGCGGGTCGGTGTGCAGCGGGGTGGCGAGGGCGACCAGGGCCGTTTCGAGGCCGTGCAGGTGCGCCAGGGCCGGTTCGGCTCCGGCGGGGCCGGCCGGGGTGGCGGTGGCGCCGGTCCCGCCCGCGCCCCGCGGGGCGGTCAGCGCCTCCACCGCGGCCTCGACCCGCCAGCAGGCGGCGGCGAGGCGGGCGTCGTGGGAGGCCTGCGGGTCGGCGGCGACGGACACGAGCCCGCGGACCTCGCGGGCGCAGTCGTCGAGCAGGCCCAGGACCTGGCGGGCGCGGGCCTTGCGGGCGCGCAGCGGGCTCAGCGGGTGGACCAGGGGCGCGAGCGCCATCCGCACCCGGGCCAGGAGCAGTTCCAGCTCGGCGGCGTGCGGGGCGGGGTCGGCGTCGGGGTCGCCGGCGAGGCGCTCCAGGGAGGCCGCGGTGGAGGCCCGTACGCAGTGCAGGGCGCGCTGGATCCAGGCGTCGTTGGCGGCGTGCGTGGTGACCGGCAGGATCAGGGTGACGCCGAGGGCCGCGCCCAGCGCGCCGGCGGCGGTCTCCTCGAAGCGCAGGAGCAGCAGCCCGGGGTGGAGCACGCCGAGGAGCCCGTAGAGCAGCCCGGCCATGACGGTGACGAAGAACATCATCCAGGAGTACGAGGGGGCGGCCGTGTAGAAGATGCCGAAGACGCAGACGGCGACGAGGGCGGCGGTGGGCGCGGGGGCGCCGTGCAGCGGTACGGCGATCAGCAGGCCGGCGGCGATGCCGGTGACGGTGCCCAGGACCCGGCGGAAGCCGCGGACCAGGGTCTCGCCGCGCGAGGCGGTGTTGACGAAGATCCACCAGGCGGTGCCGACCGCCCAGTACCAGCGGTCCTCGGACAGGACCTGCCCGGCGGCCAGGGCGAAGGCACAGGCGGCGGTGGCCTGGAAGGCCTGGCGGGTGGTCGGCCGGGCGAGGCCGGTGCCCGGCAGCGGCGGCGGGGCGGCGGCCGGGGGCGTGCGGCGCTCGATGGGCCACAGCACGAACCGCACGGTCCCCGCGGACAGGAGGGCCAGGGCGACGGCGGCGAACAGCTCGGGCAGCTGCGCGGGCCGGGCGTGCAGGAACTGGGTGACGAAGAACATCATGAAGGCGAAGATGCCCAGGGCGTGCCCGCGCGGCCCCCAGCGGCGGGCGTAGACCCCGGCGAAGACGACGGCGAGCCAGGCCGCGTCGCGCACGGGCGGCATGCCGTGCAGGGAGGTGGCCAGGACCAGGACGGGGAAGCCGGCGACGGGCAGCAGGGCGGTGGTGACCCGCTGCGCGCGGACGTCCGCGTCGAGGACGGTGAACAGCGCGAGCAGGGCCGCGAG
Organism: Streptomyces sp. NPDC032091; assembly: GCF_055580265.1. NCBI lineage: Bacteria > Bacillati > Actinomycetota > Actinomycetes > Kitasatosporales > Streptomycetaceae > Streptomyces > Streptomyces sp. NPDC032091. The sequence goes on along the minus strand of NZ_JBVILR010000004.1, from coordinate 312,921 downwards.
CCCGCCGGTGATGGAGGCGGTGAGCGAGAGCCCCGCCAGTTCGGCCACGGCGACGGCGAGCCCGGTGCCGATGACCGCGCGCGTCGAGTTCCTGAGTCTGGTGCGCCCCGGATCCGGAGCCGTGAACATCCTCTTCATGGCGGTGTGCCGCCCCCCTCGGAGTGGTGCGCGCCGGGCCGGTGTCCGCCCGGGGGTGGTGGGCGGCGTACGGGCACGGCGAAGGCGCCGCGCTCCGGTCCGGCGTCGTTGCCGGCCGGCGCTGCGCGGCGCCGAAAGTACATGGATACGACACAGATAAGCATCCGCAGGGGCATTGGCTCAAGGCGGGCTCGCCCGGCTGGGCCATTGGCACCGCTTCGTGCGCATGTTTCCGGCCATGGGCGGGCCAACGGATCGGCGGTGCGCGCCCATGTCGGGAACGACCCGGTGGCGGGGCGGCGGGGCCGGTGGACACGATGGACGCATGAACGGCGCAGCGGTGGACGTGCTGGTGGTGGGCGCGGGCCCGGTGGGACTGACGGCGGCGGTGGAGCTGCGCAGGCGCGGGGTGTCCTGCCGGCTGGTGGACCGGCTGCCGGGGCGGCTGCCGTACGCGAAGGCCGTCGGGATCCAGCCGCGCACACTGGAGCTGTGGGACCGGATGGGACTGGTGGCGGACGTCCTGGAGACGGCCGTCCCGCTGCGCGGGCAGCTGGTCTACGTCGACGGCGAGGCGCGGGAGCCGCTGCGGATGGAGCTGCCGCCCGAGGTGCCGTACGGGTTCGCTGCGCTGCCGCAGTACGAGACGGAGCGGATCCTGGAGGCGTTCCTGGCCCGATTCGGCACCCGGATCGAGCGGAGCACCGCGCTGGTGTCGTTCGCGCAGGACGACTCCGGGGTGAGCGTCCTGTTGACGGGACCGGACGGCGAGGAGGAGCTGCGGACCCGGTACCTGGTGGGCTGTGACGGGGCGCACAGCACCGTCCGCAAGGGGCTGGGGCTGGCCTTCGAGGGCGGGGCCTTCCCCGAGGAGTACATGCTGGCCGACGTGGAGGTCGGCTGGGACCTCCCGTACGGGTACACGGTCCGGGCGGTGCACCACGACGCCGACGGGAAGGTCGACGACCTGCTGGTCTGCATCCCGCTGCCCGGCCCGGGCCGGTACCGGATGTCCATGCTCGTGCCGCCGGAGCTGTCCGTCTCCGCCGCGCCCGCGGCCGGCGACGGGGTGGCGCACGGGCTGGAGGGCTCGCGGGCCCCCGCGCTCGGCGACGTCCAGGCGGTGCTGGACCGGATGTCGCCGCGGCCGGTGACCGCTTCCGCGATGCGCTGGTCCTCGGTGTTCCGGATCAGCCACCGGCTCGTGGACCGGTATTCCGACGGCCGGGTCTTCGTCGCCGGGGACGCCGCGCACATCCACCCACCGACCGGGGCGCAGGGGATGAACACCGGTATCCAGGACGCCTGGAACCTGGCCTGGAAGCTCGCCCTGGCCGTCGGCGGCAGCGCGCACCCGCGGCTGCTGGACAGCTACGGCGCGGAGCGCCGGCCGGTCGGCGAGGAGGTCGTCGGCCGGACCGTGCGGCACGCGCGCCGGACCGCCGGGGCGGGCGGCCGGGAAACCGAGGCGGTGCTGCGCGAGGCCCAGCTGCTGGTGGCCTACCCCGACAGCCCGGTCGTCGTACGGGCGGCCGCCGGGGAGGCCGACGGCTCCGGGCCGGGGCCCGGCGAACGGGCCCCCGACTGCGGCGGGCTGGCCGGGGAGATCCCCGCCTATCCGCTGCGGCTCCATGACCTGCTGAGGGAACGCGAACACGTGCTGCTGGTGTACACCGACGGCGCGTGGGACTCGTACGTTCCCGGACTCGCCGCACTGACGGGCGGGTTGCCGGCGGGGCGGCTCACGGCGTACGCGGTCCTCACCGAGGGCGGGACCGCGCCCGCCGGGGCCACGCCGATGCCGGTGTACCGCGACGCGCGCGGTGAGTTCGCCCTGCGCTACGGGGTGCGGGGGCCGACGGCCTTCGTGGTGCGGCCGGACGGCCACCTGGGGGCGCGGCTGTGCCCGCCGACCGCCGAGGGGCTGGCCACGTACCTCGCGGGGGTGTTCTCGTAGCGGTTCCTACGCCGTTTCCTCGGTCGGGACGCACAGCACCGGGACCGGGGAGAGGTGCAGGAGCTTGTGCGGGGTCGAGCCGAGGAGGGCGCCGCGGATCGGGCTGTCGCCCCAGGTGCCGACGATGATGACGCGGGCGGCGTGGTGTTCGGCGGCGGCGAGCAGCGCCTGGGCCGGCCTGTCGTCCATGACCTCGACGGTCGAGGGGACCCCGGCCTCGTCGGCGGCCTCGACGGCCCGGGCGAGCGCGCTGCGGCCCGCCTGGAGGACGGCTTCGCGGTGGGCGCGGTACTCCTCCCCCGCGGCGCCGGGGGCGGCCGCCCCGTAGACGAGGACCAGCGGTTCGCCGAAGGCGGTGGCCACCTCCAGCGCGACGCGCAGGGCGCGCTCGGCGCCGGGGGACTCGTCGTACCCGAGGACTACGGACATCCGGGCCTCCTCACTTCTTCCCGCCGCGGACGAGGGCCGGGTCGACCACGCCCCGGCGCTCCTGCCAGAACCTGCCGTCGCGGATCCGCCAGAAGCACATGAGCAGGACGCCGGCGACCGCGATGCCGATCCCGATGACCAGGGGCGGGCCGAGGCCGAACCAGGAGACGCCGCTGGCGGAGTTGCGCGGGTTGGACATGTCCCCGATGGACTCCACGAGCAGCCAGGCCAGCAGTCCGGCGCCGACGAGCGGGCCGACGCCGATGAGGAGGAGGTTGTGGGCGTTCTCCAGCAGGTGGCGCCGGTAGTAGACGGCGCAGGCCAGGCCGGTGAGCGCGTAGTAGAAGGCGATGAGCAGCGAGAGGGCGGTGAGGGAGTCGAGCAGGGCGTTCTCGCTGATCTGGTTGACGGCGAGGTACCAGACGATGGCGATGGCGGCCACCCACCAGGTGCTGACGTCCGGGGTGTGGAAGCGGTGGTGGATGTGGGCGAGGTGCGGGGGCAGGGCGTGGCGGCGGGCCATGGACAGGGCGGTGCGGGAGGCCGGGATGATCGTCGTCTGGGTGGAGGCGAGGGCGGAGGTGCAGACGGCGAGGAGGACCATCCAGTCCCAGCCGCCCATCACCTCGTGCGCGAGGACGGCGAAGATCGCCTCCTCCTCGCCCGCGTTCTCGGCGAGGAACCTGGTCCCGGCGTAGGAGACGATGGCGAAGCCGACGGACAGATAGGTGACGAGCAGCACCAGGGTGGACCAGATGCCGGCCTTGCCGGGCGCGGTGGCGGAGTCCTCGACCTCCTCGGTGAGGTTCACGGCGGACTCCCATCCCCAGTAGATGAACACGCCGAGCAGCAGGCCGCCGGTGAGCGCGCCGCCGCCGGCGCCGAAGGGGTTGAGCCAGCTGACGGAGGGGTGGATGGCGTCGAGGGTGCTGGTGCCGGCGTAGACCCGGTAGATGGCGACGACGGCGAAGACCAGCAGGAAGAACACCTGGGCGAGGATGAGGACGTCCTGGAAGTGGGCCGACAGCTCGGTGCCGATGACGCAGATCGCCGTCATGGCGAGGATCAGCACGACGGTGAGCGTCTGGCGGACCACGGTGTTGGCGGCCAGGTCGTCCAGGCCGAAGGCCAGCAGCCCGAAGTGGACGGCGACGTCGGCGAGGGAGCCGATGACGAGGACTCCGGTCATGGTGATGGCCCAGCCGCCGAGCCAGCCCGCCCAGGGGCCCATGGCGCGGGTCACCCAGGAGAAGGTGGTGCCGCAGTCCTGGTCGACCTTGTTGAGGTAGTAGAAGGCGGCGGCGATGAGCAGCATGGGGACGAACGAGGCCAGCATCACGCCCGGGGCGTAGATCCCGGCGATGGCGACGATCGGGCCGATGACGGCGGCCAGGGAGTAGGCGGGCGAGGTCGAGTTCAGGCCGATGACGAGCGCGTCGAGGAAGCCGATCGCGCCGGCCTGGAGGGTGTCCTCGCCGGGGTCGGCGTCGGGGAGGGTGCCCTCCGGTCGGCCGCGGTCGCCCTGGTCCATGTACGCATGGTCACGCGCGGGGCGGTGGCGCGCGAGGCGGCGCGGGTCGTCCGGGTGGCGGCGGCCCGCGCCGCGGACCGGGGCGGGGTCGGGGCCCTGGGCTCCGGGGTCCTGGGCTCAGGGGCGGGTGTTCCAGCCCGCGATCACCGGGAGGCCGTGTTCGGTGGAGAGTTCGCTGACGGTGCCGGTGCGCAGCAGGAAGAGCCGGCCCTGCTCGGGGGGCAGGCCGAGGTAGCGGGCGGTCAGGACGCGCAGGAAGTGCCCGTGGGCGACGAGGACGACGTCCCCCTCGCCGGCGCGCAGCACCTCCGCCGCCCGGGCCAGCACCCGGTCCGCGCGGGCGCCGACCCGGGCGGCGTCCTCGCCCGGGTGCCGCGCGTCGCCGGGCGGGACGCCGTCGGTCCACAGCGACCAGCCGGGGCGGGTCCGCTGGATCTCGGCGGTGGTGACGCCCTCGTAGCCGCCGTAGTCCCACTCGTGGAGGTCGGGGTCGGGGACCCCGCCGGTCAGCCCGGCCAGCTCGGCCGTGGCGACGGCCCGGCTCAGGGGGCTGGTCAGCACGAGGGCGGGGTGCCGGTCGCGGAAGTAGGGGGCCAGCGAGAGGGCCTCGTCGGCCCCGCGCGCGGTCAGCGGGACGTCGGTGAGCCCCGTGTGCCGCCCGTTGGCGCTCCACGCCGTCTCGCCGTGCCTCACCAGCAGAAGATCACTCATGTCCCGGACCCTATGGGGAGGCGCTCGCGCCCGGCATGTCGGGGCGGCGGAGCGGGGCGGGCGTGTCACTGTCGGGCGTCATGGACGTACGTGCGTGCGGGCGGCTCACCCTCCTGCTGCTGGTGCTGACCTGGGTGACCGGACTGATCGAGGCGGTCAGCCTGCTGGCGCTGGGGCCGGTGTTCACCGCCGTGCAGACCGGCAACGTGCTGTTCCTGTCCTTCGCGCCGGCCCACCAGGGGCACCTGCCGGCCCTGGCGGCCGGGGTCTCCCTGATGTCCTTCGCCGTCGGCGCGGTGTGCGCGGCACGGCTGGAGGGGAGGGCGGAGTCGCGGGGCCGGCACTGGTTCGTGCTCGGGCTGTCCGTCGAGGCGGCCCTGATCACGGTGGCCGCGGGCATCGGCTGGGACCTGGCGCCGCGTTACGGGTCCCCGGCCGCCCGGCACCTGCTGACCGCCTCCGCCCTCGCGGTGGCGATGGGCTTCCGCAACGTCACGAGCATGCGGGTCAACCTGCCCGGGGTACCGACCACCCTGGTCACCCGGTCCATGACGGCCCTGCTCGGCGGTTCGGCGCTGGGACACGACAGCGCCTTCGGGTACGGCACCGGGGCGTGGGGGCGCAGGGCGCGGGCGGTGGCGGCGATGTTCACGGGCGGGCTGACCGGGGGGCTGCTGGTGCGGGCGGGCTGGCCGGTGAACTGGCTGCTGCTGCCGGCGGCCGGGGTGGTGGCGGTGGTGGCCGTGGCGTACGTGAGGCAGCCGGCCCTGCGCCGGGCCTGAGGTGGGGCGCGGCCGGACCAGATCCGAATAGAACGGACCATTGGTACATTCCTGTCATGGCGGTGGACGAGCTCGACACCCGGATCCTGCGCCTGCTGATCGAGCAGCCGCGCACCAGCGTCCGCGAGTACGCCCGGATCCTCGGCGTGGCGCGCGGGACGCTCCAGGCCCGGCTGGACCGGCTGGAGCGCACCGGGGTGATCACCGGCAGCGGTCCCGTGCTCTCCCCCGCCGCGCTCGGGCACCCGGTGCTCGCCTTCGTGCACATCGAGGTCACCCAGGGGCACCTGGACGACGTGGGCGACGCCCTGGCGGCCGTTCCGGAGATCATCGAGGCCTTCTCGATCACCGGCGGCGGCGACCTGCTGACCCGGGTGGCCGCCCGGGACAACGCCCACCTGGAGGACGTGATCCAGCGGCTGATCCGGCTTCCGGGGGTGGTCCGCACGCGGACCGAGGTTGCCCTGCGGGAGCGGGTCGCGCACCGGCTGCTGCCGCTGGTCGAATCCGTGGGACGGGCGGCGCGCAAAGCCTGACAGCATGGGCCGGGAAGGCCATACGACCGGCAGGACGGGCGCAACCGATGATCTCCGTCATCTTCGATCTCGACGGCACCCTCGTGGACAGCGAGCCCCACTACTACGAGTCCGGGCGCCGGACCCTGGAACGCCACGGCGTCCCCGGCTTCACCTGGGAGGAGCACTCCCGGTTCATCGGCATCGGGACCCTGGAGACGCTGGAGGTCCTCAAGGAGCGCCACGGGCTCCGGGCGCCGGTGGAGCAGCTGCTGGCGGAGCAGAACGCCGCCTACCTGGAGCTGGCCCGCACCCGGACGGAGGCCTTCCCGCAGATGCGGCGGCTGGTGGAGCGTCTGCACGGGCGGGGCGTCCGGATGGCGGTGGCCTCCGGGTCCTCGCGGGCGGCGATCGACGCCGTCCTGGAGGGCACCGGGCTGGCCGCCCTGCTGACCACGGCGGTCTCCGCCGAGGAGGTCGAACGGGGCAAGCCCGCGCCCGACGTGTTCCTGGAGGCCGCCCGCCGGCTGGGCGCCGCCCCCGCCGCCTGTGTGGTGGTCGAGGACGCGGCGCCGGGGGCGCTCGCCGCCCGCGCGGCCGGGATGCGGTGCCTGGCGGTCCCGTACCTGGCCGGGAGCGCCGCCGACCCCGCCTTCGCCGGGGCGGACCTGCTCTTCGCGGGCGGCCAGGCGGAGTTCACCGCGTCGGCGGCCGAGGCCTGGCTGGAGTCGCTGGACGCCGGGGGCGGGTGATCCGGGACGGCCGGCTCCGTACCGGGGCCGGCCGGACCGCCGGGCTTCCGGGCTTCCGGGCGGCCGGGGGTCAGGGGTCAGCGCATCGTGCGCGGCAGGCGGAGGCTGAGCAGGACCGTCAGCGCGATCAGGCCGAGCTGTCCCAGCAGGGTCACCGTGAGGGCGTCCCGCATGCCCAGGGAGGCGGCCAGCGCGAGGAAGAGGCTGCCGACGGTCGCCACGCCCAGGGCGAGGGAGGACTGCTGCGTGGTGACCATGACTCCGCTGCCCACCCCGGCCCGGTCCGCCGGCACGTCCGAGAGCATCAGCCGCATCAGCACGGGGAGCTGGAGGCCCTGCCCCAGCCCCGCGAGGGCCACCCCGGGGGCGAGGTCCGCGAGGCCCAGGCCCGGCCAGCCCCGCCATACGGTCAGGGCGAGCAGGCCGATGCCGGCGGCCTGGATGATCCCGCCGGCGGTGACGACCCGGCTGCCGAAGCGCCCGACCAGCCGGGGTCCGGCGAGCGAGGCGGCGAAGAAGGCGAGGGCCAGCGGCACCAGGGCGAGCCCCGCCGACACCGGACCCATGCGCAGGCCCTGCTGGAGCGCGACGGCGAACGCGAACATGAAGCCGCTGAAGCCGATCGAGAACGGCAGCAGCATCACCAGCCCGCGGCGCAGCGACTCCAGGCGCAGCAGGCTCGGCGGCACGAGCGGGGTCCGCCCGAGCCGGTCGGCGCGGCGCTCCACCAGGGAGAAGGCGACGGCGGCGAGCGGGGAGACGGCCAGCGAGAGCCACGTCCACAGCGGCCAGCCGGCCGCGCGGCCCTCCGTCAGCGGCAGCAGCAGGGACACGAGCGTCAGGGCCAGCAGCAGGGTTCCGGGCACGTCCACCGAGGCGGGGCGGTCGGAACGGGTCTCGGGCACGGCCCGGACGGCGAGCACCAGCCCGACGATCACCACGGGCACGTTGACCAGGAACACCGAGCGCCAGCCGGAGCCGGCCACGTCGGCGGCGACCAGGACCCCGCCGAGGATCTGGCCGGCGACCATCGACAGCCCGGCGGTGGCCCCGTACAGGCTCATCGCGCGGGCCCGGCGCGGGCCCTGGGTGGTGGCCTGGATGGTGGCGAGCACCTGCGGCAGCATCAGCGCCGCCGCGGCCCCCTGGGCCACCCGGGCGCCGACCAGGGTCCAGGCGGTGGGGGCCAGGCCGCAGGCGAGGGAGGTGACGCCGAAGGCGGCCATGCCGATCAGGAAGAGCCGGCGCCGGCCGGCCGTGTCGCCGAGGCGGCCGCCCAGGACCAGCAGCACCGAGTACGCGACGCCGTAACCGCCGACGACCAGCTCCAGCATGGCGGGGCCGGCGGCGAGGTCGGTGTCGATGGCGGGCAGCGCCACGTTGACGATGAAGAAGTCGATGAGCGGGAGGGCCGCGCCCAGCAGCACGGTGAACAGCCCGAGCGGAGAGATCGCGGCGGGAGCGGTGGAACTCGTGGTACCAGTGGTGCCGGCGGTGCCGGTGGTGCCGGCGGTGCCGGTGGTGCCGGTGGTGCTGACGGGGGACGGACGGTGCGGCGTTCGTACGGTCGTTTCGGTCACGGAAGAGACGATCCTCCACCCCTCAGCCTGGTACCAGAGTCTCTTTATCCTGGTACCAGGAGTACCTGGCAACCGGCTGCGCGATGGGGCACGCTGGACCCATGACCACTGTGGCCCCCCAGAGCGACCTGCGCCGGCACGAGCTGGCCGACTTCCTGCGCAGCCGCCGCGAGCGGATCACCCCCGAGCAGGTGGGCCTGGCCCGCGGCAGCCGCAGGCGCACCCCCGGGCTGCGCCGCGAGGAGGTCGCCCAGCTCTCCGCCGTCGGCGTGACCTGGTACACCTGGCTGGAGCAGGCCCGCGAGATCCAGGTGTCCCCGCAGGTGCTGGACGCGCTGGCGCGCGCCCTGCTGCTGGACTCCACCGAGCGCGCGCACCTGTTCGCCCTGGCCGGCAGCACCGACCCGGCACCGAACACCCGGTGCGCCAGCGTGACGCCGGCGCTGCGGGCCATGCTCGACCAACTGGACCCGATCCCGGCCTGCGTGCAGAACAGCCGCTACGACATCCTCGCCTACAACACCACCTACGGGCGCCTCCTGTGCGACCTGGACCGGCTGCCCCGCGAGGACCGCAACTGCCTGTGGCTGGCCTTCACCAACCCCCAGTGGCGGGCGTCGCTGGCCGACATGCCGGAGGTGAACCGGCTGCTGGCGGCCAAGTTCCGCGCCTCGATGGCCGGCCACCTGGCCGAACCGGCCTGGAAGGCCCTGCTGGCCCGCCTGGAGGCGGCCTCGCCGGAGTTCCGGGAGATCTGGGCCCGGCACGAGGTGGTGGGGCTGGGCAGCAACCGCAAGTACGTCCGCAACGCCCATGTGGGCCTCCTCCGCCTGGAACACACCAGCCTGTGGCTGGGCCCGGCGGCGGGCCCCCGCCTGACGACGTTCGTCCCCCTGGACGAGGAGACCCGCCTGCGCCTGGAGGAACTCCGCACCCTGTCGCCGGTCGCGGCCTGAGGCCTCGCCGGGAGGGGAAGATCCCGCACGGTCCGCGAGTTGGTAGAACCGTGAACGAAATGGTGCGGGGCGCGGCGGACGTGGACGTGGTGGTCGTGGGGGCCGGGCAGGCCGGGCTGTCCAGTGCCTACCACCTGGCCAGGGCCGGCATCGGCCACGTGGTGCTCGACCACGCGCCGCGCCCCGGCGGGGCCTGGCAGTTGCGCTGGCCCTCGCTCACCTACGGCAAGGTGCACGGGATGCACGCGCTGCCCGGGATGGAGCTGTCCGGCGCCGATCCGCTGCGGCCCTCGTCCGAGGTGATCGGGGAGTACTTCGCGGCGTACGAGGAGCGGTTCGGGCTGCGCGTGCGGCGGCCGGTGGACGTGACGGCCGTGCGCGAGGGCAAGGGCGGGCGGCTGCTGGTCGAGTCCACTTCGGGGAGCTGGTCGGCGCGGGCGCTGGTCAACGCCACCGGGACGTGGGACCGGCCGTTCTGGCCGCGCTATCCGGGCCAGGAGCTGTTCCGGGGGCGGCAGCTGCACACCGCGGACTACCCCGGTCCCGAGGCGTTCGCCGGGGCCCGGGTCATCGTGGTGGGCGGGGGCACCTCGGCGGTACAGCACCTGCTGGAGGTCTCCGAGGTGGCGGCGCGGACCACCTGGGTCACCCGCAGGCCCCCCGTGTTCCGCGAGGGGGGCTTCGGCGAGGCCGAGGGCCGGGCGGCGGTGGCGCTGGTGGAGGAGCGGGTACGCCGGGGGCTGCCGCCGCGGAGCGTGGTCAGCGTGACGGGGCTGCCGCTGAACGAGGCGGTACGGGCCGGACTGGAGTCCGGGGTGCTGGACCGGCTGCCGGTGTTCGAGCGGATCACCCCGTCCGGGGCCGTCTGGGCGGACGGGCGGCGGGTGGAGGCGGACGTGATCCTGTGGGCCACCGGCTTCCGGCCCGCCGTCGACCACCTGGCACCGCTGCGGCTGCGCGAGCCGGGCGGCGGGATCCGGCTGGTGGGGACGAGGGCGGTGCGGGACGAGCGTGTCCACCTGGTCGGATACGGGCCTTCGGCGTCGACCGTCGGCGCCAACCGGGCCGGCGGGGCCGCCGTCCGCGAGATCCGCCGGCTGCTGGCCCGGGGGCCGGCGGTCCCCGCCCTGGTGTGACCAGGGCGGGCGCGCAGGGGGCCGCCCCTCATTTCCCGGGGACGGCGGACGCGGCCGCGCGGATCCGGTTGAACTCCGCCACGTGCTTGCGGTGTTCCTCGTAGGTGGCCGAGAACCGGGTGTCGCCGGGCTTCACGGTGACGAAGAAGAGCCAGTCGCCGGGGGTCGGCGCGACGGCCGCCGCCATCGCCCGGAGCCCGGGGCTGTCGATGGGGGCGGGCGGCAGACCCTGCCGCTCGTAGGTGTTGAAGGGGTGGTCGATGCGTGTGTCGCGGAGCCTGGTGTCCACGGTGGTGCGGTTCAGGGCGTAGTTGAGGGTGGAGTCCATCTGGAGCGGCATCGACCGCGCGAGCCGGTTGTGGACCACCCGGGCGACCCTGCCCATGTCCGCCGGGTTGTCGGCCTCCGCCTCGATGATGCTGGCGAGGGTGGCCGTCTGGTACGGGGTCATGCCGTGGGCGCGGCCGCCGTCGGCGACCGCCTTGGTCGCGAGCTTCTGGTTCGCCGTCCGCACCATCGTCGCGAGCAGGGTGGCCGGGGTGGACTTCGAGGTGACCGGGTACGTCGCCGGGAACAGGTAGCCCTCCGGGTTGCCCTTCGCCTCGGCGGGCAGGGGCAGGCCGGCCGTGGCGACGGCCGAGGAGGTGCTGCCGGCCGGGAGCCGGAGCTCCTTGTCGATGGCCGCGTAGACCTGCGCGGCGCGCCATCCTTCGGGGATCAGCAGCGGGCGCGGCTTCTCGGGCGTTTCCGTCCGGGACAGCAGGGGGACGAGGACCGTCGCCCCCAGCCCGATGCCGAGCAGTGCGGTGAACAGGAGCACCAGGCGGCCTCGGCGGGTGAGCCGGGAGCGGCGCTGCGGCGGCTGGTACGCAGGAGGCATGTCGGAACGCTAACGGTCATGGCGTCCGGTTCCAGGCAGCACACCCCCGACCGGTCACATGATCACACGTTCACCGGAGCGGGCGCGTGCGCGGCGTCCCGGTCACGGCGGACCAGCGCGGCGTAGCGGCCGCCCGCCCCCAGCAGTTCCTCGTGCGTGCCGCGCTCGGCTATGCGGCCGGCGTCCAGGACCACGATCTGGTCGGCGTCCCGGATGGTGGAGAGGCGGTGCGCGATGGTGATGGTGGTGCGGCCCCGGGAGAGGTTGTCGATGGCCCGCTGCACGGCGTGCTCGGTGCGGGTGTCGAGGGCGCTGGTGGCCTCGTCCAGGATGAGGACCGGGGGGTCGCGCAGGATCGTGCGCGCGATGGCCAGGCGCTGTTTCTCGCCCCCGGAGAAGCGGTAGCCGCGCTCGCCGACCAGGGTGTCGTACCCGTCCGGCAGGGACTCGATGTGGTCGTGGATCTGCGCCGCGCGGGCCGCGTCGGCGATCTCCTCGTCGGTGGCGTCCGGCTTGGCGAAGCGCAGGTTGTCCGCGACCGAGGCGTGGAAGAGGTACGTCTCCTGGGAGACGACGCCTATGGAGCGGGCCAGCGAGTCGAAGTCCAGGTCGCGTACGTCCACCCCGTCGAGGGCGACCCGGCCGCCCGTCACGTCGTAGAGGCGGGGCACCAGGTAGCTGAGGGTGCTCTTGCCGGATCCGGTCGGGCCGACCACGGCCAGGGAGCCGCCCGCCGGGACGGTGATGTCGATGCCGGCGAGGGTGGGACCGGTCTTGGCCTCGTACGCGAAGTGCACGTCCTCCAGGCGGATCTCGCCCTTCGCGCGCCCCAGCCGGACGGGGTCCTCGCGCTCGGTGATGTCCACCGGCAGGTCGAGGTACTCGAAGATCCGGGCGAAGAGGGCGAGCGAGGTCTGGATCTGCACGCCGGTCGACAGCAGGCTGACGGCGGGCCGGAACAGGCCCTGCTGGAGGGTGACGAAGGCGACGAGGGTGCCGACCGAGAGCGCGGGGGCACCGGTCTGGAGGGCGATGCCGGCGGCCCAGTAGATCAGCGCGGGCATGGCCGCCATCACGATGCCGATGGTGGACATCCGCCAGCGGCCGGCCATGCTGGAGCGCACTTCGAGGCCGACGAGCTTCTCCGACTCCTCCGCGAAGGCGGCGGTGAGGGACTCGGAACGGCCCATGGTGCGGCCGAGCAGGATGCCGCTTACCGACAGGGACTCGGTGACGGTGGCGGCCATGGCGGCCATCTGCTTCTGCCGCTTCGTGGTGATCTTCTTGCGCTCGCGGCCGACGCGGCGGCTGATCCACACGAAGAGGGGCAGCAGGAGCAGGGAGACGAGGGTGAGCCGCCAGTCGAGCGCGAGCATCGCGACGACGGAGGCGACGACGGCGGTCAGGTTCGACACGAGCGAGGTGGCCGTCGAGGTGACGGTGGCCTGCATGCCGCCGATGTCGTTGGCTATGCGGGACTGCACCTCGCCGGTGCGGGTGCGGGTGAAGAAGGCCAGCGGCATCCGCTGGAGCTGGGCGTAGACGGCGGTGCGCAGGTCGTGCATGACGCGCTGGCCGACCGTGGTGGAGATGAGCGTCTGGAGCACGCCGAACACACTGGTCACGACCGCGGTGAGGATCATGCCGAGGGCCAGCAGGCTGAGCAGCCCGGTCCGGCCCTGGGGGATGGCGACGTCCAGGATCTCCTTGAGCAGGAACGGCGAGGCGACGCCGACCAGCGAGGAGGCGCCGACGAGGGCGCCGACGACGGCGAGGCGGCCGCGGTAGGGCCGGAACAGGCCGAGGATGCGGCGCAGCTCGCGCGGCCGGTCGGCGGGGGCCGGGCTGCCGGGGTCGAGGGCTTCGTTCGATGGGGTCCACTTCGGCTCGTCGCTGTGCATGGGCCTCCTTCCGCCGGGGACTCCGATGAGCCTAGCTCATTGTTACCTATACTCACAATGAATCCGGTCCTGCTACTGTTCCCAGTATGAGCACCGGTTCCGAGACCGACACCCGTGATTCGACCGACGGCGTCCTCGCCGAGCAGCTGCTGCGCCTCACGCGCCGGCTCCACCGGATCCAGAAACGGCACATGGAGCCGCTCGGGATCACCCCGGCCCAGGGCCGGCTGCTGCGGATCGTCGCGCACTACGCGGACGGCCCGCCGCCCCGGATGGCCGACCTGGCCACGCGCCTTGAGGTGGTGCCGCGTGCCGTGACGACCCTGGTGGACGCTCTGGAGGCGGCCGACTGCGTGCGCCGCGCACCCGACCCCGCGAACCGGCGCGTGATCCGCATCGAGCTCACCGAAACCGGTCGCGCCACGCTGCGCCGTCTGCGCAACGCGCGAACCGACGCGGCAGAGGAGATCCTGGCTCCGTTGACCGCCGAACAGCGCGAGGTGCTCGGCGGTCTGCTCAACGCGCTCGCGGACGTCCCGGCGGAGCGCCGCTGCTGAAACGGTCCCCCTGACGGGCGCCGGGTGCGGCGGCGGACCGGGGCGCCCGCACGGACGAGGGGTCGCACGCATGCCGCTGTTCGAACCGGATCCGGGCGCCCTGCGCCCTCGCCGCCACGGCGCACCCGCCCCCGACCGGGTCCCCGACCGGACGGCGTCCGGCACCCCGCGGACCCTGCGCGAGGAACTCACCGGGCTCCTCGGCCCCGAGAAGGTGCTGTCGAAGGTCTCCGACCTGGTCCGCTACGCCGCCGACGCCTCCCCGTACCGGTTCGTCCCTCAGGTCGTGGTGGTCGCCGAGGACGTCGACGACATCTCGGCGGTCCTCTCCTACGCCCACGGCAGGCAGCGCGAGGTGGTCTTCCGCGCCGCCGGGACCTCGCTCAACGGCCAGGCCCAGGGCGAGGACATCCTGGTCGACGTACGCCGCCACTGGCGGGGCGTCGAGGTCCTCGACGGGGGCCGCCGCGCCCGGATCCGGCCCGGCACCACCGTCTTCCGGGCCAACGCCGCCCTCGCCCGCCACGGCCGGGTCCTGGGCCCCGACCCGGCCAGCGCCATCGCCTGCACCCTGGGCGGGGTGGTCGCCAACAACTCCTCGGGCATGACGGCCGGCACCACACGGAACGCGTACCGCACCCTGTCCTCCCTCACCCTCGTCCTGCCGACCGGCACCGTCGTCGACACCGCCGACCCCCTCGCCGACGAGGAGCTGGCCCGCGCCGAGCCGGCCCTGTGCCGGGGGCTGATGGAGCTCAAGCGGGAGATCGAGGCCGACCCCGCCCTCGTCGCGCGGATCCGGGCCAAGTACGAGATCAAGAACACCACCGGCTACCGGCTCGACGCCTACCTCGACGGCGCCACTCCCGTCGAAATCCTGCGCGGCTTGACCGTCGGCTCCGAGGGCACCCTCTGCTTCATCGCCGAGGTCGTCTTCGACACCCTGCCCCTGGACCGCGAGGTCACCGGCGCCCTGCTGTTCTTCCCCTCCCTCCCGGCGGCGGCCGCCGCGGTCCCGCTCTTCAACGAGGCCGGGGCCCTCGCCGTGGAGCTGATGGACGGCAACACCCTGCGCGCCTCGGTCAGCGTGGAGGGGGTGCCCGCCGACTGGGCCGGGCTGCCCAAGGACACGGCCGCGCTGCTGGTGGAGTTCCGCGCCCCGGACGCCGCCGGGCGCGCCCGGTACGAGGACGCGGCCGCCGCCGTCCTGCCGTCGCTGGACCTGGTCGCGCCGGTCGCCTCCGTCACCAACGCCTTCACCTCCGACCCGGCCGTCATCGCCGGCCACTGGGCGGCCCGCAAGGCCTTCGTCACCGCCGTCGGCGGGGCCCGGCCGCCCGGAACCACCCTGATCACCGAGGACTTCGCGGTGCCGCCGTCCCGGCTGGCCGAGGCCTGCGAGGCGCTCCTCGCCCTCCAGGCGGAGCACGGGTTCGACGCGGCCGTCGCCGGGCACGCCGCCCACGGCAACCTGCACTTCCTGCTCGCCTTCGACGCCGCCCGCCCCGAGGAGGTCGACCGTTACGCGGCCTTCATGGACGCCTTCTGCCGGCTCACGGTCGAGCGGTTCGACGGCTCGCTGAAGGCCGAGCACTCCACCGGCCGCAACATGGCCCCCTTCCTGGAACTGGAGTGGGGGCCGCGGGCCACCGACCTGATGTGGCGCACCAAGCGGCTGATCGACCCGGAGGGCATCCTCGCCCCGCGGATCCTCCTCGACCGTGATCCGCGGGGGCACCTGCGCGGCCTGAAGACCATCCCCCGGGTGGAGGCGGAGGCCGACCCGTGCATCGAGTGCGGGTTCTGCGAACCGGCCTGCCCCAGCGGGGACCTGACGACCACCCCGCGCCAGCGGATCGCGCTCCGCCGGGAGATGGTGCGCCAGCCGGCCGGCTCCCCGGTCCTCGGAGGGCTGCTCGACGCCTACGGCCACGACGCCGTCGACACCTGCGCGGGCGACTCGGCCTGCAAGCTCGCCTGCCCCGTCGGCATCGACACCGGCGGCCTGATGCGCGACTTCCGCCACCGGCGGCACGGTCCGGGCGAGGAGCGCGCGGCCGCCCTGGCCGCCGAGCGGTTCGCCGTCGTGGAGGCCGTCGCCCGGCTGGCCGTGGCCGCCGCCGGACGGGCCGGGGACCGGCTGCCGGCCGCCGTGACGCGGGCCGCCCGCAAGGCCGTACGCCCCGACCTGGTGCCGCAGTGGCTGCCGCGGCTCCCCGGGGCCGCCGCGCGCCGACTGCCCCCGACCCGGCGGGTGGGCGCGGTCGCCGTGTACTACCCGGCCTGCGTCAACCGGATCTTCGCCGGTCCCGCCGACCGGCCCGGGCCCTCGCTGCCGGAGGCGGTGGTGGCCCTGGCCGAGCGGGCCGGCAGGCCCGTGTGGATCCCCGGCGACGTGCGCGGCACGTGCTGCGCGACGATCTGGCACTCCAAGGGGTACGCGGCCGGCAACCGGCTGATGGCGAACCGGATCACGGAGGCCGCCTGGGGCTGGACCGCCGGGGGCCGGCTGCCGCTGGTGGTGGACGCGTCCTCCTGCACCCTGGGCCTGGCCCGCGAGGTGGTCCCTTACCTCAGCGAGGACAACCGGGCCCTGCACGGGGAGCTGAGGATCGTGGACTCCGTCGTCTGGGCGGCGCAGGAGCTGCTGCCGCACCTGGAGGTCAGGCGCACGGCCGCGTCGGCGGTCCTCCACCCGACGTGCTCGATGCGGCACCTGGGGAACGTGGAGAAGCTGCGTGCGGTGGCCGGGGCCTGCGCGGACGAGGTGGTCGTCCCGGACGACGCGGGCTGCTGCGCCTTCGCCGGCGACCGGGGGATGCTGCACCCCGAGCTGACGGCCTCGGCGACGCGGCGGGAGGCGGCGGAGGTGGCGGCGCGGCCGTTCGACGCGTACCTGTCGGCGAACCGGATGTGCGAGGTCGGCATGGAGCGGGCCACCGGGCGCCCGTACGCCTCCGTCCTGCTCGAACTGGAGCGCGCCACCCGGCCCTGAACCGGAAAATCGATTGCCGGGGCCGCGACCGGAAGGCGAACCTTGCGTGGTTTGCACTCACCGAGCCGTGATGGGGCGTCATGCAGATCAGCGACCTTCCGTATCCGGATCCCGGAGTACCCGACGCCCGCTCCGGCCCGCGTTTCCTGTGGTGGCTGGGGCGGGGCCAAATCGGCGGCCAGGCCCGGAGCCTGGCGTGGGGGCTGGTGCACTTCTGCGGGATCGCCGGGCTGCCGTACGCGGTGGGGCTGGGCGTCGAGGCCGCCGTCGGCCGCGACGGCGGGCGGCTGCTGCTGGTCGGCGGGCTCCTGCTGCTGACCGGCGTCGCCATCGCAACTGGTGACGCCATGCTCCACCGCACGGCCGTCACCAACTGGATCACCGCCGCCGCGCGGGTGCAGCAGCTGCTCGCCCGCAAGACCGCCGAGCTGGGCTCCGCCCTGACCCGGCGGGTGGCGGCGGGGGAAGTCGTGGCGGTGTCCACGGGGGACGTGGAGAAGATCGGCTGGTTCGTCGAGGCGGTCTCCCGCTTCCTCGCCGCCGCCTTCTCCGTCGTCGCCATCTGCGTCGGGCTGCTGTTCTACGCACCCTCGATCGGTGTGGTCGTCGCGGCGGGCGTACCGGTGCTCGCGCTGTCGGTACTGCCGCTGCTGCCGCGGGCCACCCGGCGCGCCGACGTCCAGCGCGAGAAGGCGGGCAAGGCCACCGAGCTGGCCTCCGACACGGTGGCGGGCCTGCGGGTGCTGCGCGGCATCGGCGGCGAGGAGCTCTTCCTCGACCGCTACCGCGCGGCCTCGCAGGAGGTGCGCAAGGCCGCGGTCCACAGCGCCCGGCTGTGGGCGCTGATCGCCGCGGTGCAGGTACTGCTGCCGGGGGCGCTGATGGTCACGGTGGTCTGGTACGGCTCCGTGCTCGTCCTGGACGGGCGGCTGTCGGTCGGCGAACTCGTCGCCGCCTTCAGCGCGGTGGCCACGATGCTGTACCCGTTGCGGCACGTGGAGGAGATCGCCATGGCCTACTCCTTCTCCCGGCCCTCGGCGCAGCGGGCGGCCCGGGTGCTGTCGCTCACGCGCACGGACGACGGGGCGGACGGCGTCGCCGCCGAGCCGCTGGAGGCTCCGGCTCCGGGCGGGGACCTGTACGACCCCGCGACGGGGCTGCTGGCCCCGGCCGGGCGGTTCACGGCGGTCGTGTGCGGGGACCCGGACCTCGCGGGCCGGCTGGCGGAGCGGCTGGGCGGGCATGCCGTGCACCCCGGGGACGACCCGGGCGCCGCACCGCCGTCGGTGCTGCTCGGCGGGGTCGCGCTGGACGGCCTCGCGCTGGAGGCGGCGCGCACCCTGGTCCTCGTCCAGGACAAGGACCCGGTGCTGCTGTCCGGCACCCTGCGCGAGCTGTTCGACGTACCGGCGTCCGGCTCCGTCGCCGCCCCGGCCGCGCTGGCGGCGGCGCAGTGCGGGGACGTCCTGGACGCGCTGCTCCAGGCGGCCCCCGACGGGGTGGACGACGCGATGGACGCCCGGATCACCGAGCGCGGCCGGTCCCTGTCCGGCGGACAGCGCCAGCGGCTCGCACTGGCCCGGTCGCTGGCCACCGACCCGGAGGTGCTGGTGCTGGACGAGCCGACCTCCGCGGTGGACGCGCACACCGAGGCGCGGATCGCCGACGGGGTGGCCGCCCTGCGTGCCGGGCGCACCACGGTGGTCCTGGCGTCCTCGCCGCTGCTGCTGGACCGCGCCGACCGGGTGGTTCTGGTGCACGGGGGCCGGGCCGTGGCGGCGGGCACCCACCGCGAACTGCTGCGCGCGGAACCCCGCTACCGGGCGGTCGTCACCCGGGAGACGGACGGGGAACAGGGGCGGGTCGTCGGACCCGCCGGGGAACTCACGGAGATCGAGGAATCCGCATGATCGGCGTGGCGCCGCCCGACTACGATCCGGCGGCCCCCGAGACGGCCGCGACCCTGCCCGTGGGCACGTCGGCGACCGTCCGGGGCTATGTGCGCGGCCTGCTGCGGCGGCACCGGCGGGCCTTCACGGCGCTGGTCGTCGTCAACGCGGTCGCGGTGACCGCCTCCATGGCCGGCCCGTACCTGCTGGGGCGCGTGGTGGACGAGCTGTCGGCGGGGACGCGCGATCCGCATCTCGGGCGCGTCGCCCTGCTGTTCGCGGTGGCCCTGGCCGTCCAGACCTGCTTCGTGCGACTGGTCCGGCTGCGCGGGGCGATGCTCGGCGAGGAGATGCTGGCCGACCTGCGGGAGGACTTCCTGGTGCGGTCGGTGGGCCTGCCGCCGGGCGTCCTGGAGCGGGCCGGTACCGGCGACCTGCTGTCGCGGATCACCACCGACGTCGACCGGCTGGCGAACGCGATGCGCGAGGCGGTTCCGCAGCTGGCCATCGGCGTGGTCTGGGCGGGGCTGCTGTACGGCGCGCTCGCGGTGACCGCGCCGCAGCTGGCCCTGGCGGCGCTGGTGGCCCTGCCGCTGCTGGTCGCCGGCTGCCGCTGGTACTTCCGGCGGGCGCCGTCGGCGTACCGCTCGGAGGCGGCCGGGTACGCGGCGGTCGCGGCGGTGCTGACGGAGACGGTGGACGCCGGGCGGACGGTCGAGGCGCACCGCCTGGGCGGTCGGCGGATCGCGCTGTCGGAGCGGCGGATCAGGGAGTGGACGGCCTGGGAGCGGTACACCCTGTTCCTGCGGACGGTGCTCTTCCCCGTGGTCAACGCCACCTACGTGACGATCCTCGGCGCGGTGCTGCTGATCGGCGGGTACTGCGTGCTGCGCGGGTGGATGTCGGTCGGGCAGCTGACCACGGGCGCACTGCTGGCGCAGATGATGGTCGACCCGATCGGGCTGATCCTGCGCTGGTACGACGAGCTCCAGGTCGCCCAGGTGTCCCTGGCACGGCTGGTGGGGGTGCGCGAGATCGAGCCGGCCGCGGGTGACCGTGCGGTGGCCCCGGAGGGCCGGGACGTCCGGGCGGACGAGGTCCGGTTCGGCTACCGGGAGGGCGTGGACGTCCTGCACCGGGTCTCGATGTCCGTGCCGCCGGGCACGCGGATGGCGCTGGTCGGCCCCTCGGGGGCGGGCAAGTCGACGCTGGGCCGGCTGCTGGCGGGGATCTACGCGCCGCGGAGCGGGGAGGTCACGCTCGGCGGGGCGCGGCTGTCGCGGATGCCGGCGGAACGGGTGCGCGAGCACGTGGCCCTGGTGAACCAGGAGCACCACGTGTTCACGGGCTCCCTGCGGGACAACCTGCGGCTGGCCCGCACGGGTGCGGAGGACGCCGAGCTGTGGGCGGCGCTGGGGGCGGTGGACGCCGACGGCTGGGCGCGCGCCCTGGAGTCGGGGCTGGACACGGAGGTGGGTTCCGGCGGCAGTGCGCTGACCCCGGCGCAGGCGCAGCAGATCGCGCTGGCCCGGCTGGTGCTGGCGGACCCGCACACGCTGGTCCTGGACGAGGCGACCTCGCTGCTGGATCCGCGGGCGGCCCGGCACCTGGAGCGGTCGCTGGCGCGGGTGCTGGACGGCCGGACGGTGATCGCGATCGCCCACCGGCTGCACACGGCCCACGACGCGGACGTGATCGCCGTGGTCGAGGGCGGCCGGATCAGCGAACTGGGCTCGCACGACGAGCTGGTGGCCGCCGACGGGGCGTACGCGGCCCTGTGGCGCTCCTGGCACGGCTGACGGCTGACGGCGGCGCCTCGGCCCGGAGGCTAGATGAAGCCCAGGGCCGAGGCTCCGCCCATGCCGCCGAGGAGCATGAACACCGGCATGAGGACCTTCAGCTCCACCCAGCTGCCGGCACGGAAGCGCATCGCCTTCGGCGGGCCGACCGGGTACCAGCGCTTCCCCTTGACCGGGAGGGGCCACAGGACCGGGCAGCCGGAGACGGTCAGCGCGTCGCCGATGTCGTGGACGAGGGCGCCGAGCACGATCGGCAGGCCGAGCCAGAGGTACTCCTGCCCGGGGCCGGTGAACAGCCAGCCGGCGCCGTTGCCCGGCTCGTCGAGGACGCCGGCCAGGATCCAGGCGCTGGTCGCGCCGAGCAGCCAGACCAGGACGTCGCTGGACATCCGCGCCGCCCGCCACAGCAGGCCCTCGACGGCCAGCACCAGGTGGACGAAGAGGAGCACCAGGACGCCCCAGCGGTCGAAGCTCACCGCGACCGCGGAGGAGCCGGCGCCTATGAGGACCGCCCACAGCCAGGTGTGGGTCAGGGTGCGGTGGCCGCCGCTGCGGCGGGCGTCACGCGGCGAGCGGGTCGCCTTGTAGACGGCGTACGAGATCTTGTCGACCACCTCGCACAGGCCCCGGGACAGCGGACCGAAGGCGCGGGAGATCGTCGCCGACTTGTGGTCGAGGTCGGGGGCGAGGGCCGCGCCGGCGCAGATCAGCGCGCCGACGACCAGTACGGGCCAGGGCATCGGGTGCCCGGCGGCCGCGGTCGCGGCGCCCACCCCCAGCCAGGCCGCCGCCCCGGACAGTGAGTGCGCCGGACCCATCATGCTCGTTTCCCGCCCCGGTTTTGTTGTGGTGCGGCCCCGTCGACGTCTTCGGTCGGGCCGCTTCAGCGGCCCAGGGTACCCGCGATGATCTTCCTCGCGTCCGCCGGTTCCCTCTTCCGGCGGGAAGCCAGGCAAGATGGGGGCGTGACCCTCATTGATCAGCTCCCGCCGACCGCCGACCCCGACGCCCTCTTCGAGGCTTTCTCCTCGTGGGCGGAGGAGCGGGGCATCACCCTGTACCCGGCGCAGGAGGAGGCGCTGATCGAGGTCGTCTCCGGTGCGAACGTGATCCTGTCGACCCCGACCGGCTCCGGCAAGAGCCTCGTCGCGGCGGGCGCGCACTTCACCGCCCTGGCCCAGGACAAGGTCACCTTCTACACCGCCCCGATCAAGGCGCTGGTGTCGGAGAAGTTCTTCGACCTCTGCAAGATCTTCGGCACCGAGAACGTCGGCATGCTGACCGGCGACGCCTCCGTGAACGCGGACGCCCCGGTGATCTGCTGTACCGCCGAGGTGCTGGCCTCCATCGCCCTGCGCGACGGCAAGTACGCCGACATCGGCCAGGTCGTGATGGACGAGTTCCACTTCTACGCGGAGGCCGACCGCGGCTGGGCCTGGCAGATCCCGCTGCTGGAGCTGCCGCAGGCACAGTTCGTCCTGATGTCGGCCACCCTCGGCGACGTGAAGCGGTTCGAGGAGGACCTCACCCGGCGCACCGGCCGCCCGACCTCCGTGGTCCGCTCGGCGTCCCGGCCCGTCCCGCTCTCCTACGAGTACGTGACCACGCCGATCACCGACACCATCACCGAGCTGCTGGAGACCCGGCAGTCGCCCGTCTACATCGTGCACTTCACGCAGGCCCAGGCGGTCGAGCGGGCGCAGTCGCTGATGAGCATCAACATGTGCACCCGCGAGGAGAAGGACAAGATCGCGGAGCTGATCGGCAACTTCCGCTTCACCACGAAGTTCGGCCAGAACCTCTCCCGCTACGTCCGCCACGGCATCGGCGTGCACCACGCGGGCATGCTGCCCAAGTACCGGCGGCTGGTCGAGAAGCTGGCCCAGGCCGGCCTGCTGAAGGTGATCTGCGGTACGGACACCCTCGGCGTCGGCGTGAACGTCCCGATCCGCACGGTGCTGTTCACCGCGCTGACCAAGTACGACGGCAACCGCGTCCGCACGCTGCGCGCCCGCGAGTTCCACCAGATCGCCGGCCGCGCGGGCCGCGCGGGCTTCGACACGGCCGGGTTCGTGGTGGCGCAGGCCCCCGAGCACGTCATCGAGAACGAGAAGGCCCTCGCCAAGGCCGGCGACGACCCGAAGAAGCGCCGCAAGGTGGTGCGCAAGAAGGCCCCCGAGGGCTTCGTCGCCTGGTCGGACACCACGTTCGAGAAGCTGATCGCCGCCGACCCGGAACCGCTGACCTCGCGCTTCAAGGTCACCAACATCATGCTGCTGTCGGTGATCGCCCGCCCGGGCGACGCCTTCAAGGCGATGCGCAGCCTCCTGGAGGACAACCACGAGCCGCGCAAGGCCCAGCTGCGCCACATTCGCCGTGCCATCGCGATCTACCGGTCGCTGCTGGACGGCGGCGTCGTGGAGAAGCTCGACACCCCGGACGCCGAGGGCCGCACCATCCGGCTCACGGTCGACCTCCAGCAGGACTTCGCGCTGAACCAGCCGCTGTCCACCTTCGCGCTGGCCTCCTTCGAGCTGCTGGACCCCGAGTCCCCGTCCTACGCGCTCGACATGGTCTCGGTCGTGGAGTCCACCCTGGACGACCCGCGCCAGATCCTGGCGGCCCAGCAGAACAAGGAGCGCGGCATCGCGGTCGGCGCGATGAAGGCGGACGGGATCGAGTACGAGGAGCGCATGGAGCGGCTCCAGGAGGTCACCTATCCCAAGCCCCTGGAAGAGCTGCTGGTCCACGCCTACGACGTGTACAGCAAGAGCCACCCGTGGGTCCGCGACCACCCCGTCTCCCCGAAGTCGATCATCCGCGACATGTACGAGCGGGCGATGACCTTCACGGAGTTCACCTCCTTCTACGAGCTCGCCCGGACCGAGGGCATCGTGCTGCGCTACCTGGCGAGCGCGTACAAGGCCCTCGACCACACCATCCCCGACGACCTCAAGTCCGAGGACCTGGAGGACCTGATCGCCTGGCTGGGCGAGCTGGTGCGCCAGGTGGACTCCAGCCTGCTCGACGAGTGGGAGCAGCTGGCGAACCCGGAGGTGGAGACGGCGGAGCAGGCCCAGGAGAAGGCCGACCAGGTCAAGCCGGTCACGGCCAACGCCCGCGCCTTCCGCGTCCTGGTCCGCAACGCGATGTTCCGCCGGGTCGAGCTGGCGGCCCTGGACCACGTCGACCAGCTGGGCGAGCTGGACGCCGGCTCCGGCTGGGACGCCGACGCCTGGGGCGAGGCCATGGACGCCTACTGGGACGAGTACGACGACCTGGGCACCGGCCCCGACGCGCGCGGCCCCAAGCTGCTGCAGATCGAGGAGGACCCGGCGCACGGACTGTGGCGCGTCCGCCAGACCTTCGCCGACCCGAACGGCGACCATGGCTGGGGCATCAGCGCCGAGGTGGACCTCGCCGCGTCCGACGAGGAGGGCCGGGCCGTCATCCGGGTCACCTCGGTCGGCGAGCTCGGCGAGCTCTGAGCTTCCCCGGACCCCGTCCGGGGGAGGCCCCGACCCGCAAGCCGCCCGGCCGGGCGGACCCGCCCGGCCCGCCGGGCCCATTGGACCCGTTGGACCCGCCGGACCCGACCGTGGAGAGCCCGTGATGACGAACCCCGCCGAGAGACTGGTCGACCTGCTCGACCTGGAGCAGATCGAGGTCAACATCTTCCGGGGCGCCAGCCCCCAGGAGTCCCTCCAGCGTGTGTTCGGCGGGCAGGTCGCCGGCCAGGCACTGGTGGCGGCCGGCCGGACCACCGAGAGCGACCGCCCGGTGCACTCCCTCCACGCGTACTTCCTGCGCCCGGGGATCCCCGGCGTGCCCATCGTGTACCAGGTGGAACGGCTACGTGACGGGCGCTCCTTCACCACGCGCCGGGTCACCGCCGTCCAGCAGGGCAAGACCATCTTCAACCTGACCGCCTCCTTCCATCACCCGGAGGAGGGCAGCATCGAGCACCAGCTGCCTCCCCGCCTCGACTTCCCCCACCCGGACGAGCTCCCGAAGGTCGTCGACGAGATCCGCGAGCACCTGGGCGCGCTGCCCGAGGCCCTGGAGCGGATGGCCCGCCGCCAGCCCTTCGACATCCGGTACGTGGACCGGCTCCGCTGGACCCCCGAGGAGCTCAAGGACGCCGATCCGCGCAGCGCGGTGTGGATGCGGGCGGTCGGCCCCCTGGGCGACGACCCGCTCGTGCACACCTGCGCCCTCACCTACGCCAGCGACATGACCCTCCTCGACGCCGTGCGCATCCCCGTGGAGCCGCTGTGGGGCATGCGCGGTTTCGACATGGCCTCCCTGGACCACGCCATGTGGTTCCACCGGCCGTTCCGGGCGGACGAGTGGTTCCTGTACGACCAGGAGTCCCCCATCGCCCACGGCGGCCGGGGCCTGGCCCGCGGCCGCATCTACGACCTGGAGGGCAGGCTGCTGGTCTCCGTGGTCCAGGAGGGCCTCTTCCGCCCGTACCCGGCCCAGAAGGCACGCCCGGCCGTGTCCCCGCAGTAGGCCCTGCCGTCACCCGGCCCTCCCGGCGGGCCCGGCGGCCCCGGCCGACGGGCCCCGCCTCGACCGCATCCCCTCCGTCCCGTCCCGTCCAGTACGGTCCAGTCCCCTCCCGTCCGTCCCGAAGAACCGAGCGCTCCCATGACCACCCCGGTCCTCCCCTGCCCCTGCGGGCTGCCCGCCGCCTACCCGGACTGCTGCGGCCGCTTCCACTCCGGCGCCCGGCAGGCGCCCACCGCCGAGCTGCTGATGCGCTCGCGCTTCAGCGCCTTCGCGGTCGGCGACACCGCCTACCTGCTGCGGTCCTGGCACCCCTCGACCCGCCCGGGCCGGCTCGACCTCGACCCGGACCAGCGCTGGGAGCGGCTGGAGATCCTCGCCACCGAGCGCGGCGGGATGTTCGAGACCGAGGGGTCGGTGGAGTTCCGCGCCCACTACCGCGAGGGCGGGCACACCGGATCGCTGCACGAGCACAGCGCCTTCTCCCGCGAGGGCGGCGCCTGGGTCTACGTCGGCCCCCTCTCCCCCGTCGAGTTCGACTGATCCCGCGCCCCGGCCAGGGCGAACTCCAGACTGGCGCGGTAGCGGCCGACCTCCTCCGGCGGCCGGGCGACCAGCAGCGGGCGGGCCACCGCCGCGGCCGCCGGTACCTGCGGGTGGCCGAACGGCGGGGGCGGGGCGAGCGCGGCGAGCACGATCCGCTCCGCCGGGTCGGGGACGGCTGCCAGCAGCTCCTCTTCCGGGAGGACGGAGGCCAGCACGGCCGCCCGCTCCCAGGGATCCGCGGCCCGTCTCAGCAGCAGTCCCACATGCCGCTCCCGCCACCTGCTCGGCCGCAGGTCCGCCCCGGCCGCCATCAGCTCCCGGTCCTCGTCAGGTGCGGCCCCGCTCAGCAGCCCCGGCTCCCGGGCGGCGAACTCCCGCAGCTCCGCCGCCAGGTAGAGCCAGACGAGGGCCCGGTAGCGGTTGACCCGGTAGCCGACGGGGGTCAGACGCCCGCAGCGGGCGAGCCGGGTGAACCGGGTCGGGCCGGTGCCCAGCACCCGCGCCCCGTGGTCCGCGCCGGCCACGGTCTCGACCCGCGCGCGCAGCGCCTCCGGGAAGCCCCGCTCCGCCTTGACCCGTTCCAGCTCGGCCCGGGTGAAGCGGGCGGCGCCGCCCGGCGCCCGGGGGCCCCGGCGCACCAGGCCCAGCTGGACGGCCCGGGCGAACTCACCTCGCCGCAGCCCCAGTTCCGCCGCCGCCCGGACGCCGCCGAGCAGCAACGGCGGCCGCACGTCCGCCCGTAGAGCCGTTCCGACGGACACGCACGCGCCCTGTTCCACCTTCATCACGGTCCTCCCCCACATCCGGCGATCGCCCCTGGCGATCACTCTGTGTGAAGACCGTAACCGAGCGCCACGACATCGCGCCCGGCCTGTGGATAACTCTCCCCCGGCTCCGCTCAGCCCCCGGTGATCCGCCGCTCGGCGACGCCCAGGTGTTCCCCCACCCGGTTGACCAGCAGCGTCATCTCGTACGCGACCTGCACGATGTCCGCCTCGGCGGCGCTCAGCGCGCACAGGCTGCTGCCCGAGCCGGCCGCGACCACGAACAGGAAGCCCTCGTCGTACTCGACCATCGTCTGGCGCACCTCCCCGGCCCTGAAGTGCCGCCCGGAGCCCTTCGCCAGGCTCTGGAGCCCCGCCGCGACGGCGGCGAGGTGCTCGGAGTCCTCCCTCGCCAGGCCCGCACTGGCCGCCGTCACCAACCCGTCGTTCGACAGCACCACCGCATGGCGGACCTGCGGGACCCTGCGCGTCAGGTCGTCCAGCAACCAGTCGAGCTGCTTGTCCAGTGCCATTTCCAGCCCCTCCCCGTTGACCCGGCCGACGTGGCCGCGCCCTCCCCGCGTGGTCGTGCCGCAAGCCTTCCCCACCAGGGGCTTTCCGGCAAGGAGGAGGGACGCATGGCACACAAGATGACTCAAGAGGAATGGCGGCGGCCCTCCCGCGCCACTCCGGCGCTCCGTCCCCGCCGGACGGCCGTCCGCGCCCAAAAGGACGGAACCGCGCACATCGCTCCCATCCGGTCCGTTCCCGGCGGCGCCCGTCGCGCGTCCACGCCCGGCGACGACATCGTCAAGGGGCCCAATCCGGCCCCTCGCACCGGACCGGCCTACGGGCTCACCGATTCCAGCAGCCGCGCGGTGTGCACCCGCCCCGCGTACTCGACCAGCCGGATCAGCACTTCCTTCCCGGAATCCCTGTCCCGCGCGTCGCACAGCACCACCGGCGTCCCCTGCTCCAGGTCCAGCGCCCGCGCCACCTCGTTCGCCCCGTAACGCCCGGCCTCCGCGAAGCAGTTGACCGCGACCAGGAAGGGGATCCGCCGGTGCTCGAAGTAGTCCACCGCCGGGAAGCAGTCCTCCAGCCGCCGGGTGTCGGCGAGCACCACCGCCCCCAGCGCGCCCTGCGCGAGCTCGTCCCACAGGAACCAGAAGCGGTCCTGGCCCGGCGTCCCGAACAGGTACAGGGAGAGCCCGGAGCGGATGGTGATCCGCCCGAAGTCCATGGCCACGGTGGTCGTGGTCTTCCGGTCGACCCCCTCGGTGTCGTCGACCAGCTCGCCCGCCTCGCTCAGCACCTCCTCCGTCCGCAGCGGACGGATCTCGCTGACCGCGCCGACCAGCGTGGTCTTGCCCACGCCGAACCCGCCCGCCACCAGGATCTTCAGCGCGAGCGCGGTCGGTTCCCCGTCTCCCCCCGGGCCCCCCGTCTCCGCCGGGCCGTCGTCGTACAGTCCCATCACAGCGCTCGCAATCCCTCGATGACTTCCCGCAGAATCCGCAGCTCCGGCAGCCGGGCGGGCGGTACCGGACGGGTGACCCGCACGTGCCCCGCCTCCAGCAGGTCCCCCAGCAGCACCCGCACCACCCCCACCGGGAGGTCCGCTCCGGCGGCGAGCTCCGCGACCGACCGGGTCTCGGAGCGGCAGAGCCCCAGCAGGGTCCGGTGTTCGGGCCCCAGCAGAGCCTCGGCCGCCGCGCCGCCGCCGGCGTCGTCGGTCACGACCAGGGCGATCAGGTCGAAGCGGACCCCGTGGGCCCGCGGTTCCGTACGCCCTCCGGTCAGGGCGTACGGGCGGACGAGCGGGCCCGCGTCGGCGTCGTACCACCGCCCGCCCACCGGCCCGTCGGGCCGGCCCTCCGCCTGCCGGGCCGCCGTCCTCACCCGGCGGCCGGCGGGTGGTGGGCCGCGAACCGCGGCGGGGTGTACAGGTGTTCGCCGACCCGTTTGACGAGCCGGGCCATCTCGTACGCGATCAGCCCGATGTCCGCTCCGGCCGTGCTGAGGACGGCCAGACAGGAGCCCTCGCCGGCGGCCGCCACGAAGAGGAACCCGTCGTCCATCTCCACCATCGTCTGGCGCACGCCCCCGGCGTGGAAATGCCGGCCCGCGCCTTTGGCGAGGCTGTGGAAACCGGAGGCCACGGCGGCCAGGTGCTCGGCGTCCTCCCTGCTCAACGCCGTGGAGGAGCCGACCGGCAGCCCGTCGTTGGACAGGACCACCGTGTGCCGGACCTCGCGGACCCGTACCACCAGTTCGTCGAGGAGCCAGTCCAGTTCGCCGGTCCGGCGGACTCCCTCGGGGCCGGGTCTGTGGTGTTCGATCATCATGCTTCTCCTTCGCTGCCCGCGTGGGCGGATTCGTCCTGGGAGCCGCGCGCCCAGCCGGCCCGGTAGGCCGCCATCCGGTCCCGCGCCTGCTCCGGGCTGCGGCCCGGGAGCTCCTCGGGGGGCCGCTGTCCGGCCGGGTCCTGCGCGGCGGGGGCCTCGCGCAGTTGCGGGACCAGGCTGGCCTGGCGCACCCGGCGCGGCAGTTCGGTCACCGGCGCGGAGGGGACAGGCGCGGAGGGGACCGGCGCGGAGGGGACCGGCGCGGAGGGCCGGGCGGTACGGGTCCCCCCGCCGCCGGGGCCGCGCGGCCGGAGGGCCGCCACCGGGGCGGGAAGGGGCTCCCGCGTCCCGGGGCCGGCGGGCCCGGCGGGCCGCGGGCGGCCCGGGCCGGGGTCCGGGAGGCCGCGCGCGGGCCCCCGTACGGCCTCCGCGCGCCGTGGCGCCGGCGGCTCCGCGCCGGCCGGGCCGTACGCCTGCGCCGGCTCCGCGACGACGGCCGGCGGGGCCCCGAGGGCGCCCTGGAGGAGGGAGAGCGGCAGCAGCACCACGGCGGTGGTGCCCCCGTACGGGGAGGGTCGCAGGTGCACCCGGATGCCATGGCGGCCGGAGAGCCGGCTGACCACGAAGAGCCCGAGGCGGTCGCTGTCGAAGAGGTCGAGGTCCTCGGACTGCTCGATGCGGCGGTTCGCCGCGGCCAGGGCCTCGCGGCCCATGCCGAGCCCGCGGTCCTCGACCTCCAGCACGTAGCCGGCGCCGACGGGCTCGCCGCCGACCCGGACCCGGGTGTGCGGAGGGGAGAACTGGGCGGCGTTCTCGATCAGTTCGGCGAGGAGGTGGGTCAGGTCGGCGACCGACCCCCCGGCCACGGAGGCCTCCGTGAGCCCCTGCACCTCGACGCGCGGGTAGTCCTCGATCTCGGAGACGGCCGCGCGCACGACGTTGGTCAGCGGCACCGGTGTCCGCCAGGCTCGGCCGGGGGCGGCGCCCGACAGGATGATGAGGCTCTCCGCGTGGCGGCGCATCCGGGTCGTGAGGTGGTCGAGGCGGAAGAGGTCGCCGAGCTCGCCCGGGTCGTCGGCGCGGCGCTCCATCGAGTCGAGCAGGCTGAGCTGCTTGTGGACCAGGACCTGGCTGCGGCGGGCGAGGTTGACGAAGACGCCGCTGACCCCGCTGGCGAGTTCCGCCCGCTCGACGGCGGCGCCGAGGGCGGCCCGGTGCACGGTGGACAGGGCCTCGCCGACCTGGGTGATCTCGTCCGCGGCGGGCGGCCCCGGCGGGGCCTCGGCGTCGATGTCGATCTCGTCGGCCCGGCCCGCCCGGATCCGGTCCATGGCCTGCGGCAGCTTGCGGTGGGCGATCTCCAGGGCGGTGTTGCGCAGCGAGACCAGCTCCACGACCAGGAAGCGGCCGATGCGGACGGAGATGACGAGCGAGACGCCGACGGCTGCCAGGCCCAGCAGCACGGCGGCCCCGGCGGGGCTGAGGGCGGCCTCGGCGAGCGGGTCGGCCCGTGCGGCGGTCTCGGCGTGCGCGGCCTGGCCGATCTCGCGCATCGAGCTGCCGACGCTCGTGTAGGCGCCGTCCCAGCCCGGGGGCGTGCCGCGCGGCTCCTTGGCCGCGGCGGCACCGGTCCCCGCGGCCGCGGGCGTCAGGGCCTTGTCCTCGGCGCCGGTGAGCTCGGCGTAGGCGGCGCTCTTCGCCACGGACTCCCAGACCGTCCGCTGGTCCGGGGGCAGGTCCGCCGCGCTGGCCGCGGTCAGGACGCGGCGGGATTCCACCATGCCGGTCAGCCGGCGCTGCGCGTCGGCGGTGCGCGGGCCGGGCAGGGCGAGCAGCGCGTCCTCCCGGGAGAGCGTCTCGGCGGCCCGGGCGAACTCCAGCAGGACCCGGGTGCCCGGCCCGGAGCCGGTGTCCCGGCCGTCGGCCAGGGCGCCCTCGACGGCGAGGGCGGAGTCGGCCACGCGGGTGTACGTCTCGTAGGCGCCGTCCGGGGTGGCGCGGCGGTCGGCGATGTCCTTGCGGGCGGACCCGAGCGCCTCCGCGTCGGCGACGAAGGCACCGAGCCGGACGGCCACGTTGGTGCGGTAGCCGCCGGAGTCGGCCACGGTGTGGCGCTCGCCCAGCCGCAGCCGCCGCACAGCCCCGTCGGTGCGCCGGGCCTGCTGTTCGAGGGCGGAGGCCTGATCGGAGGCGGGGTCGGCCAGGAAGCGGACGGCGGCCCGGCGTTCGGCCTGGATCTCGGTGAGGGCGGCGGCGACGGGCGTGCGGATCTCGGCGTCGGCCTGCCGGACGCGGCTGCCGCGGGCGATGTCCTGGGCGGCGCCGACGGTGGCGAAGCCCCAGAGGGCGAGCAGGGAGACCACGGGGACCATCAGCAGCGAGACGATCTTGGCGCGGACGGTGGCGGGCCGCAGCCGGAGCCCCGGCCGCGCCGGTCCGCCGTCGCCCGCGCCCGTCCCGCCGCCGGGGAGGCCCGCCCCGCCGCCGGGGCGCCCCGGCCCGGCCGCCTCCTCGGCGGGGGCACCGGCGGCGTGGGCTCGGCGGCCGCGCGAGGGGGCCGCGGGCGGCCGCGGGGCCGCTGGTTCCGGTCTTCTGCGGGGTGTGCGCATGGGCTCCTCGTTCCGGGGCGGTACGTCTGGACGGCGCGGGGGTCGGCGTCAGCGGGAGGCCGCGGGACGCTCCGCCGGCGGTCGCCCGGCGCCCGGCGGGTACGCGGAGGCGGAAGCCGGAGCGGAGGCCGGGGCCGAGGCCAGGGCCGAAGCAGGGGCCGAAGCAGCGGAGGAGCCGGCCGGCGGGGCGGAGGCGGGCACGAAGGCGGACGCGGACGCCGACGCCGCACGCTCGTCGGCCGTCGGGGACAGGGCGACGAAGGCCGCGGTGATGAAGAGGAACGAGCCGAGCCCGACCGCCAGGGGGAAGATGAACTGCAGCGCCGTGGCCCCCGGCAGTGCCCGGTCCGAAGGGGCCACCCGGACGGAGACAGCCATCATCCCGGTGTAGTGCATGCTGCTGACGGCCGCGCCCATGACGAGGGAGGCGCCGGCCACGGCCAGCGGTGACCTGATGTTGAGGGCGGCCCAGAGCGCGGCGGTCGCGGCGACGACGGCGATGGCGACGGAGATCCCGACGACGAGCGGGTCGTAGGCGATCCGGCCGTGCAGGCGCAGGGCCGCCATGCCCAGGTAGTGCATGCTCGCGACGCCGAGGCCGGTGGTGAGCCCGCCGAGGACCAGGGAGCGGCCGCGGTCCCTGCCGTAGCCGACGGCGAAGAGGCCGGCGCCGACGACGAGCAGGGCGACGAGGAGGCTCAGCAGGGTCAGCGGCACGTTGTAGTGGATCTCGGTACCGGTGATGTGGAAGCCCAGCATGGCGATGAAGTGCATCGTCCAGATGCAGGTGGCGAAGGAGGAGGCGGCGGTGAGCAGCCAGTTGCGGCGGGAGGCGCCCGTCGCGGCGAGCGCGCGGACGGTGCAGCGCAGCCCCAGGGCGGCGCCGATCGATGCCATCACGTACGACAGCGCGGGTGTCAGCCAGCCATAGGCGGCGTGGTCCAGGTGTCCCATGGCCACGGGACGCTAGTCCGGGTGAGGGGACGAACACGGGGCGCATTTCGAAAGCCGCTGGAACTGCTGGAATATGACAGAGATACGTTCATCTGCGATCACGGCTGGAGGCAGCTTGCACACCGTCCGGCCCGGGTGCGGAATCATGGGCGCATGAGCACTGGGAACCGTATGAACGAGGACCACACGCGTGTGCAGGAGTTCTTCGGGGCGCGCGCGGACGCCTGGGACGAGAAGTTCCCGCAGGACGGGCCCGCCTTCGCGACGGCCGTCTCCGCATGCGGGATCGAGCCCGGCGACCGGGTGCTCGACGCGGGCTGCGGGACCGGGCGGGCGCTGACCGCGCTGCGCACGGCCGTCGGCCCTTCCGGCACCGTGCTGGGCGTCGACCTCACCGAGCCCATGCTCGCCGCCGCCCGGCGGGCGGGGCGCGGGGCGGACGGGACGCTGCTGCGCGCGGACGTGGCCCGCCTGCCGCTGCGCGACGGGGTGCTGGACGTGGTGTTCGCGGCCGGGCTGATCGCGCACCTGCCCGAACCGGCGGCGAACCTGCGCGAGCTCGCCCGCGTGGTCCGCCCCGGAGGCCGGCTCGCCCTGTTCCACCCGATCGGGCGAGCCGCCCTCGCCGCGCGCCACGGCCGCGAGCTGACCCCGGACGACCTGCGGGCCGAGCACAATCTCGGCCCGCTGCTGTCCGGTTCCGGCTGGGAGATGACCTCGTACGCCGACGAGGACGCCCGTTTCCTCGTCCTGTCCGTGCGCCGCCCCTGAGAGACACCGGCTGTACGTCGGCACGCGCGCCGGGGTCCCGCCGGACCCGGTGGCTACGCCGGAGGCTGGGCTTCCGCTCCGGCCGGGCGGCGCGGGTGCGGCACGGGGCAGCCGCTCGCCCCGGGCACCGGGAAGGTGCCGAGCTCGCCCACGTCGTAGCCGCGGGGATAGCCCTTGATCTCCGGGTTCTGGCGCGCGTAGTGCGGAGCCGTCCGCGGCGGCAGCAGCCGCACCGCCCGGCCGCGCAGCCGCAGGGCGCCGTGGACCAGGCGGCTGACCGCGGGGTGCGGGCGCTCGTAGCGGAAGGCCTTCAGCAGCGGTTCGTCGAGCAGGGCCAGGCTCGCGCCGCGCACGGCGGGGGCGAGGGGCGCCGGGTACCAGGAGGCCATCAGGCCGAGGGTGGAGTCGGCCACCGCGCGGCCGCCCTCGTCCCAGCCGAAGTGGGCCTCCTCGTAGGCGTCGAGGGTGGTCTCGAACTCCTCGTAGGAGCCCGGGACGTCCTTGATGCCCAGGTGCCTGCCGAGCTCGGCGTAGTAGTGGGCGCAGGCGCGGCGCTCGTGATGGGTCAGCGGGCGCCAGCCGTAGGCGTCGATCCAGCGCGCCGGAATCACCACGAAGGTGCACAGGACGTAGCGCATGTCGCCGTCGGAGATGTCGTAGCTGCGGTGCATCTGGTTGACGCGGCGGATGGCGGTGCGCGCCGTGTCGTGGTCGAAGCCGTGTTCCACGACCGCGTCGAGGAGCAGCGCGGTGTCGTCGTAGCGCTTCTGGGGACGCTCGGTGAACTCGGCCGTCTCGGCGAGCAGGCTGCCGATGCTCGGGACGGCGTAGGTGCGGAAGAGCGCGAGTTCCAGGGCGCGGGTGAAGTCCCAGGGGAACTCGTAGGTGGCGGTGAGCCGGTAGATGGCGAGGAAGTCCTTCTCGGGGTCGAGCCGGAGGATCTCCTTCAGCCGGTCGTAACGCTGCACCGGTCTCCCTTTCTGTGGCGGGTCCCCAACTCTACGTGCAGGTGGCGGGCTTGAAAATCGCCGGCCGCCGGGTCTCGACGGGCGAGTTACCGGCTGGTTAGGGTGCGCCGACGAGACTGCGATCGGGAGGACACGTGTCGGACGAGGAGGGCGGGGGTTCGCTGTACGTGCTGAGTGCCGTGCTGCTGACCCCCACGCGGTTCCCGGCGCTGTTCGGCGACGACTTCCCGGAGGCGTGCGCGCTGCTGGGCGTGCCGCCCACCGCCGAGGGGTACGGGCTGGTGCTCGGCCAGGACGAGGAGGGCGCCCGCTGGACGGTCGTCGTGGACGACGTCTCGCTCGTGGCCGCCGCCATCGCCTCCTGGGACTGCGGCATGGAGTACGACCTGTCGCCCGACGAGCGGACGGTCGTGCTCTCGCTGGCGGGCTGGCCGCTGGAGCTGACCGTGTCCGCGCCCGGCATCCCGGCGCCGCACGACCCCGAGCAGGGCGCGGACGGGACCGGGCGGGTGCCGCTGGCCCCGCCGTCGGCGGACGTCTGGGGGCCGGTGCAGCGGAGGCTGGGCGCGGACCAGATCGCCCGGGAGTGGGCGGACTGGCGCGAGCGCGTGGCGCAGGACGGCGGGGCCGCGGCCGCCGCGCACCCCGGGCTGGCGCGGGCGCTGCGGGAGGCCGTGGACTACGCCCGGCAGGCCCCTCCGCCCGGGCGGGTGCGGTCGGCCTTCGCGGGCGAGGGCGTACGGACCCTGCGGGCGGACGGGCCCGGCTGGTCGCTGGTGGCCCGCACCGGCGAGGCGGCGTTCGTCCTGCTGGACGAGGAGCCGGGCGAGGTGCTGGCGGTGCCCCGCCAGGGGGCGGGCGGACTGCCCGAACTGTCCGGCGTGCTGGCGGCGCTGGACCGCGTCGCCGTACGGCCGGCCTGAGGACGGACGGAGAACGGGGAACGGTGATGGTCGAGTCGATGCCGGTGGGCGTGGTCGTGGGCGGCCGGGCGGACGTGGTGGACGACGACTGGGGGCGCGAACGGGCCGTGATCCGGCTGGACGCCGGGCTCTTCGGACCGGAGGCCCTCTACGGGCTGGAGGACTTCTCGCACGTGGAGGTCGTCTACCACTTCGACCGGGTACCGGTGGAGAAGATCGAGACGGGCGCCCGGCACCCCCGGGGGAACCGGGACTGGCCGCTGGTCGGGATCTTCGCCCAGCGCGGGAAGAACCGGCCCAACCGGCTGGGGGTCTCGCGGTGCCGGGTGGTGCGGGTGGACGGGCTGGACGTGCACGTGGAGGGCCTGGACGCGGTGGACGGCACTCCGGTGCTCGACCTCAAGCCGTACATGGAGGAGTTCGGCCCGCGGGGCGGGGTCCACCAGCCGGAGTGGGCGACCGCCCTGATGCGCGACTACTACTGAGGCGCCCGCACCCGGCCGGCGGGGAGGAGCGGCGCGGCCGCTCAGACCCGTTCCAGCGGTATGTGGGGCAGCGGCGGGAGGGTGACCGTGATGGGGTCGCCGGGGCGGACCGTGCCGCCTCGGCGGACCACGCCCATGATCCCGGCCTTGCGGACCAGCCTGCCCTTCTCGTCCCGGCCGACGACCTGCTTGAGCAGTCCGTCCTGGAAGGCGTTGATCTGCGGGCACGGGTTGCGCAGCCCGGTCACCTCCACGACCGCCTCCGCGCCCATGCCCAGCAGGGTGCCCGTCGGCAGGGCCAGGAGGTCTATGCCCTCGGTGGTGACGTTCTCCCCGAGCTGGCCGGGCCCGACCTCGTAACCGGCGCCGGCGACCTCCTCGAAGAGTTCCCGGTGGATCAGGTGCACCTGCCGGAGGTTCGGCCGGGTCGGGTCCTGCGCCACGCGCGAGCGGTGCTTGACCGTGACCCCCGCGTGCACGTCGCCCTCGACGCCGAGACCGGCGAGCAGGGTGATGCTCTTGCGGTTCGGCTTCGTGAACGAGTACACGCCGTTGCTGCTGACCGCCGCGACCTGTGCCGTGGTGGTGGTAGTGGTGGTGTTCATGTGACCGGTCCCCCTTGCCGCTCTCAGCGGCCGAGCTGTTTCCTCGACATCCCGCGCACCCGACGCCTCCACGACAACGCGCCGCGGCGATGGTGCGTTCCCGGCCACGGATGTCCCGGCCGAGCGGGGCCGTACGGACGCGGCGGCCGGGCGGACGGGACCGTGCGGACTGGGCGGGTTTCGGCGCGGAGTGGCCGACGTGACGCTTGCCGGGGTCCCCGGGCCGCACCACGATGGGGGCGCTCCGCACACCACGGCTCCACGGTCCCTCGGGAGGGTGACATGGGCGATCCGTCGACGGCGCTGCCGGGCGGGGCCGACCCCGTCGAGCGCACGCGCGTCCTGCGGCGGGCCCACGAGGCCTTCACCCGGGACGGGCGGGTCGAGCCGCCGGTGCGGGCGGTGATCGCGAAGTCCTGGCGGCGCTGCGCCCGGGCCCGGGTCAGCCCCGAGTGCGCGCCGCGGCTGGACCGGCCGGAGCCGGAGCTGCTGGCGTACCGGGAGCGGCATCCGCTGGCCCGGGTGATGCCGCTGTTCCGGGAGCTGGTGGGGACGTTCGCGGCGCACGGGGCCCACCTGCTGGCGGTGTGCGACGCGCGGGGCGGGCTGCTGTGGGTGGAGGGCGAACCCGCCACCCTGCGCCGGGCCGAGGGGCTGGGCTTCGTCCCGGGTTCGCGCTGGGCGGAGACCGCGATGGGAACCAACGCCCCCGGTACGGCGGTCGCGCTGGGAGAGCCCGTACAGGTCTTCGGGGCCGAGCACTTCAGCCGCCGCGTGCACCCCTGGACCTGCGCGGCGGCCCCGGTCCGGGACCCGCGCACCGGACGGGTGCTGGGGGCGGTGGACATCACCGGCGGGGACGGGCTGGCCCACCCCCACTCGCTGGCCTTCGTCCAGGCGGCGGCCCGGGCGGCCGAGGCCCAGCTGGCACTGCTGCCGCCGGAGCCGGACGCGGGCGCCGCCGACACCCTGACCGCGCTGGGCCGCGACGAGGCGCTGCTGGTCCTCGGCGGGCGGCGGATCACACCGGGGCGGCGGCACAGCGAGATCCTGGCCCTGCTCGCGCAGCACCCGGAAGGTCTGACCGGGGAGGAGCTGGCCTACTCCCTCTACGAGGACGAGTCGGTGGCGGCGGTGACCCTGCGGGCGGAGATGTCCCGGCTACGGACCCTGCTGGGCGCCGGGAACCTGCTCTCCCGCCCGTACCGCACCGCGGTGCCCCTGGAGGCCGACTTCGCGGCCGTCACCCGGCACTTGGCCACGGGTGCCGTCTCGGCCGCCCTCACCCGGTACCCGGGCCCGCTGCTGCCGGCCTCCTCGGCCCCGGGGATCGTCCGGCTGCGGCGGCGGATCGAGGACCAGGCGCGGGCGGCGGTGATCGCCCGGGCGGACGTGGGGCTGCTGTCGGACTGGGTGTGCAGCCCGTGGGGCGCGGAGGACCCCGCGGTGTGGCGGGCCCTGGCCGCGGCGCTGCCGCCGCGGGACCGGCCGGCCGCGCTGGCCCGCGTACGCTCCCTCGACGAGGAACTGGGCGCGGGGCCGGTCGCGGAGCCGGTCGCGGGGCGTGCAACGTTCCCGCAACCCGCCCGCTCCTAGCCTCCCTCCCGAGCGCTGTCCGACGGCGGCCGGCGCCCGGCAAGGGGAGGACCACCATGGCCCGTTACGCCGCACCCGGCACCGAGGGCGCCCTGATGGCGTACGCGTCCCGCTACGACCACCACATCGGCGGGGAGTACGTGCCGCCCGCGCGCGGCCGGTACTTCGAGAACCCGTCCCCGATCACCGGGCAGCCGTTCACGGAGGTCGCCCGGGGCACCGCGGAGGACGTGGAGCGGGCCCTGGACGCGGCGCACGCGGCGGCCCCGGCCTGGGGCCGTACGTCGGCCACGGAGCGGGCGGGCATCCTGCTGCGCGTCGCGGACCGCATGGAGCAGCACCTGGAGGCCCTGGCGGTCGCGGAGACCTGGGAGAACGGCAAGCCGGTCCGCGAGACCCTCGCCGCCGACATGCCGCTGGCCGTCGACCAGTTCCGCTACTTCGCGGGGGCGCTGCGCGCGCAGGAGGGCTCGCTCAGCCAGCTGGACGAGGACACGGTCGCCTACCACTTCCACGAGCCGCTGGGCGTGGTCGGGCAGATCATCCCGTGGAACTTCCCGATCCTGATGGCGGTGTGGAAGCTCGCTCCGGCGCTGGCCGCCGGCAACACGGTGGTCCTCAAGCCGGCCGAACAGACCCCGGTCTCGGTCCACTACTGGCTGAGCCTGGTGGCGGACCTCCTTCCCCCCGGGGTGGTGAACATCGTCAACGGCTTCGGCGAGGAGGCGGGCAAGCCGCTGGCGTCGAGCCCGCGCGTGGCGAAGGTGGCCTTCACCGGGGAGACGGCGACGGGCCGGCTGATCCTGCAGTACGCGGCGGAGCACCTGAAGCCGGTCACGCTGGAACTGGGCGGCAAGAGCCCGAACCTCTTCTTCGACGACATCTGGGCGAAGGACGACGACCTGCGCGACAAGGCCCTGGAGGGCTTCACGATGTTCGCGCTGAACCAGGGCGAGGTGTGCACGAGCCCCTCGCGCGCCCTGGTCGAGCGCGGCCGCTACGGCGACTTCCTGGACGCGGCGGTCGCCCGCACCGAACTGATCGTGCCGGGCCACCCGCTGGACACGGACACGATGATCGGCGCGCAGGCCTCGGAGGAGCAGCTGAAGAAGGTCCTGTCGTACGTGGAGATCGGCCAGCGGGAGGGCGCGAAGATCCTCACGGGCGGCGGCCGCATCGACCACGGCGGCGACCTGTCGGGCGGCTTCTACGTCCAGCCGACCATCTTCGAGGGGGACAACCGGATGCGGATCTTCCAGGAGGAGATCTTCGGCCCGGTGGTGTCGGTGACCTCGTTCGAGGACTTCGACGACGCGGTCCGCATCGCCAACGACACGGCGTACGGCCTGGGCGCGGGCGTCTGGACCCGAGACGTCAACACGGCCTACCGCGCGGGCCGCGCGATCCAGGCGGGCCGCGTCTGGACGAACTGCTACCACGCGTACCCGGCCCACGCGGCGTTCGGCGGCTACAAGCAGTCGGGCATCGGCCGCGAAACCCACAAGATGATGCTGGAGCACCACCAGCAGACGAAGAACATGCTGGTCAGCTACTCCCCCAAGAAGCTCGGGTTCTTCTAGAGGAGTGAAGCCCGGGAGGGCGTGCTAGTTCGGGTTCTCGGCCAGGAGGCGGAGGGCTTCCAGGGCCACGGTGGCGGCGCGCGTGACGCCGTCCGCGACCACTTGGCGGTGCGGGGCGTAGCCGCCGGTGGCTTCCACGTCCACGAGGTCGTCGGCGTTCGTCCCGTCCACCACCAGCACGCCGCCCGCGGTCAGTCCGCGCAGGGAGGCGGTCACCAGCAGCGCGGAGAGTTCCATCTCGATCGCGGCGACGCCGGCCGCCCCGTAGTCCGGGACGGGGAGCAGGCCGGGCTGGAACGCGGCGCGGGTCCAGACGATGCCCCGGTGGTGGGGGGCGGAGGC
Source organism: Streptomyces sp. NPDC032091 (assembly GCF_055580265.1). Taxonomy (NCBI): domain Bacteria; kingdom Bacillati; phylum Actinomycetota; class Actinomycetes; order Kitasatosporales; family Streptomycetaceae; genus Streptomyces; species Streptomyces sp. NPDC032091. Next base: position 273,410 of record NZ_JBVILR010000004.1, on the reverse strand, counting down.
CTCGCGGGCCGCCCTCACGAGGGCGAGGACCGCCTCGGGCGCGGCCACTGCGGGGTACTCCGGCGGCAGCAGCTGGCCGGTCACGCCGTCGTCGCGGACCGCCCCCTCCGCGATCACCAGGTCGCCGTCGGCGATGCCGGAGCGGATCGCCCCCGCCGTGCCCAGTCGGATGAGGGTGCGCACGCCCGCGTCGGCCAGCTCCCGGAAGAGCAGGATCGCTCCGGGGCCGCCGACCCCGTGCGAGGCGACCGCCACCGGCAGCCCCGCCCGGCTCCCCGTGAAGAGGCGGTACTCACGGTGGTGGGACACCTCCTCGGCACCGTCCAGGAGTTCCGCGACGGCCGCGGCCCGCGCCGGGTCGCCCACCACCAGCGCGGAAGGGGGCAGGCCGGTGCTCGGGATGCGGGTGAGGGGCAGCAGGTCCAGCGTCATAGGACGGCTCCGGTTGTCGTACGGGCGCCGCGGCGGCGTCGCGCCGTGGTCAGGAAGAGGGCCGCGAGGGTGACGGCGTACGGGGCGGCGTCCGTGGCCTGCTGCGGCAGGCCGAGGCCCTGCAGGCGGAAGCCGACCGCTTCGGCGAGGGCGAAGAGCAGGGCCGAGAGCAGGACTCCCACGGGTGCGGCGCGCCCGAGCATGACCGCGACGACGGCGATCCAGCCGCGCCCCGCGGTCATGTTCTCGGAGAAGAGGGTGACGTTGCCGAGGGCCAGTTGGGCTCCGCCGAGGCCGCACAGGACCCCGGACACGAGGACCGCGGCGTAGCGGTACGCGACGGGGCTGACCCCCAGGGCCGCCGCGGCGTCGGGCGCTTCGCCGGCCCCGCGCAGCCGCAGTCCCCACACGTGCCGGGCGAGGATGAAGGCGCTGAGGGCGACGGCGGCCCAGGAGAGGTAGGCGAGCGGAGACTGTCCGCCGATCAGCGGGAGCCCGGTGAGGCCGGGGTCGTCGAAGGTGCCGCGTACTCCGAAGACCGTACGCAGCAGGAATCCGGTGAGTCCGAGGGCGAGAAGGTTCATGGCCACGCCCAGCACGACGGCGTCGCCGCGCAGGGTGACCGCGCCCACGGCCAGGATCAGGGAGTACGCCGCGGCGGCGAGCGCCGCCGCGACCACGCCGAGCCACGGGCTGCCGGTGAACCAGCTCGTGGCTACGGCGCCGAAGCAGCCGATCAGCATCATGCCTTCGAGGCCGATGTTGAAGACGCCGGCCCGCTCGCAGATCGCCCCGCCGAGGGCGGCGAGCAGGATCGGGGTCAGCGCGCGCAGCACCGAGAGGAAGAGGTCGAGGTCGAGGCTCATCCGGCGGCCTCCCTCTCGTCGCCCCGCGTACGCCGGCCGGCCGGGCGCCGCCGGGGCATGCGCAGCCGGGCGGCGAGGAAGACGATGACCAGGGCCTGCAGCACCTGGGTCAGCTCCCGCGGCACCTCGGTGGCGCGCTCCATGCTCAGGCCGCCGACCTGCAGGGCGGTGAAGAAGAACGCGGCGAGGACGGTGCCGAGCGGTGCGGCGGCGGCGAGCAGCGCCGCCGTCAGCCCGGTCCAGGTGGAGCCGGGTGCCGTCAGCGCCCCGTCGAGGAAGCGGTATGGGAAGCTCAGTACCCCGATCGCCCCGACCAGGCCGGCGAGGGCGCCGGAAGCCGCCATCAGGCGCAGCGTCAGCCGGGGCCGGTCCACTCCGGCGTAGGCGGCGAACCGGGGGCTCAGGCCGGTCATGCGGACCTCGTACCCGGAGCTGGTGCGCGCGTCGACGAAGGCGTGGACGGCGGCCGCGGCGGCGACGAGGAGCAGGCCGGCGGTGATCGTGGTCGATCCGAGGGCGGGCAGGGCGACGCCGTCGGGCAGCCGCCGGGTCTGCGGGAGGCTGGAGCCGGGCTCCTTGAGCGGGTAGCGCGCCAGGTACGAGGCGAAGGAGACGGCCGGGTAGGACAGGAGCAGGCTGCTGACCAGCAGCGGGACCCCGAGCCGGGTTTCGCAGACCGCGGCGAGGAGGGCGTACGCGGCGCCGGCGGCCATGCCGGCGAGGAGGGCCGCGGCGACGGCGAGGGGGGCGGGCAGGGGGGCGTAGAGGCCGGTGACCGTGGCGGCGAGGCCGCCGAGCACCAGTTGGCCGTCGCCGCCGAGGTTGACGAGTCCACCGCGCAGCGGTACGGCCAGGGCGAGGGCCATGCCGAGGACGCTGGTGCCGGTGGTCAGGGTGGCGGCGATCCCGTCGGGGCCGAGGGAACCGCTGAACAGCGCGGCGTACCCGGCGAGCGGGTCGGCCCCGGCGCCGACGAGCAGGAGCGCCCCGATGACGAGGGCGGCGGCGACGGAGAACAGGACGGGAGAGCGCAGGAGCTCCGTGCGCGGGGAGGGGGTGGTGGTCGCGGTCATGCCGGTCGGGCCTCCGCTCCGGCGAGGGCGAGGCCCAGGCTGCGTTCGTCGGCCTCGTCGCGAGTGTAGGAGGCCGAGATCCGGCCCTCGTACATGACGAGGACCCGGTCGGACAGGGCGCGGATCTCGCTGAGTTCCGCCGAGACGAGGAGCACCGCGTGGCCCGCGTCGCGGTGGGCGACCAGCTGGTCGTGGATGTGGCGGACCGCGCCGATGTCCACGCCGCGCGTGGGCTGCTCCACGAGGAGCAGGGGGGTCTCGTGGGCGAGTTCACGTCCGACGAGGAGTTTCTGGAGGTTGCCGCCGGACAGTGCGCCGGCCGGCGTGGTGGTGGACGGGGTTTTGATGCCGAAGCGGTCGATCAGGGTGCGGGCGTGCGCGCGCAGGACCGCGGGACGCAGCAGTCCGCGGCGGGTGGCGAGCCGCCGGTGGTGGCCCATCGCCAGGTTGTCCGCGACGGAGGCGGTGGGCGCGGTGCCCACGGCCGTGCGGTCCTCGGGTATGTAGGAGAGGCCCGCCGCGCGGCGCCGGGCGGGTGAGGCGTGGGTGATGTCGTGTCCGGCGAGTTCGATGCGGCCCGTGTCGACGGGGCGCAGGCCGGCGAGTGCCTCGACGAGTTCGCTCTGGCCGTTGCCTGCGACGCCGGCGATGCCCACGATCTCACCGGCTCGCACGGTCAGGTCCACCCCGCGAACGCCGGTCACGGTCAACACCTCCGGGCCGGGTGTGCCGGGTGGGTGCACGCGGTCGAGGTCCAGGCGGCGGCCGGTCATGGCCTCGGCGAGTTCGACCGCGGTGGTGTCGCGGGTCCGCAGCCGGGCGGTGACCCGCCCGTCGCGCAGCACGGTGACGCGGTCGGTGCCCTCCAGCACCTCGTGCAGTTTGTGGGTGACGAGGATGACGGAACGGCCTCGCGCGGCGAGTGCCTTGAGGACGGTGAACAGCCGGCCCGCCTCGTCGGGGGTGAGGACGGCCGTCGGCTCGTCGAGGATCAGGACGCGGGCGCCGCGGTGCAGCAGCCTGAGGATCTCCACCCGCTGCCGCACTCCGACGGGCAGGGCGCCGACGAGGGCGTCGGGGTCGACGGGAAGCCCGTGTTCCTCGGCGAGTTCGGCGACCCGGCGGCGCGCGGCCGCCCGGTCGAGGAGTCCGCGGCGGCGGGGTTCGGCGCGGAAGACGACGTTCTCGGCGACCGTCAGCGAGTCGAAGAGGCGGAAGCTCTGGTGGACCATGCCGAGTCCGGCGTCGATCGCGTCCGACGGGCCGGAGAAGCGGACTGTGCGCCCGTCGATGCGGATCGTGCCCGCGTCGGGCCGCACCTCCCCGTACAGGACGGACATGAGGGTGGACTTCCCCGCGCCGTTCTCCCCCATCAGGGCGTGGATCTCGCCGCTCCGCACGCTGAGGTCGACGGCGTCGTTCGCGAGGGTGCCGGCGTAGCGCTTGGTGATGCCGGTGAGCTCGACGGCCGTCTCGTCGGGGCTACTTGGCAGCCGGGTCATCGACCTTCAGCTCCCCGGAGACGATCTGGTCGCGCAGCTGCTTCACCCGGTCGAGGACCTGGGGGTGCTGTGCGATGAGGCACTGGGATCCTGCGACGTCCTCCTCCAGGCCGGTCAGGCTGATGCCGCCCTCCTTGAGCCCGTAGGAGAGGATCCCGCCGGCCTGGCCGCCGAGCACCTGCTCGATGCCCTTGCGCACCGCCACGTCGGTCTTCTTGATGACGTTGTCGACGACGGTGCCGGGCGCGGAGACGCACTGGTTGACGTCCACGCCGTACGCGAAGGCGCCCTTGGCCTTCGCCGCCTCGAAGACGCCGTGGTTGCCGGCGGCCGCGGCCGCCATCACCTGGTCGGTGCCGCCGGAGACCAGCGCGTTCGCCTGCTCCTTGGCACGGGCCGAGTCGTTGAAGGGGGACTGGCCGCCGACGAAGCGGGTGGACGCCTCGCTCGAAGGCGCGGTCGCCTTCGCGCCGGCCGCGAACGGATCGCTGTAGCGCCGGAATTGCGGTGTGTCGAGGACGTCGACCGCCCCGACCTTGCCGCTCCTGGTGAGCAGTCCGGCTTCGGCTCCGGCCAGGAAGACGGCTTCGTGCTCCCGGAAGACGGCGCAGCTCACGTTGGCGTACGTCTTTGCAGTGCAGGCGTCGACCACGAGGAACTTCTGGTCCGGGTGGGCCTCGGCCTGCAGGGCGACCAGGTCGGCGAATTCGAAGCCGACGAGGACGATGACCGCGGGCTTGGCGTCGACGGCGGCCTGGACGTTCTGCTGCCGGGAGGCCACATCGGTGGACTCGTACGCCTTGGAGCTGCCGGAGCGGGCCTTGGCCGCGGCCTTCACGCCGTCCACGGAGAGCTTGAGGAACTCGTTCTGCCCCACCGCGTCGGGGGTGACGAGCGTGAACGCGGGGCCGGCGCCCTTGCCGTCGTCCTCCTTCTTCGCCGCTGCGGCGTTGCAGCCGGTGGCGAGCAGGGCGCCTCCCGCCAGGGTCGCGGCGAGTCGAAGGGCGCGGGTACGGGGTCTCCGGGACATGGAGGTGACCTTCCGGGACGGCACGGGAGTACGGCGTACGGGAATACGGCGGCTCGGAGGTGCGCGGGGGTGGGCGGCCGCTCGGATGTGAACGGCGTGGTACGTCGATGAACTCGACGTGAAATCGGACGAGGGGTGGAACGGCTCGTCAGTGGTCCGGCGAAGGGGCGGTCAGCCGCGACAGGCGTCGCTGGCGCACCGGCCGTAGTCGAGGTAGCGGCGCAGCGTCAGCAGCATGTGCGCTCTCCCCCCGGCCAGGTGCAACAGATCGTTGAGGCCAGGAGAGTAACACCGGGTGCGGCCGGCCCGTCCTCCGTCTCGAACTGTGGTTCCCCCGACTGCTGTACGGTGACGCGCACCCCTCCCTCCCCGCCCTTCTTCCGAGCTTTGGAGTGCACTGCCATGACCAGGGAACTGCGCGCCGTCGAGTGGACCGCCGACGGTCTCGCACTGATCGACCAGACCGCGCTGCCGCAGCGCAAGGAGGTGCTGCGCGTCACGGACGTGGACGGCCTGGTGGACGCGATCCGGCGGCTCGTGGTGCGCGGGGCCCCGGCGATCGGGGCGGCGGGGGCGTACGGGGTGGCCCTCGCCCTGCTGCAAGCGGAGCGCGAGGGGTGGGACGGCATCCGGATACGGGGGGAGGTGGCCCGGATCCGGGCGGCCCGGCCGACCGCGGTCAACCTGGCCGTCTCCGTGGACCGGGTGCTGGCGCGGCTGGACGAGGGCGTGGCGGCGGTGCTGGCCGAGGCTGCCGCCGTACAGCGCGAGGACGTGGAGGCCAACCACGCGCTGGGCGCGCACGGCGCGGACTGGCTGCTGAAGCGGCAGGGCGAGGACCGCCCGCTGCGCATCCTGACGCACTGCAACACCGGGGCGCTCGCCACAGCCGGCTGGGGGACGGCACTCGGCGTGATCCGTGAACTGCACGCCCGGGGGCGGCTGGAGACGGTGTACGCCGACGAGACGCGGCCGCTCCTGCAGGGCGCTCGGCTGACCGCCTGGGAGCTGGCCGAGGAGGGCATCGCGCACCACGTCCAGGCCGACGGAGCGGCAGCCGGAACCATTCTGCGCGGGGAGGTCGACGCCGCGGTGGTGGGCGCCGACCGGATCGCGGCGAACGGCGACACCGCGAACAAGGTCGGCACGGTCGGCATCGCACTGGCCTGCGCCCACGCGGGCATCCCCTTCGTCGTGGCCGCTCCCACCACGACGGTGGACCTGGCCACCGCGCGCGGAGACGACATCACCATCGAACTGCGGGACGAGAAGGAGGTGTTGGAGTGGGCGGGCGTCCGGACCGCTCCGGCCGGCTCCCGCGGCCACAACCCCGCCTTCGACGTGACCCCGGGTGCTCTGGTGACCGCCCTGGTCACCGAAAGGGGTGTCCTGGAGGTCTCGGCGGGCGAACTGCCCGGCCTGCACCTGGCCTGAGCCCGGCGTGGGCGGATCCTTCCACGCCGAAGGGGCGCCCCCGCACCGGGGGCGCCCTCGGCGGAGAGGGGCTCTCGTCAGCCGGCCGCCAGCTCCAGTTCCAGGAGCCACTCCACGACCTCGGTGTGGTGGCGCGCCCGGCGCGGTGAGTCGCCCCACACGTACAGCCCGTGCCCCGCCACGACCACCGCCGGCATCCGCGGGTCCCGGGCGGCTTCCAGGCGGTCTCCGAGCACCCGCATGTCCTGGCTGTTGCCTATCACGGGCAGCACGATCTCCTCCCCCTCCGCCGCGTGCCCGACGCCCTTGAGCATCTCCAGGTCCTTCAGGACGATGCCGCCCGGCCGCCTGCGCCCCATGAGCACGGAGGCGACCGTGTGTACGTGCACCACCGCGTTCGCGCCCGTGAGGCGGACCACACGGGCGTGCAGCTCGGCTTCGGCGGACGGTCTGCCGCCGCTCACCGGGGCGCCCTGCTCGTCGACCACCACCACGTCCTCGGCGGTGAGTTCGCCCTTGTCGTGGCCGCTCGCGGTGACGGCCAGGCGGAAGGGCTCGCGGGAGAGGAGTACCGAGAGGTTGCCCGAGGTGCCGCGCATCCAGCCGAAGGAGGCGAAACGTGCCGCCTCGGCCGCCAGTACCGCACCCGCCTCTTCCAGACCGGTCGTCTTCGTCACGTTCCGCTCCCCGCCACGTCGATGTCCTCGAAGGTACGGGCCTGCGCGTGGCCGCCCGGCCCCTGCTCGGAGTACGGCTCCCCCGGCCGGCGCACGCCCACCGTCCGCCAGCCCGCTGCCCGGGCCGCGTCCAGTTCGCCCGGGCGGTCGGACAGGAACAGCAGCCGGTCCGGGAGGATCCCGGTGTCCGCGGCGATCGCCCGGAAGGATCCGGTCTCCTGCTTCGGTCCCGCGTTCTCCGTGTCGTACCAGCCGGTGACAAGGCCGCGCAGATCCCCCTCGGGGGTGTGCCCGAACCACGCCCGCTGTGCGGCGACCGACCCGGACGAGTAGACGTACAGCCGCACGCCCGCCGCGTGCCAGCGCCGCAGCGCCGGCACCACGTCCCCGTAGAAGTGCGAGACGAGCTCACCGCGCGCGAAGCCCTCCGCCCACAGCACGCCCTGGAGCGTCTTCAGCGGCGTCGCCTTGCGATCCTCGTCCAGCCAGGCGTTCAGTGCCTGCTCGATCCGCGCCGGGCCCGCGTCCGGCTCCCCCAGCTCGGTCCGTACCCCGGCGAGGGCGCGAGCCACCTCCGGTTCCCCGGACCGCTCGGCGAGCAGGGCGGCGAACCGCTCGCGCGCGTACGGATGAAGCACGTCGGTGACGAAGCCGGTGGCGCTCGTGGTGCCCTCGATGTCCAGGACGACGGCGTCCACCTGCGTACTCACGCCGCGTGCTCCGCCGTGATCGTGTCGAAGTCGGGGAACCGGCGGGAGATGCCGCTGCCCGTGAAGGTGCCGATCCAGCCGTCCTCCTCGTGGAAGAAGCGGATCGCGGTGAAGGCCGGACGGGTGCCCATGTCGAACCAGTGCGTGGTGCCCTTCGGCACGCCGAGGAGGTCGCCCCGCTCGCACAGCACCGCGTGGACCTCGCCGCCCACGTGAAGGTAGAAAATGCCGGAGCCCGCGACGAAGAAGCGCACCTCGTCGTCGTCCTCGTGCGTGTGTTCCTCCAGGAACTTCTCCCGCGCGGCCTTCGCCCTCTCGGCGAAGCCGGGGTCCTCGCCAGGGTGCAGGGCGACCACGTCGACGGTGGCGAAGTCCTCCGCGGCGGTCAGCCGGTCGATCTCCGCCCGGTAGGCGGTGAGGACGGCATCGCCGTCGGCGTCCACCGGGACGTCCTCGCGCACCGGCCGGCGTTCGTAGCGAACCCCGAGCGGCGCCAGCGCCGCGGCGATCTCGGCGGGCTCTGAGGTACGGCGTACGACGGTCTCGGGGCCGCTCTCCGGCCAGGTCGTCAGCAGCGTCACGGAATGCTCCAGGGTGGAATGAGTGGGGTACGAGGGTGCGGCCCCTGCCCCGGGGCCGATTCTCGCCGCCCGTTGTTGCCGCAGCGTGGCGGCCGTATGGCAGGTGCCACGGCCGGCCGGCCCCGCACCCGAAGGCGACCCGCTCCAGCGCTCGCACCTGGGCGACGGCCCGGAGCGGATCGTGGCTCCGGGAGCGGGGGAACGAGCACGAACGGTGACGTTTGACCAATCATCGGGGGTCTGACAACCTGCCGCGCATGACCCCGACCGTGCGGCTCATCTCCCGCAGGCACGTCGACCTCTGTCGGCACGCCGGCGCGATCTGTGCCGTGCCGTCGCCGGGCTGTCCTCGCTGATTCCCGGGGTTCCAGCCTGACCCCAGCCGCCTCCGTGTCCCTTCCCGCCCGACGGGACCCCGGCGCGACGCGGCCGGCCACACCTCGCGCACCGCGCCACGCGCTCCTGACCCCTGCGATGAACCGCACCCGCCGACGCGGAGCGGACGCCCGCCGCGCTTCCGGTCAGCGCGGGCGCCTGCCGGCGGCAAGGTGCCGTTCCCCGGACCGCCCCGCCCTCTGCCAAGGAGCTCCACCCATGACCAGCCCGCATACCCCCGGCACCCCGAACCGCCGCGATCCCTACGCCGGTTTCGCCGGAAGGGTCGGCCGTACCTTCGCCGAGTCCGAGCCCTCCTGGCAGCCGCCGCGCCGGCCCGGAGAGCGCGCCCCGAACATCGTCGTGGTCCTCGTGGACGACATGGGCTACAGCGACATCGGCCCGTTCGGCTCCGAGGTCCCCACCCCCGTACTCGACGGCCTGGCCGAGGGCGGTCTGCGGCTGGCCAACTACCACACCATGCCCCTGTGCTCCCCCGCCCGCGCCGCCCTGCTCACGGGTCTCAACCCGCACCGGGTCGGGTACTCGACCGTCGCCAACTTCGACCCGGGTTTCCCCGGCTACGGCATGGAGGTCGGCGAGGACGTCCCCACCCTGGCCGAGGTCCTGCACGACGCGGGCTACGCCACGTACGCCGTCGGCAAGTGGCACCTGACCCGCGACTCGGCGTCCAACGCCGCCGACGACCGGCGCAACTGGCCGCTGCAGAAGGGCTTCGACCGCTACTACGGCGTCCTGGAGGGGCTGACCAGCCTGTTCCACCCGCACCAGCTGGTCCGCGACAACAGCCCGCTGGACGTGGACGAACTGCCCGACGGCTACTACTACACGGACGACATCACCGACGAGGCCATCGCCATGGTGAAGTCGCTGCGCGCGCACGACCCCGACAAGCCGTTCTTCCTGTACGTCGCCCACAATGCCGTCCACGGCCCCCTCCAGGCCAAGCCCGCCGACATCGCACGCCAGCGCGGGCGCTACGACGGCGGGTGGGACGCCCTGCGCACCACCCGCTTCGCCCGCCAGATCGCCGACGGTCTCTTCCCCGAGGGGACCGCCCTGCCCGCACGCAACTCCGAGGCGGGCCACGACGTAGGCCCCTGGGACGAGCTGACCCCCGACCAACAGCGCCGCTACGCCCGCTACATGGAGGTCTACGCGGCGATGGTCGACAACATCGACCAGAACCTCGGGCGGCTCACCGACACCCTGCGCGCGCTCGGCGAACTCGACAACACCATCGTCGTCTTCACCTCCGACAACGGCGGCACCGGCGAAGGCGGCGCCGAGGGCACGCGCAGCTACTTCAGCCGCTTCGTCCACCAGCCCGTCCCGGACGACTGGAACGAGGACGTGGACCGGGACACCGACCTCATCGGCGGTCCGCAGAGCCTGGTGCACTACCCGCGCGGCTGGGGCATGGCCTCCAACACCCCGTTCCGGCTCTACAAGGGCCAGACCTACGCCGGCGGCGTGCGCGTACCGTTCGTCATCTCCTGGCCCGAGGGACTGCGGCGGGCCGCGGACGACTCCGGGATCCGGCAGCAGTACCAGTACGTCACCGACATCACCCCCACCCTCCTGGAACTCGCGGGCGTACGGCGCCCGCAGCGGTGGCGCTCGCGGCCCGCCCAGGAACTCGACGGCGTCAGCTTCGCCCCCGTCCTCCACGACGGGCGCGCCCCCGGCGCCCACACCGAGCAGTACTGCGAGATGTCGGGCAACCGCAGCTACTACCGCGACGGCTGGAAACTGGTCACGCTGCACCGTCCCGGCACACCGTACGACGACGGTGAGTGGGCCCTGTACGACCTGCGCACCGACCCGACCGAAACCACCGACATCGCCCGGGACCACCCGGAGGTGGTGAAGGAACTGGCCGCGGCCTGGGAGGCGGCGGCCTGGCGCAACGGCGTCTTCCCCCTCGCCGACGGCAGCGGCGCGCTGGCCCGCCGCAACCCCGCCGAGGAGCGGCTGCACCGCCCCCTCACCCTGCTGGCGGGCACACCCGAGCTGGAGCGCTACCGCTCCTCGCGGCTCATCTCCTTCCGTTCCTTCGACGTCACCGTCGAGCTCGACGAGCACGCCGCCTCGGACCAGGGCGTGCTGGTCTCGCACGGCGACCAGGGCGGCGGCTACAGCCTGTACGTGGAGGACGGGCGGCTGCGGTTCGCCTACAACGAGTACGGCGACCTGCACGAGACCGATGGCGGCCCGCTGCCGGCGGGCCGGCGGCGGGTCACGCTCTCGGCCACCGCGGTGGAGGGCCTGCGCTGGGAGTTCCGCATCCTGATCGACGGGGTGGAGACCGGCCGGTCGGCCCGCGTCCACCAGCTCATCGGGATGGCGCCGCTGCAAGGCATCAGCGTGGGCGTGGACCGCAAGTCCCCGGTCTCCTGGCCGGTCTACGAACGCCACCGCAGCTTCCGCTACACCGGCCGCCTGCGGTCGGTGACCTACGACCCGGGCGCGCACGCGCCCTACGACCCGGCGGTCGTGGCCCGCGCGCTGGAGGAGGCGGCCGCCGCCTTCGAATGACCCGGAAGGTCATCCGCCTCCCGTGACCCTCGACCGGACCTTGCCGCGGGCATCGGCGGCGTCGTCGGCGTGCAGGGCCAGCTCGGCGAGTTCGCGGCACTCCGCGAGGGTGTGGGCGGCCAGTGCCGCCCGTACCTCGGGGAGCGAGGCAGGCGCGGCCGACAGGCTGGTGATGCCCAGGCCGACCAGTACCAGGGCGAGCGTCGGGTCGGCGGCCGCCTCACCGCACACGCCGATCGGACGGCCGTGTGCGGCCGCGGACCGGGCGGCGGAGGCGACCAGCGTGAGCAGGGCCGGCTGCCACGGGTCGAGGAGCTCGGCGAGGGAGCCGAGCGTGCGGTCGGCCGCGAAGGTGTACTGGGCCAGGTCGTTGGTACCGATGCTGAAGAAGTCGCAGACCTCCGCCAGCCGGTCGGTCCGCAGGGCGGCCGCCGGGACCTCGATCATGGCGCCGGCCAGCGGCAGGCCGTGCGCGCGGACCCGGGCGGCGAACTCGGCGGCCTCGGACGGCACCGACACCATCGGGGCCATCACCCACACCTGCGCGGCGCCGCCCTCGGCGGCCTCGGCGATCGCGGCGAGCTGGGTCTCCAGCAGTTGGGGGTCGCGGGCGGCCGTGCGCAGGCCGCGGACGCCGAGGGCCGGGTTCTCCTCATCGGCGGCCGTGGCGAAGGGCAGCGGCTTGTCCGCCCCCGCGTCGAGCGTGCGGACGACGACCCGGCGGCCGGCGAAGGCCGCGAAGACCCGCCGGTAGGCGGCGGCCTGTTCGGCGAGGCCCGGTGCCTCGGCGCGGTCCAGGAAGAGGAACTCGGTGCGGAAGAGGCCCACGCCCTCGGCGTCGGCCGCGGCCGCGCCGGGCAGCTCGTGCGGCGCTCCGAGGTTGACGAGGAGTGCGACCGGATGGCCGTCCGCCGTGCGGCCCGGCCCCTGGACCCGGGCCGTCAGCTCGCGGCGGCGGTGCTCCCGTTCGGCGGCCCGCCCGAGCGACTCCGGGCTCGGGTCGGGCTCGACCACGCCGTCCGCGCCGTGCACCAGGACCTGCCGGCCGTCCTGGAGCTCCATGGCGCCGGCGCAGCCGACCACGGCGGGGACGCCGAGTGCCTTGGCGAGGATGGCCGTGTGACTGGTCGGCCCGCCGCGGACGGTGACCAGGGCCAGCACCCGGGCGGGGTCGAGCAGCGCCGTGTCGGCGGGCGCCAGGTCCTCGGCGACCAGGACGTACGGGTGTCCCGGGTCGGGCAGACCGGGCACGGGCAGGCCCAGCAGGTGCGCCACCGCGCGGTCGCGCAGGTCGTCCAGGTCGGCGACGCGTTCCGCGAAATGACCGCCGGCGGCGACCAGCGCGGTGCGGAACCCGTCGAAGGCGGTGGCGAGCGCGTGGGCCCCGTCGGTACCCCGTTCGGCCAGGGCGGCCGCCGCGTCGGCGAGGACCGGATCGGCGGCCATCAGGGCCTGCGCGGCGAGCACGTCGCGAGCGGGGCCGCGCACGCGGGCGGCTCGCTCGTCCAGATCGGCGACGACCGCACCGAGGGCGGCGCGGACCGCCGCCGCCTCGGCGGCCGGGTCGGCGACGGGCCTCGGTGCGGGCAGCGCGGGTACGGGCGCCATCCGGGCGACCGGGCCCGCGGCGCTGCCCATGCCGACGCCGATCCCGCGGATCGGATCGCTCATGCCGCTGCGTCGAGGTCGGAGGCGAGCAGGTCGGCGAGCGCCTTCAGCGAGTCCTGTGCCCGGTCGCCGGTCGCGGTGAGCTCCAGGGCCTCGCCGCAGCCGGCGGCGAGGGCGAGGACGGAGAGCAGGCTGCGGGCGTCGACCGGGGCCTGCCCCGGGCGGCCGACGGTGACCTTGACCGGCTGGCGGGCCGCGGCCTGGACGAACAGGGAAGCCGGGCGGGCGTGCAGGCCGCTGCGGGAGCCGACGGTGACCTGGATCGAGTGCATGGGAGGTCCTTGGAGGAGAGGGGCGGAGGAGATGAGCGGAGGGGATGAGCGGACGACGGGCGCCGGCCCGGGTGGGATCCGGGTCGGCCGGGGAGGGGGCCACGGTGTTCGGGGCCCGGTCTCCGCGGTACGGGGGCGGTGGCGGAGCGCCGGGCGGCGGGCCGTGGTTTCAAGCCCGTCAACGTGTTGTTCCGGTTGGTTCTACGTCCGATCGTCGGCCGATGTCAACAGATTCGGGCAAACTCAAAGATGAGCGCAGAGCCCGTACGACCTCTTGCTTTTTCGGTCGGAGCGCGTATGGTCGGCCTGAAGCAAGCGCGAACAGACATGAAACGGACTCAATCCCACATGTACGCACCCGAGCGGCAGCAAGAGATCCTCCGCCTCGCGCAGAAGCAGGGCAGGGTGGACGTGCCGACACTCGCCGAGGACTTCGGCGTCACGCAGGAGACCATCCGGCGTGACCTGAGCGCCCTCGACCGGGCGGGTCTGCTGCACCGGGTGCACGGCGGCGCGCTGCCCGCCGGCGCACTGCACCTGGAGCCCGGTCTGGCCGAACGGGATTCCACGGCCGCGACCGAGAAGGAACGCATCGCCAGGGCAGCCCTCGGCCTGCTGCCCGCAGAGGGCAGCGTGATCCTTGACGCCGGGACGACCGTCTCCCGGCTGGCCGGACTGCTGCCCGCAGACTGCGGGCTCACCGTCGTCACCAACGCGCTCCCGGTCGCCGCCCGGCTGGCCGACCACCCCGGGCTCACCCTCCACCTGGTGGGCGGCCGACTGCGCCACCGCACCCAGGCCGCCGTCGACGCGTGGGCGCTGCGCGACCTGGCGGACGTCCACGCGGACGTCGCGGTGATCGCCACCAACGGCTTTTCCCCGGAGGGCGGCCTCTCGACGCCGGACCTCGCCGAGGCAGCCGTGAAACGAGCCATGCTCACCAGTGCCCGGCGGGTCGTCCTGGTGGCGGACTCCTCCAAGTACGGCGCCCGCCACTTCGCCCACTTCGGCTCGCTGGACCAGGTGGACGTGCTGGTCACGGACACCGGGCTGACGGACGAGCAGGCCGCCGGGATCGAGAACCACGGACCGGAAGTCATCCGCGCATGATCGTCACCATCACCCCGAACCCCAGCCTCGATCGCACCTACGAACTGGGAACCCTCGTCCCGGGCGAGGTCAACCGGGCCTCGCGCGACCGGCTCGATCCGGGCGGCAAGGGAGTCAACGTCTCCCGCGCGCTCACGGCCGCCGGCCACCGCACCAGCGCGGTCCTTCCCCTGGGCGGCCCCTCCGGGCAACTCCTCGCCGACCTGTTGCGCCGCCAGGGCATCGACGTCGCGGCGGTCGCCATCTCGGGCGACACGCGGATCAACGTCTCGATCGCCGAGGACGGCGGCAGCCTCACGAAGATCAACGCCGTGGGCCCCGAACTCAGCGCCGCCGAGTCGGCCGCACTGCTCGCGCTCGTCCGTGATGCCCAGAAGACCGGGCAGGGCGCCGGGAGCGACGTGCGGTGGCTCGCCTGCTGCGGCAGCCTGCCGCGCGGCCTCCCACCCGAGTGGTACGCGGACGTGGTCGCCCAGGCGCACTCGGGCGGCGCCCGGATCGCCCTCGACACCTCCGGTCCCGCGCTGCTGGCCGCGCTCTCGGCCCGCCCCGACGTGGTCAAGCCCAACCGGGAGGAACTCGCGGAGGCGGTGGGCCGCCCGGTCCGCACCGTCGGCGACGCCGTGGACGCGGCCCGGGAGCTGCGCGAGCGCGGAGCCCGGCAGGTCCTCGCCAGCCTCGGTGCGGACGGGATGCTGCTCGTCGCCGAGGAGAGCTGGTACGGCAGCGCACCGGTCTCCGCCGTCCGCAGCGACGTGGGAGCGGGCGACGCCTCGCTCGCGGGTTTCCTCGGCGCGGGCGGCACCGGCCCCGAGGCCCTCGTGGCGGCCCTGGCGCACGGCGCCGCCGCCGTACAACTGCCGGGGAGCGTCATGCCGACCCCGGCCCATCTGGACCCGGCCGCGGTGGTCGTGACGGCGGACCTCCCGCTCGACCGGCCGCTCCGCGGCTGAGAACGACCTCCTGGGGACGGCGTCGTCCCCAGGGGGCAGCACGCCCGACCGTGTGGGACGGAAGGGCACCGCTTTCCGGGGGCAAGGGACACTGTCAGGAACCAGTCGAAGGATCGACACGATGACCGACACGATGAGCGAGACCAGCGGGCTGATCACTCCCGCACTCGTCGATCTCCACCTCGCCCCCGAGGACAAGAACGAAGCCCTCCGCGTCCTCGCCCAGCGGCTGGTCGCCGAGGGCCGGGTCACCGACCTCGACGGCTTCCTCGCCGACATCGCCGCCCGGGAGGCCCAGGCCCCGACCGGAATGGGCGAGGGGATCGGCATTCCGCACTGCCGATCGCCCCACGTCACGCGGCCGAGCCTGGCCTTCGGCCGCAGTGCCCGGGGCGTGGACTTCGACGCCCCGGACGGACGGCCCGCCGACCTGATCTTCATGATCGCGGCTCCGGCCGGTGCGGACGACACTCATCTGCAGATCCTCGCCGCGCTGGCCCGCCGCCTCATGGACCCCGCTTTCACCGGCGCCCTGCGCGACGCCGAGAGCCCCGGCGCGGTCGCGGCGCGGATCAACGGCGAGGAGGCGCCGGCTGCCGCTCCCGAGACGGCCCAGGCCTCGGAGACGGTCGCGGCCCCGAGGACGACCGCCGCCCCGGCGACCGCCGCTCCGGAGCCGTCCGCCTCCGACGGCGGGCTGCGGCTCGTCGCGGTGACCTCCTGCCCGACCGGCATCGCCCACACGTACATGGCCGCCAAGGCCCTGGAACTGGCCGCCGCCCGGGCGGGGGCTCGGATCCGGGTCGAGACCCAGGGGTCGGCCGGGACGACGCCGCTCGACCCCGAGGTCATCGCGGCAGCCGACGCGGTGATCTTCGCTCATGACGTGGAGATACGGGACCGGGCCCGCTTCGCCGGCAAGCCGACCGTGGACGTGGGCGTCAAGGCCGGGGTCAACCGTGCCGACGACCTGATCGCGCAGGCCGCCGGACTGGTCACGGCAGCCGGTGGCGGCGCGCGTACGGCCACCACCCCGGTCGCCGCGCCGAGCGCACCTGCGGGCGAGCACTGGGCGCAGCGGCTGCGCACGTACCTGATGACGGGCGTCAGCTACATGATCCCGTTCGTCGCGGCCGGCGGCCTGCTGATCGCGCTCGCCTTCGCGATAGGCGGCTACCAGATCGCCTCCGCGCCGTCCGTGCTGGGCCACTTCGACTGGACCTCCTCGCACAGCTGGGCGGCGATGCTGTTCCAGACTGGCAAGACCTCCTTCGGCTTCCTGGTCCCCGTCCTCTCCGGGTACATCGCCTGGGCGGTCGCGGACCGGGCGGCGCTGGCCGCCGGCATCGCCGGCGGTGCCGTCTCGGTGGCGGTCGGCGCGGGCTTCCTCGGCGGCATCGTGTCAGGCCTGGCCGCGGGCTTCCTGGTGCTGTGGATGGTCCGCTGGAACGTGCCCCGGGCGATCAAGGGCATCATGCCGGTCGTGGTGATCCCGCTGCTGTCGGTGGCGGCGGTCGGCTTCCTGATGTTCGTGGTGGTCGGCTCGCCGATCGCCTCGGCGATGAACGGCCTGACCGACTGGCTGAACGGCCTCTCCGGCTCCAACGCGATCCTGCTCGGCGTGCTGCTCGGCGCGATGATGGCCTTCGACATGGGAGGCCCGCTCAACAAGGTCGCCTACACGTTCGCGGCCGGTGTGCTCACCACGGCGGGCACCACCCCGGACGCCGGCAGCCTCAAGGTGATGGCTGCCGTGATGGCCGCCGGCATGACCCCGCCGCTGGGCATGGCCCTGGCGACCGTGGTCCGGCGCAGGCTGTTCACCCCCGAGGAGCGGGAGAACGGGAAGGCCGCCTGGGTGCTCGGCGCCTCGTTCATCACCGAGGGCGCGATCCCGTTCGCGGCGGCCGACCCGCTGCGGGTCATCCCGGCGGGCATCGCCGGCAGCATGACCGCCGGTGGCCTGGTGATGGCCTTCGGCTCCACCCTGCGTGCCCCGCACGGCGGGATCTGGGTGCTCCCCCTGATCGGCAGCCCGTTCCTGTACCTGGTCGCGGTCGCGGCGGGCACGGTGGTCACCACGGCAGTGGTGGTGCTGCTCAAGGGCATGCGGAAGTCCGCCGACGCCCCGGCGCCCTTCGCCTCCTCCCTCGCCGGGAAGCAGCCGGCCGCCGTCTGACCCGACGGGCCGGGGCACGCCTCCGGGTGTCCCGGCCGCCCGGCGGCAAAAGGCGGCCGGTCCGGGACCCCGCCGGTCTCGGCGGCGAGCCGGGCCCTCTCGGAACGGCGGGCGGAGTGTCCGCCGACCACGCGACGGACCGTAGTGGCGGTCAGGGCCGGCATCCCCGGTCGTAGATCGCCCGCAACCAGGGCTCCCTGACGGCGGGCATCCGAGCGAGCGTGGAGCGGAACGCGGCTCTGGACGGATGCAACGGGTACAACGGGTGCGGGGGGAGCGGGTCGTCCCGTTCCACGCCTGCCGGCAGCCCGCCGACCACCGGCAGCCGGGTCCGGTGGGGCGGGAAGGCGAGCTCCGCCCAGAGCGCGGCATCCATGGGTACCGGCACCGCCCCGGCACACGGCTGCCACATCTCTCCGGTCTGCGGATGGACCGGCACCAGCACCAGGTCGGCGGCCGGCTCGCCGAACCCCGGCCCCGCCAGGTCCAGCCGCTTCGCGCCTTCCCCGGCGGGCAGCAGCACGCCGAGTGCCCGGCCGAGGAGCTCAGCGACCGGCCCGGGCGCCACATCGACCGGTGCGCCCCCGGCGGCCACCACCACCTGAGCGAGAGCCACACCTGCCGGGATGTCCCCGTACTCGCTCAGCCGGTGCCCCAGCGCGCCGGTGGCCAGCAGCTCCGCCCAGTCCATGATCGGCCGCTCAGGCGGACCGGGCAGCCGCACCACCGCCTGCGGGACGAGCCGGACGACCTGCCAGCACCCGCAGTCGTCCATCCTCGTTCCGACCGGCAGATCGCAGTCCGGACAGGCAAGGTTCGGCCCGTCCCTCCCGTCGATCCCCCTGCAGGAGCCCCCGGCCCGCTCCAGGATCAGCCTGGTGCCGCGCATGTCGCCGGGCGCGAGGAGGACGGTGTCCGACGGACCGTCGGACAACGCGCCGAACGGCGCGAAGTGACCCCGCTCCGCCGCCTCGTGGGCCCCGACCTCGTCCCACTGCCGCCATGGCGGTCCGTACGGCTCGGGGTCGATGGCGTAGGAACCGGCCTCCAGCAGTGGCGGGTGCAGCGTCTCCCAGTGGGTGTCCGCCAGGTGGACCGGCAACGCCACCTCCGACACCGCCGCCGTCAGGATCGCACCGCAGCCCGCACACCCGAACACCGCCAAACCGTCCCCTCCCGCCGTCGAAGCCCCTGCATCCCACCAAGCAGGCGGACCGGGGAGCAAGGGGTTTTCGGACTGCACGAGCCGGCGTTTCACGGCCCGCTTGATCCGGAGCGCGGTGGCGTGGTGGATCGCCGGTAGCGTGGGGGGGTCCGTGGATGGAGGAGGTTGTGGTGGGTGAGTCGGCCAAGCCCGGGGTGGAGGTGCCCCGGGGGGACGCTCCTGTCGAGCTGACCGTTCGGGACCTCGTCGTCGGGGACGGGCCCGAGGTGAAGGCGGGCATGGTGGTCAAGGTCCACTACGTGGGGGTGACCTTCGAGACCGGCAAGGAGTTCGACTCCTCCTGGGACCGGGGCGAGCCGTACAAGTTCGCCCTGGGCGGCGGCAAGGTCATCAAGGGCTGGGACCGGGGGGTGCGGGGGATGAGGGTCGGCGGCCGGCGCGAGCTCGTCGTTCCCCCGCGTCTCGGCTACGGGAAGCAGTCGCCGTCGCCCTTGATCCCGGCGGGGTCGACCCTGGTGTTCGTCGTGGACCTCGTCGACGCGTACTCCGCCACGTCCGGGTGGAGCAGGGGCCGGTGACACCGGCCCGGCGGCCGGCCGCGAGCGGCGCCTGACGGCGGAGCGCCCCGGCCGGGCGCCCTCACCCGCGCGCGGTGCCGGTCACTCTCCGAGGAGGGTGCGGGCCTGGGAGAGCAGGTTCAGGAGCTCGGTGCGCGAGGGGGATTCCGGGGTCGGCACGGGTGCGCGGGCGGTCAGGACGTGCAGGGCCACGGCGGCCTGGCGGGCGAAGAGGCCCAGCAGGTCCAGTTCCGGCAGGCCGGAGCGGGACTGCGGGGACGGGTCGAGCACCTCCAGGACGCCGAGGACCCGCTCCCCGCGGACGAGGGGGGCGGCCATCAGCGCGTTCGGGACGTAGCCGGTGGACTTCGCGATGTCCCGGTCGAAGGACGTGCTCTCGTGCAGGTCGTCGACCACCATCGGCTCCCCCGAGGCGGCGACCCAGCCGGCGATCCCCCGGCCCGCCGGGAACCGGCGGCC
Organism: Streptomyces sp. NPDC032091; assembly: GCF_055580265.1. Taxonomy (NCBI): domain Bacteria; kingdom Bacillati; phylum Actinomycetota; class Actinomycetes; order Kitasatosporales; family Streptomycetaceae; genus Streptomyces; species Streptomyces sp. NPDC032091. The sequence goes on along the minus strand of NZ_JBVILR010000004.1, from coordinate 253,787 downwards.
CACCAGGAAGTCCTGTCCCTGTCCGGAGACGGCCTCGAAGACGAGCTCGTCCGCCGCGGCGTCCAGGAGCAGGATGGAGCTCGCCTGCGCGCCGAAGATGGCGCGTGCGGTGTCCACCACCGAGCGCAGCAGCTCCGCCACGGCCGGATCCGGCCGGGGTGCTGCGGGCACGGCGGGGGCGATCGTCTGGGTCATGGGGCTTCCCTTCCGTGGACACGGACGTTGGCTGCGGACAGGTACAGGGCGTTCTTCAGCTGGAACGGCGTCAGCCGGGGGCTGCTCGACAGGATCCGCGCGCACAGCCCGGCGATGAACGGGGTGGCGTAGCTGTTGCCGGAGCTGCGGATCGAGGTGCCACCGAGCCACGCCACCTGGACCTTCTGGCCCGGGGCGAAGAACTCCACCGGGGGCTCGGGGTTGTAGAGGTGGAGGTCGGGGTCGTCCTCCTGGTGGCTGCCGACCGAGATCACCGAGGAGAACCGCCAGGGGAAGCTCTCCACCCTCGTGTTGTGCGCGGAGGCGACGATCACGGTCTGCTGGAAGTACGCCTCGTCGGCCAGTCGGCGCAGTTCGTCCACGAAGCGCTCGTGGGTGGTGGACAGGCTGAGGTTGATCACGTCGAACCGGCGGCGCACGGCCCACCGGATCCCTTCGAGGAGGACGTCCCCGCTGCCGGAGAACCGGTCGCCGAGCACCCGGACGCTGGACAGCTCGCAGTCCGGTGCGGTGCGGCGGATGATCCCGGCGCAGGCGGTGCCGTGACCGCAGAGGTCGCCTTCGTCCGTCTCCTCGACGTGGATCCCGTCCTCGTCCTTGAAGACCCGCCACGAGCCGTCGACGGGGCCGACCATGGGGTGGTCCCGTTCGACGCCCGAATCGACGACGCAGACGCGAACGCCGCGTCCGGTGCCGCCGGGGAGGCCCTCCTCGGGCAGGTCCGGTGGGCCGTCGGCCTCCACGGGGACGTCCGAGGGGCCCCGCCCCCGCAGGCCCCAGGTGAGTGCGGGCGCCGGCTGCTGCGCGGTGGTCATCGTGGTGTTTCCTTTCCGGCTCCGGTGTCCCGTGCGACGGCGGGCCCGTGCCAGGGCGAGCGGGTGGGGCAGCGGGAGAGCACGGCGTCGGCCTGGCGTACGGCGGGCAGGTGGCCCTTCGCCGCGAAGCGCCGGCGGGCGCGCGTCGCCGCCGCTGCCGCGTCGGCCGGGCGGCCCAGCGCGAGGTCGGTACGGGCGAGGTCGAGGGCGGCGGTGCCCTGGACGACGGGTGAGTCGGTGCGGGCGGCGGTGGCCAGCGCCCGGGCGGCCAGCCGGGTCGCGGCCGCGGCCTGTCCCCGTTCGGCGGCGATCCGGGCGCGCAGTCCGTCGAGGTCCGCGGATTCGGCGCGCGGCCGGGCCGGCTGGGCCCGCTCCCCGTCCAGTTCGGAGAGGGCGTCGTGGGCGGTGCGCCAGTCGCCGAGGTCCAGTCGGATGCGGGCGGCGTCCAGCCGGGCGCCGCGCAGCAGCGCGGTGGCGCCCAGGTCCCGCGCGGCGGCGGCGGCCCGCTCCAGGCTCAGGAGTGCTTCCTCGTGCCGGCCCGTCAGATCGGCCACGGTCGCGGTGAAGATCGGCAGGAAGGCGCCGGCCTCGGCGTAGCCGAGCCGTTGCGCGAGGTGTTCGGCCTCCGCGAGGCAGGCCAGGGCCCCGTCGCGGTCGTCGTGGAGGGCCAACAGCACGGCCAGGGGGCAGTTGAGCGTCAGCCGGACGGCCCGGCGGCCGGCCCCCTGGTCGGCGAGGAGCGCGCGGCAGCGGGCCACCGCGTCCACGACCGGCTGGGGGCCGCGCCAGAGCGAGACCCCCAGCGCGCCGAGGGCCGCGGCCCGCTCCGGCTCGGCGTCGGCGCGTACCGCGTGGTCCAGCGCGCCGGCGAGCAGGTGCTCCGCCTCCCCGTGCAGGCCCTGTTCCTGCGCCCGCTGGGCGAGGCGCAGGCAGGCCCTGGCCTGGCCGAGGTCGTCGCCGGCCGCCGCGAAGACCGGCAGGGTGGCGCCGGCGGCCTCCGCCGGTGACTCGTCCGGTGAACCGTCCGCGCGTGCGGACCGGCCGGCCGAGGCGAGGGCGAGGCGGGCGTGCGCGGTCTCCACCGCGTCCCCGCCGCCGGCCGGGGCCTCGGCCAGTACCCCTTCGAGCAGTGCCCTGCCCTCGGTGCCGCGCCCCAGGTCCAGCAGCGTCTGGCCGAGCCGCCGGCGGGCCGCGGTGCTGCCCGGCTCGCCCGGCGCGTAGCGGGCCGCGGCCCGGGACAGTACGTCGGCCGCCCACACCGGGTCGGCGTGGGCCAGCGCCAGCCGCCCGGCCTCGGCGAGCGCGTCGGCGGCGTCGCGGCGCAGCCCGTCGGTGTGCGCGTCCTGGGCGCCCAGCTCGATCCGGTACCGGTAGGCCTGCTCCAGATGGCCCCCGATCGCCGCGGCGCCCCGTCCGCGCACCGAGTCCAGCCGGGAGGCCCGTTCGTGCCGGTCGGCCCGGTCCTGCTTGGACTGGCTGGCGTAGACGACCTCCTGGACCAGCCCTCCGGCGAAGCGGAACGCCCCGCCGTCCGGCCTGATCAGGCGGTGTCGGACCAGCCGGTGCAGCAGGGTCCGCAGCTCGGGCCCGGTCCAGGCCGGTGCGGGATCCGCGGCGAGCTCGGTCAGTTCGCCGGGGGTGAAGTCGCCGCCCAGGACGGACGCCAGGCCCAGGGCCTGGTGCTCGGGCGGGTCGAGGGCGTCGATCCGGGCGCCGATCAGGGCCTGGAGCGGGAGCGGGACGGTGTCCGCGTCGACGGGGTCGCCGGCGACCAGCAGTTGCTCCAGGTGCAGCGGGTTTCCGCCGACGCGGGCCAGGACGAGGGGGCCGAGCGGCTCGCCGTGGGCCGTGCCGCCGGTCAGCTCGGCCGCGAGGAGCTGGGCCTCGGTGTCGGAGAGTCCGCCGAGCGGCACGGCGTCCAGGGCCAGTTCGGGTCGTGCGTCGAACAGCTGGGGGCGGGTGAGCAGGACGATGAGGACGGGCGCGTCGGTGAGGGCCTTCAGCAGCCGGTCGAGGGCGTCGAAGAGGGGCTGCGCGGCCCAGTGGCAGTCGTCGATCACCAGGACCACGGGGTGCGCCGCGGCGAGCCGCGCCAGGACCTTGGCGAGCGCGGCGCTGGTGTCGGCCGGCGACGGGTGGGGCGTCCCGTTGAGGAGCAGGCCCTGGTGGAGCAGGTCCAGTTCGGGCGACGGCGCGGCCGGTGCGCCGGTCCTCAGCAGGTCGGCGACGGCGTCGGCGAGCGGTCCGAGGCTGGGCTGTTCGCCGCGGTCCCGGCAGCGCCCGACGCCGTGCCGCGGGCCGCGGGGGGTGGCCGCGGCCCGGTGGAGCCACTCGCGCACGAGCCGGGTCTTGCCCTGGCCCGCCTCCCCGCCGACGACCACGCGGTCGGCCCGGCGGGTCAGCAGCACGCGGTCCCACGCCCGGTCGAGGAGGCCGAGTTCGCGGCCGCGGCCGATGAAGGCGAGGTCGAAGCGGCGCAGCGCCTCCGGGCCCTCCTCCTCGTCGAGGCCGAGCAGGCGGTGGGCGGCGACCCGGTCGCTCTTGCCCTTGAGCAGGAGCGGGCCGGTCTGCGTCGTCCGCAGGCCCGGTCCGGCGGCGGCGAGGGTGTCCGGTCCGATGAGGATCTCCCCGGCGGCGGCGTTCTGTTCCAGGCGTGCGGCGACGTTGACGACCTCGCCGGAGACCATCGCCTGCCGCAGGGTCGCCGAACCGGTGACGGCCTGGCCGGTGTTGAGGCCGATGCGCATGTCCAGCCGTACGCCGACGCCCTGCTCCAGCCGGTCGTTGAGCCCGTCGAGGGCCTCGCGCATGGCCAGGGCGGCGGCGACCGCCCGGCGGGCGTCGTCCTCCCGCACGGTCGGCACGCCGAAGACGGCCATCACGGCGTCCCCGATGAACTTCTCGACGGTGCCGCCCTGTTCCTCGATCCGCAGCCGCATCAGGTCGAACCAGCGGAGCGTCACCGAGCGCAGGGTCTCCGCGTCGAGCGCTCCGGAGAGCGCCGTGGAGCCCACCAGGTCGCAGAAGAGGACGGTCACCACCTTGCGGCCGGTCGGCTTGGCCGTGACCGGCCCGGGGGCGCACGGGCTGCCGCAGAAAGGGCAGAACCGGGCGCCGGGCGGCAGTGCGCTCCGGCACGAGGTGCAGGGCATGGGTTCCTCCGGTGGACGGGGCGGCGGGCGGCCGGGGTCAGAAGAGGGCGCCGCCCGCGACGTCGGCGTGGGCCTGCACCTCGGGGGCGGCCGCGTCGAGCCGTCCCCTGATGTCGACGAGCAGGGCCAGTTCCTCCGGGGCCAGGGCGCGCAGGACGGCGTGCTGTTCCTCGCTGAGGGCGTCGAGGTCGAAGCCCGCGGCGGCCAGCGCCTCCAGGGTGGGTTCGGACGGGGTGCCGTCGTGCGGGGCGGGGTCGTCGGTCACGGGTGTCCTCCGGGGTCGGTGGCGAGGGAGAGGAAGAGCCGGGTGAGCAGGCTCGCCGTGTGCAGCGCGCTGACCGAGACGGCGGTCTGCCGGTCCGGGGGCGGCGCGAGCGCGTCGAGCACCCGGTGGAGGTCGTCGAGGTGGCCGCCGTCGAGCGCGGCGTGTTCCCTGAGGGTGCGGAACGCGGCCTCGGGGAACCCCGTGACCTCGGCGAGGCGGGCGGCGAGCCGGGGCCCGGGGGCGTTGCCCTCCAGGACCGCGATGTACCCGAGCAGCGCGACGGGGTGTTCGTGCTCGATCCGGTAGTACTGCGCTCCGGCGAGTTCGACGACGACGGGGTGCGGTACGGCGGCGGGCCCGGCGCCGACGGCGGCGAGGTCCTCCAGCAGCCAGGTGTCGTGGTCGCGCTCCTCCTCGGCGTGGCGGGCGTAGTACGCCGCGAGGGGCCGCGCGGCCGGGTCGTCCAGTTCGGCGCACCGCGCGGCGGCCCGCTCCAGCAGGGGCACCGACGCCCGTACGAGCGGGTACATGGCCGCCAGGTAGCGCGGGTACCGCTCGCGTAGTCCCTCCGGTCTCCAGAGGACCGCGGTCGCCGCCCTCAGGACGGCGGTGGTGGGCGCGAGCTTGGTCCTGAGCGCGAGGGACGCGGTGGCGGTCATGGGCTGCTCTCCCCTGCCGCGGGAAGCGACTCGACCAGGTGCGCGTAGCGGGCGCAGCCCATGCGGGCGACCAGGGCGGCGGGTCCGGCGGCGAGCTGCTGCTGGGCGCTGAGCCGGTCGAGGAGCTCGCCGACCCGGCCGCCGCCGTCGCGGGCGGCGCCCGCGAGGACGTCGGGGCGGTCGGCGAGCGCGTGGCAGCCGCGGCAGTAGCCGGCCGGGGCGGGCGCGGTGCCGTAGCGGTCGTGCAGCCGCAGGGGGCCGACGGAACGCAGCATCCGCAGCACCGGGGAGCCGAGGGAGCGGGCGCGGACGGCCGGCCAGTCGTCGTCGGCGATGTGTCCGAGCCGCAGGTGCTCGGGGACGGGGCGGCGGTCGACCGTCCACTGGTTGCAGCAGGCGGCCACGGTCCCGTCGAAGGCGACGACCGGCCAGGCCGCGAGGGTGCACGGGGTCGCCCGGGAGCCGTCCGGTCCGGGCGGGGTCGCCGGGACGAGGCCCGTGGCGCGGCCGAGCGGCCGGACCTCGTTGACGAGCAGGGGCACCCGGCCGGCGAAGGCGCGGCGGACGTCGGCGACGGCGTCCGCCAGGTACGGGTCGTCCGGGCCGGTGCCGGTGAGGTGGACGCTGGCCGGGATCCCGGCGTCGAGGACGGCCCGCAGGGCGCGCAGCACCTGCGCGCGGGGGACTTCGCGCTCGTGGTGGACGTCCATGCTGGCCGAGAAGTGGTCGAGGGCCGTGATGGCCCGCATGATCCGGTCCGGGACGCGTCCCTCGCGGGCGAAGAACATGCCGCTCAGGAGCGCCACGCGGGAGCCCGCGGCGCGGGCGAGACCGGCCAGGCGGGCGGCCAGTTCCGGCAGCAGCAGCGGTTCGCCGCCGGTGAGCATGACCACGTCGGGGCGGTCCTCGGCGCCGAACGAGCCGATGAAGCGCAGCAGGTGCCGCGGGTCGGGCTGCTCGGTGGCCGCCATGGAGGAGCCGGTGGAGCAGTGTGCACAGCTCATGGGGCAGCGGCGGGTGAGTGCCACCAGCAGGCCGCCACAGGGCACCGGCCGCAGGCCGATGAGCTCCGCGAGCTCCACGTCTGATCCTCCATAGCTCGTACCGCGCACGCGGGTCGCGCGCGGGCATGGCCCGGATCGTGCCCGGGTGCGGCAGGCTTCCGGTTCACCAACGCCTGGGGATCGGTTCATCCGCAGGTCAGCGCGGTCGGGCGGCGGGCCAAGGAGGGGTGTGCGGCGGGGATTTCGGGGCGTTCCGCGTCATTGAGCTGGGCGTATACCGGCGCCGAACCGGTGGCCAGGCGTTCCCGTACCCGGGGTCCGTAACTTTCTTCTCAGACGGCGGAAACGACGCCGGCGAAACGAAGGAGAAGAACATGAGCGAGAACATCAACCCCGAGGCCGAGACCGAGAACGAGGACATCGAGGTCGTCGCCCACAGCGAGGACGGCATCTCCGACGGCGGCGGCTGCGTCATCAACAACTCGCACGAGATGTGACATCGCTTCATCGAGGCTGAGCACCGCGCGGGCCCCCGGCTCTCGGCAGATCCTGCCCGGGGCCGGGGGCCCGCGGCCGGCTCGGTCCCCGGAAACCGCCACCCCGAGGAGCGGCACACCATGAACATCCTTCTCTGCCCGCTCAGTGACGGCGGCTACCTCTACCCGGCGATCGCGGCCGGCCGTGAACTACGGCGCCGGGGCCATCACGTCAGTGTGCTGGGCCGGTCCACCGCAGCGCCCGTCGCCGCCGATGCCGGACTGCCGTTCGCGGCGGCCGAGGACTTCGGCGGCCACCGGGCGTTCTCCGCCACGTGGTGGGGACCGAACGGCGCGGCGCAGCACCAGGCGATCGTCCGCGCGGCCCGGGACACGGGGGCCGACCTGCTGGTCACCTCCGTCCTCTGCAACGGCGCCCTGCTCGCCGCCGAGACGCTGGACATCCCGGTCGTGGTGGTCGGGCTCGCGGCACACCTGTGGGACTACCGGTCGGGCGGCGACGACGAGCCGCACCTGGGCCGGACCCGGCGGAGCCGGACCGAGGGCTGCCTGGGAATCTACACCGAGCTCCGGGAGCAGGCCGGTCTGGCCGGGCGCGCCCCCCGCTGGGGGGACGAACCCCTGCTGGGCGACGCGCTGCTGCTGCGCGGGGACCCGGAACTGGAGTATCCGGGCGCGCGGCTGCCGGAGCGAATCCAGCACGTGGGGCCGCTGTCCTGGGAGCCGACGCCCGACCCCGCGGAGGTCGGGGCGATCGAGGACCACCTGTCGCGGAACGGCAAACCCGTCGTCTACGTCCATCTCGGCCGCTTCTTCGAGGGCAAGACCCTGTGGCCGCGGCTGAACGAGGCCTTCACCGGCGGCCCCTTCCAGGCCGTGGTCGAGCAGGGCCGGTCCACCGACCCGCAGCCCGCCCCGGGTGCCGACGTCCTGCTGGTCCGCAAGCGCTGGATGGGACCGCTCGTGGACCGCGCCGGCCTCGTGCTGAGCAGCGGCACCTCCGCTCCCGTGCTGGCCGCGCTGCTGCGCGGGCGGCCCCTCGCGCTGTCGCCCAACGGCTCGGAGCAGCCCCTGCTCACCGCCGCCTGCCTGCGGGCCGGCGTGGCCGTGCACTTCCCGAAGAGCCCCGCCGGACAGGCTTCGGCGCTGCTGGAGTCCGCGTGGCGGGACGACGGCCTGCGGGCCCGCGCCCACGTCCTCGGCGGCAGGCTGGCCGCGATGGACGGCGCGGCCCGCGCGGCCGACGCCGTCGAGCGGGTGGCCGGGGCGACCACCGCTCCCCCGGCCCGCGTCACCGCCGCCTCCGTCGCCTCCGCCGCCTAGGCCGTCCCGGCCGGGTGCGCTCCGGCCCGCCGCCGAGGCCTCCGCTTCGTCAAAGGAGAACCATGAGTACCCGATCAACAAGCCTGGACGAGGCCGTGACCAGCCTGGCGGCGAACTCGCGGCAGTGGGTCCGGCTCCACGCGGCCTACCTCGACTCCCCCGCCGCACACGCCGAGATACCGGAGGTCCCCCGCGCGAAGGCCCTCCTACAGCTCGCGCTGTTGCGCCGGTACTGGGAGAAGTGCGCCCCCGCGGACCCCGCCCTGGCCGAAGTGAGCCGGGTGGTCGAAGTGACCTGGCAGCGCCCCGACTTCACCCGGCTCCTCGCCCTCGACGGAGGGCGCGCGGGCCAGTTCGCGCTCATGTACGCGGCGCTGGCGCCGGGCGGGCCGGCCACCGGTGCGCCCCGTGCCCTGCTGGACCGGCTGGCGGCCGACCGCTACCTGGAGCCGGGCCGGAAACCGCCGTTCGTCCACCTGGAAGCCCGGTACTACTCCGATCTCGCGGCCGCCGAGCACGAGTTCGCCCCGTACGAGGAGCTGTACGAGGCGAGTCCGCTCCCCCTCGCCGGCCCGCTGCCCGTCGCCGACCTGGACGCCTGCAAGGTCGCGCACACCCTCTTCTACCTGAGCGACTTCGGCCTGCGCGAACTCCCGCTCCCCGTACAGGAGCGGGAGCGGGCGCTGCGCGTGGTGGAACGTCTGACGGACCACTGCGTGGGGCTCGGCGACTGGGACGTCGTGCCCAAGCTGATGCTCGCCCAGTACTGCCTGGGCGCGGATCCGCTGCGCACCCCCTCCGGGGCGGCCGGCCTGCGGATGCTCGCCGCGGCCCAGGCCCCCGACGGTGCGATCCCCGGACGCTCCGCCGGCGAGCGGGTCCCGGCGGACGCCACGCCCGTCGAATACTTCCGCAAGTCCTACAAAGTGACCCTGGTCGTGGCGCTGATGACGCTGGTCGTCACCGGCGGCCGGACCAAAGAACCCGCCCTGACGGCGGCAACGGCCCTCAGGGAGGCCCTGTGAGCATCGACCAGGCAGTGAGCATCGGCCTCCCCGTGAGGCTCGGAGCGGCCGCGGACCCGGCAGCGGCGGACACGGCCGCCCGGAACCCCGCGCCCCTCCCCGACGGCGCCCGCCTCCTGAAGGGCGAACGGAACTGGTGGTTCCTGGGCCCCGGCGGGGTCGCCCGCCTCCGCGACCGGCACGTCACCGCCGACGGGGGCCTGCGCCCCGAGGCGCAGCGGCGGCTGCACGAGACCGGCATGCTGACCGCCGGCCGGGTCAACGCGTACGCGCTGACCGTCCTGACCAGCACCCACTGCAACCTGGGCTGCGGGTACTGCTTCCAGAACACCGCCCAGGACGAAGGGGGCGGCAGCCGGCCGCCCCGCATCGGCCGCAGCCGCCTCACCTCGGAGACCATCACCGACATCCTCGGCTTCACCGAGCGGCAGATGGCCGCCGTCGGCCTGGAGAAGCTGAAGATCCTGCTCTTCGGCGGCGAGCCCCTGCTCAACCCCCGCGGCTGCCTGGAACTGCTGGAGCGGGCCGCGGAGATCGCGCCGACCTCGGCCTGGATGATCTCCAACGCCACGCTGCTCACGCCGTCCCTCGCCCGCAAGCTCACCGACCGCGGACTGACCTCCGTCCAGGTCACCTTCGACGGCGACCGCGACGACCACGACCGGATCCGGGTCGGGCGGGCGGACGGCGGCGCCACCTTCGACAAGATCGTCGGCAATATCGCCAGGGCCTCCGAGGCCACGCCGCTCCAGTGGATGCTGCGGGTGAACGTCTCCCAGGAGACCTTCCACGGCGTGGACGCCCTGATCGACCGGCTCGCCGCCGCGCTCGACCCCGCCCGGTGCACGCTGTACTTCGCCCGGATCGGCGACGTGGGCGTCGGCTACAGCAACAGCCTGCTGCACACCGGGGAACTCCCGGCCGCCTTCACCCGGTGGCAGCGCCGGGCGCTCGACCTCGGCTTCGTCGTGGGCCGCCCCGGCGCCCGCCAGACGTGCGTCACCTGCGGTCACACCGACGGCCGCTACGGTGCGGTGGTCAGCGCGGACGGCACCCTGGCCAGCTGCTGGGAGACGGCGGGCAAGCCCGACTGGGAGGTCGGCACGGTCACCGACGGCTACCGGCCGGGCGAGGAGACCCGCGACCGGTGGATCGCCTGCCAGGACCTGTACCGCTACGACGAGGACGCGCGGACGCTCGCGCGGTTCCGCGACTCCGTCGACACGGCCCTGCTCGACTACCTGCAAGAGACGGGGCGCCTGTAGTCATGTCCGCACCCCTGGAGCGGCTCGCCGCCGGCGCGCTCGGCTGGCTGGGCGGGAACCTGGACCACTTCGACCCCTTCTCCGCGAGCGCCCCGCCGACGGCCCTCGCCAAGGCGAAGGCGGCGCTGGAACTGGCGCTGCTCTGCCACTGCGCGTCCCGCCTGCCCGACCCGCCGGAGGCACTGGACGGGGCGGGGGCCCTGGTCCGCAAGCTCTGGCAGGACCCGGACCTCCCGGGGCTGTTCGCCGAGGTCCCGACGTACGCGTCCACCTACGGGCTGATCTACGCCGCGCTGGCCCCCGACGCGATCGACACCGGCCCGGTCCGGGCGACGCTCGCGGAACTCGACCCCGGGTTCCTCTCACCGCGGGGGAAGTCCGCCTACCAGCGCATCGAGATCCGGCACTACGCCGACAAGGCCGGTGTCCGGCACTCCGTCGAGCCGTACGCCGAACTCCTCCCGCTCAGCCCGCTCGTGGCGTACCGCGCGGCCGGGCCGGGGGACGCGGCGTCACCGGACGGGGCGCCGCTCACCGAGCCGCAGGCGTACGCCCTGACGCACACCGCCTTCTACCTCGGCGACTTCGGCCGCACCGCCCCCGGGCTGGACGGGGACGCCCTGGCGCACGCCCGCGACCTCGTCGACCGGCTGCTGGTCCACTGCGTCGGGCACGACCGGTGGGACCTGGCGGCGGAGCTGGTCCTCACGCAGTACATCCTGGGGAGCGATCCGCTGGACACGCCCACGGGAGCCGCGGCCGTGGAATGCCTGATACGGGCCCAGCGGCCCGACGGGGCGGTCCCGGGGCGGTCGGCGGCGCTCGCGGCGCACCCGTCGGCCCCGGCCGCGGAGTCCTTCGCGAAGGCGTACCACACGACCCTGGTCACCGCCCTCATGGCCCTGGTCGTCTCCGCGCCGAGGCCGTCATGAGGCCGCGGCTGACGCTGATCAACCGCGACTACACCCGGCTCTGGTTCGGGCAGGCCGTCTCGTCCGTCGGGGACGCCGTCTTCAATACGACGCTCGTGCTGTGGGTGGCCACGGTGCTGGCGAAGGACGAGTCGTGGGCGCCGTTGGCGGTCAGCGGCATCGTGATGGCCTCGGGCGTCTCCGTGCTGGCCATCGGCCCGCTCGCGGGCGTGTTCGTCGACCGCTGGGACAAACGGGCGACGATGCTGCGCTCCGAGGTGCTGCGCGGCGCCCTGGTGGCCGTGCTGACGGCCCTCACCCTGTTGCCGGCCGGCACCCTCCCGACCGGTGTCTGGCTCGCCCTGATCTACGCGACCGTGCTCGTGCTCAACGCGGCCGGCCAGTTCTTCTCCCCGGCGCGCTTCGCGGTCCTCGCGGACCTGGTGACCGGGGACGCCGACCGGGCCCGGGCGGCCGGCATCGGGCAGGCGACCGGTGAGACGGCCTGGATCATCGGCCCGCCCCTCGCCGCGCCGCTGTTGTTCACCGCCGGACTCCAGTGGGCCCTGCTCCTCAACGGCCTGTCCTACGCGGTGTCCTACGCCGCGATCCGCTCCGTGCGCGTACCCCGGCCCGGACCGGTCTCCGCCGGTGCGGGCGGTACGGGCGGTGCGGGCGGTGCGCGCAAGCCCGCCGCCCGTCAACGGGGCGGGTGGCGCCGTGAGTTCGGCGATGGGCTGCGGTTCTTCGCGGGCAGCAGGTTCCTGGTGGCGCTGCTCCTGCTCACCGTCATCGGGCAGTTCGGGATGGGGGCGCTGGGCACCCTCAACGTCTTCTTCGCCACCGACAACCTCCACGCGGACGCCCACCTCTACGGCTACCTCGGCATGGCGATGGGCGCGGGCGGCATCACGGGGGCGCTGAGCGGGGGCCGGGTGGTGCAGTGGCTCGGGGCGCGCAGGACCACCTGGATCAGCCTGCTGGTGAGCGGTGTGCTGCTGATCGCCTACTCCCGGCAGACCGGCTTCCCGGGCGGGGTCGCCCTGCTCTTCGTGTTCACCGTCCCCCTCACCCTGCTGAACACCGCGATGGCACCGCTGCTGCTCGCGGCGGCGCCCCCGGAGTACCGGGGCCGGGTGGTGGCCGTGTTCTACCCGGTGACGCGGCTGGCGTCGATCCTCTCCGCCGCCCTGGCCGGCTGGCTCGCCGGATCCGCGCTGCGGGGCGCCGAGGGGTCGCTCGGCGGGCTGCGGTTCGGTCCCGTCGACACGGTCATCGCCTCGGCGGGGCTGGTCATCCTCCTCGCGGGCGTCTTCGCGTGGGCCGCCCTGCCCGGCACGGAAGGCGCCGCGAAGGCCGCCGGACGGACGGAGCCGGCACCGAAGCGAAGGGCGGCCGCCGAGGTCGTCGCGCACCACGACGACGGGGAGCCCCCCGCCTGAGCCGCCGGACCGGCCTCGGCCGCCCGCGTGGGGGGGGCGCCCGAGGCCGGTCGGGCGCACCGGTCAGCCCGGGGTCAGGACGGGCGCGCCGAGCCCGGAGCCGCGCGCGTACAGCCGTATCAGGTGCGGCAGTTCGTACTGCGCCGCGTGCGCGGTGACCTCGCCGCAGGGCGAGGTCACCACTCCGGCGTCGATGAGCGCCTCCACCACCCGTACGGCGTGCCGTTCGTCGCAGCCGAGGGCCTCGGCCGCCTCGGTCAGGCCGAAGGGGCCCTCCCCGGTGCCCGCGGCCAGTCGTCCCGCGTCCCGGCCCCACTCCTGGGGCAGCGCGTCCCAGCCGTTCGCCAGCCACCGCCGGACGGACACGTCCCCCGAGGTCAGTTCGTCCAGCGCCCCCGCGGGGTCGGTCAGCCGGTCGGCGAACTCCCGCAGCGGCAGGTGGCGCAGGACCGCGAGCCGCATCCCGCTCACCCGGACCGCCAGCGGCGAACCGCCGCAGGCGCGCACGATGCGCAGGGCGGATTCCCGGTCGGCCCGCACCCGCCCCTGGCCGACGAGCCCCGCGAGCAGCTGGAGCGACTCGGCGGTGCCGAGCGGCGGGACGGAGAGCCGGTGCACGGGGGCCAGGCCGCCCAGCTGGCCGCGGGCGGTCAGCAGCACCCTGCCGCGCCCGCCGTACGGGAGCAGCGGCCGGACCGCGCTCTCGTCGGGGACGTCGTCCAGGACCACCAGCACGCGGTGCTCCGCCAGCCACTCCCGCCACGCCTCGGGCCCGGACGGCCCTCGGCGGCCGGTCCGTTCGCCGAGCTCCGCGAGCACCGCCGGCAGCGGGCGGGGCAGGCCGTCCGCGTCGCGCAGCGAGACGCAGACCCGCCCGTCGGGGAACCGGTCGCCGAGCAGGTGGGCGGCCCGTACGGCGAGGGTGGTCTTCCCCGACCCGGCGGGGCCCGACAGCAGGACGACGCGGCCGGCGCCGTCGTCCTCCAGGAGGTCGACGAGGTGGCGCAGCTCCTCGCCGTGTCCGGTGAAGTCGACGAGGTCGGGCGGCAGCACGGCCGGCGGCCGGGCAGCGGGCCGGGAGGCGGCGGCGCCCGCCCCGGGCCGGCCGTCGCCCGCGAGGATCGCGCGGTAGCGGGCCGCCATGGCGCCGCCCGGCTCCAGACCCAGTTCCCGGGCGAGGAGCTGGCGGTAGTCGTCGTACGCCGCGAGCGCCTCGGCCCGCCGGCCGGCCCGGCTCAGCGCGCACATCCAGGCGGACCGGAGCCGCTCCCGCAGCGGGTGGAGCTCCACCAGGTCGCGCAGCCCCTCGGCCACCGCCGGCGCGCCGCCGAGCTCCAGCTCCGCCTCCGCCCAGCTCTCACAGGCGGTCAGCCGGCGCAGCTCCAGCCGCTCCGCCTCCTCGGCCAGCCGGGGCGACTGCCGCAGGTCGTCGCCCAGCGGCGGCCCCTGCCACAGGTCGAGGGCCTGGCGCAGCAACCGCGCGGCCTGGCGGGGCGCCTGCGCCTCGGCGTCCCGCACCAGGGAGCGGAACCGCAGGAGGTCGAGTTCGTCCTCCGCCACGCGCAGCACGTATCCGCCGCACGTGTGGGTGAGCCGCGGCCGGTCCGGGTCGTCGTCGCCGAGCAGCGTGCGCAGGGCGCTCACGTACACCTGGAGGTTCTTGCGGGCGGTGCGCGGCGGGTCCTCCTGCCAGACCGCGTCGGTCAGCGCGTCGACGGACACCGGACTGTTGGCGGAGCCCAGCAGGGCCGCCAGCACGACCCGCTGCTTCAGTGGGCCGAGGGGCAGCGCCCGGCCGTCCCGGTGGACGGTGAGCGGGCCGAGGACGGAGAACCTGAGCGCGGCGGATGACGCTGCGGGCTGCGCGGACGGACGCGGCATCGGGCGGACCTCCGGGGTGGGGCGGGTGTGGGTCGGTCCCCTCGATGATCCGCGCCCCCGTGCCCCTCCCACATCGGTGCCGGACCCGCACAGTCGCCCCGCCGCTGAGCGCGTCATGGGGGAACGGGCCCCCACATGGGGGCCGGGACCCCCACATTGGCGGGGGGCGCCCCCCATGACCGGTGCGTGTGCGGCCCCCGGCTAGGGGGTGTCCGCGCACTCCGTCGACAGGGCGCACAGGGCCGCGCGGTCCGCGGCGCCCGTCTTGACCATGAGGCTCGCCATGTGCTTCTCCACCGTGCGGGGCGAGATGGACAGGCGCTGGGCGATCTGCTGGTTGCCCGGCCGCTCCGCGAGCAGCACGAACACCTCGTACTCGCGCGGTGTGACGCCCGCGGCGCGCAGGGCCGCGGGGATCCGCTCCCGGCCGCCGCGGCGCTGGCGGACGCTGGCTCCGGCCTGCCGCAGGACGGCCCGGCAGGCCCCGGCCACCGCCGGTACGCCCGCCTCGTGGAAGTACTCCTCGGCGGTCCGCAGCCAGGCGACCGGCTCACCCCAGGCATCGGCGAGGGCCGCCTCGGCGGTCAGCCGCAGGGCGAGGTGCCAGCCCTGCGGGAACACCGCCGCCGCCCGGCCGGCCCGCTCCACGGCGCGCTCCGCGCCCTGCGGGTCGCCGTCCCGGCCGCGCAGCACCGCCTCCGCCATGCCGAGGAACATCCGGTTCCAGGCCAGCTGACCGCCGGGCGAGGCCAGTGCCTCCCGGTACGCCTCCGGGCCGCCGTCCTCGCCGTCGAGGATCCGCAGCAGGGGGCCGAGCCCGTACCGGCCGCTGAGGTAGAAGAAGCTCGGGTGCTCCCGCTCCCAGGCCAGTGCCGCGTCGAGCTCGGCCTTCGCCCGGTGGCGGTCCTCCCCCATCAGCGCGCCCACGGCCTGGCACAGTCCGCGCTGGAGGGGCACGAGCATGGACTCCTCGCCGCCCGCACGGCGGAACCGGAGCAGGGCCCGTTCCTGTTCGCGGGCCCGCCCCTGGTGGGCGGCGAGCGTGGCGTCGACGAGGAGCAGGTAGCGGTGCGTCGACAGGTTCTGCAGGCGGGCGCTGGCCTCCACCGACCGCTCGACGATCCCCCGGGCCCGGTCCCACCGTCCGCCCAGCACGCTCTGCATGGCGAGGAAACCGTCGACGGCCTGGAGCAGGGCCAGCGAGCCGAGTTCGTGGGCCGCCGTGCGGGCGGTCTCCAGACCGGTCGCCTCACCGGTCCGCATGAACGCGTTGGTGCCGAGGCGCACCAGGGCCTCGGCCCGGTACACCGCGAGCCGGTGCTGTTCGGCGACCGCCAGCATCCGTTCCAGGCAGGCGTCGGCCTCGTCGAACCCGCGCTCCCGCGACAGCATGGCCAGCAGCTGCCAGGCCTGGCAGGCCACCACGGGCCGGCCGCGCTGCTCGGCGGTGAGCGCGGCGGAGCGGGCGGAACGTTCCGCCTCCTCCAGCAGCCCGGGGCCGTCCTCGCCGCCCCGGCCCGACGGGCCCTGCCCGCCGCCCCGGCCGTCCCGCTCCGGCAGCAGCGCGAGATGGCCCTCGACCACCGCGAGCGCCGCCTCCTGCTCCGGGCGCGGCGCGGCCCCGAGCAGGGCGCGGGCCGCCCGGATCCGGCGGCGCGCCTCCTCCTGCTGCTCCGCCATGGTCGCGACCCACGCGACCTGTGTGTGCGCCTGGGCCCGTTCCTCCGCGGCACGCGATCCGGCGGGGGTCGGCGGGAGGTCGTCTAGCAGCGCGGATGCCTCGTCGAGCCGCCCGGACTCGGCCTGGGCGATCGCCAGCTGGACCGTGACCTCGTCCCGTTCCTCGTCGGCCGCGAGCCCCCGGGCGCGCTCCAGCAGCACCGCGGCCGAACCCGACGCGCCGGCGTCCAGCATCTGCCGCCCGACCTGGGCGAACTGCCGGGACGCGGCCACCTTGTCGCCTGCCGCCAGCCGCAGGGTGGCCAGCAACTGGCGCTTTTCGCTGGTGAGTTCGCAGGCGGACTGCTCGATGGCCGAGGCGGCGCGCAGAGCCAGCGCGGCCTGTTCGGCGGGCGGCAGCGAGGCCCTGAGGGCGTCGGCCGTCAGGGCGTGACGGAAGGTGTAGTGGTCGTGGGCCGCCCCGTCCGGGGCGATGATCCCCACCTCGGAGGCCGACCGCAGGTGGGCGAACAGCGCCCGGTCGTCGAGTCCGGTCACCGCCCTGAGCGCCCCGACGGAGAACCGGCCGCCGAGCGTCGCCGCGACGAGCAGCAGTTCGCGCACCGGTTCGTCGAGCCGGTCCAGCCGGCGCGCCCAGCTGCGGACCGCGCCCGCCGGTACAGGCGCCCCGTCCTGCTCCGCGAGCCGCCACCCGTCTCCGGCCCTGCTCAGCCGTCCGGTGTCCAGCAGGTCGGCCAGGAGCACCTCCACGAGGTACGGGTTCCCGCCGGCCCACTGCGCGAGGT
This sequence comes from Streptomyces sp. NPDC032091, assembly GCF_055580265.1. Lineage (NCBI taxonomy): Bacteria > Bacillati > Actinomycetota > Actinomycetes > Kitasatosporales > Streptomycetaceae > Streptomyces > Streptomyces sp. NPDC032091. Next base: position 236,867 of record NZ_JBVILR010000004.1, on the reverse strand, counting down.
GCCGGTGCGCGGCCGGGGGCACCTCACCCGGTCCGACGTCCAGGCACGCCGCCGCCATGTCCTGGACGGCGGCCTCGCCCAGCGGCCCCAGCTCCCGCAGCGCGGCGGTGTTGCGCAGTTCGGCGGCGAGCGCGAGGTCCAGCGCCGGGCCGGGGTCGGGCCGGAGGGTGCCGACCAGGAGGACCGGGAGCTGCGCGACGTTGTCCACGATGTACTCGACGACGGCGATCGTCTCGGTGTCGGAGTCGTGCAGGTCCTCCAGCAGGATGACGCAGCCGTGTTCACGGCCGAGCACCGCCAGCAGCCGGAGCAGCGCTTCGGCGAGCTCGACCAGGGAGATGACGTACCCGGGCGCCACGGCGTCGGTCCGCCATTCCGGCACGAGTCCGGCCAACGCGGGACGGTAGGGCTGGAGTTCGGGGTCGTCGGGGGCGCCCGCCGCGCGGAACCGCGAGGACAGCGCCTCGACCAGGGGCCGGAAGGGCACGACGAGCCCGGTGGACGTGGCGCGGCCGCGCAGCACCGGCATGCCCCGGCCGTACGCGCGGAGGGCGGACTCGCCGGCCAGCCGGGACTTGCCGATCCCCGCCTCGCCGAGGAGGAACACCGCCCGTCCGGCACCCGTCCCGGCGCTCTCCAGGGCCTCGTCCAGCAGCCGGATCTCGGAGTCCCGCCCCACGGTGACCGACGACGTCGCACGCATGGGCGAAGGCTACTTGATCATGTTCGGGCACGGCAAAGGCCGGGGAAACCCCGGCCGTTGCGCGCTCCGTGGGCGCCTCGCGCCCGTCCTCGGCTCAGAACCAGTGGTGGGAGCCGGTGGTCCAGGGGGTGTCCATGGTGGCGGCGGCGTCGGAGTCCGCCGACCTGAGCAGCCGGCTGCGCAGCCCCAGCGTCCCGCCCGCTCCGAACACCACCTCGCCGACCGGGTGCTCGTGGGCCCGGGTCTCGGCGCCGGCGCCGCCGTCGAGGTACCTCACCGAGTCGTTGATGTGCTTGGTCATCGTCCGTCCTTGATATCCGCAGGAGTGGTGGTCGTGCTGGGCGGTGCGGGTGTTGCAGGTGATGCGGGTGTTGTGGTCGGTGTGGGTGTTGCGGTTTGTGCGGGTGTTGAGGTCGGTGCGGGCGGTGCGGTGTGTCCGGCCGTCAGGCCGGCCGCAGGAGGAGCAGGGACGGCACGTGTTCCGGGAACCCCGCCCTCAGGAGCCCGTGCCCGATGCCCGCCAGGCCGGTCAGCAGCCCGGGATGCGGGACCCCGTCCGGGGCGCCGCTGCGGGCACCTGTCTCCTCGACCGACGCGAGGAGCGCGCCGGCCCGCCGGATCCAGTACGGGCGCGCCTCGGGGACCGCGGCGTGGCCCAGGAGTTCGCACAGGCCGGCCTCGCCGTGGCAGAGGCTGTCGTCGGCCGCCGGCCGGTCCCGGCCCAGCCCTTCGACGGCCTTGCGGGACCAGGCCGCGAGCCATGGATCGTCCAGGGCGCCCGGCGCGTCCAGCACCGCGAGGGCGATGCCGGCGCGCCCCCGGCACCAGGCCGAGGCCCGGGCCCCGTCGGCCGGCCCGTCGGCCGGCTCCGCGCCCACGGCCGCCCGCAGCGCGGACAGGCCCGCCAGCCGGTACGGCTCACCGTCCTCGGGCGCCCCGCCGGCGCCCGCCGAGGCGGCCTCGGCGAACCGCAGGAGGGCCCAGCCGAGCCCGGCGGCCCCCGTGGTGAAGCCCCGGCCGCCGGCCGTGGGGTCCGCCGCGGTCAGCCGGTCCGCGCAGGCCCGGGCGTCCCGCCAGGCCTCCCGGGCCCCGTCGCCGGCGCCGGCGCGGTGGGCGGCCAACAGGGCGACGAGCCCGCCCGCCACACCCGCGCCCACCCCGTACTCCCCCTCGGAGGCGGCCGCCGTGCCCGCCAGCCGCAGCGTGGCAGACGCCCAGGAGCCGATCTCCGGATCGTCCAGCAGCCGTGCCGTCTCGGCGAGCGCGTACGCGATGCCGCCGAGTCCGGAGAAGGCCCCCGAGCCCACCGCGCGGACGTCCTCGGGCCGGGCGCGCAGCGCGTCGAGCAGCCCGGGCACCGGCGCGAGGGCCGTACGGGCCACCTCCGCGTAGTGCCCGGCCCCGGTGAGCGCCGCCAACTGGGCCAGGAACAGGGCCGATCCGGTGTACCCGCCGGCCAGGTCGGCCGGCATGGGGCCGATCCGCCAGTAGCGGTCGTCCAGCAGTTCCAGGCCGATCCAGTTGCTGCGCGGTCCTTCGCGGTACGCGAGGGAGACCAGCCGGTCCCCGACGGACCGGGCCGCCGACAGGAGCCGGTCCGGCTCCGGGGCGCGCTCCGCCGTGGGGGTGCGCCGGTCCTCGACGGGCCGGTGGGCCGGAGCGCGGGAGGCCGTCGCCATGGCGGCCCGCACGATCCACTCCTGGTCCTGGCGGTCGACCGTGTCCAGGGCGGCGAGCCGCGCGGCGACCCGGGCGGTCCCGGAGAGGTCCGCACGGCCGGCCAGGGGCCGCTCCGCCACGCCCCAGAGGCGGTCCCGGCCCGGACGGGCGGTGAACAGGGGTACGTCCCCCGCCCAGAGCTGGGCGATCTCCTCGTCCACCAGGTCGGGTGCGAGGACCTGCCCGAGCACGTCGGTGCGCAGGGTCTCCAGGACCCGCTGCCGCTCGCCCGCGTCCTTGAGCAGATCGGGGTGCGTCGACTCGTCGAGCAGCGTGCTGTACACCCAGGTGGGGCGGATCAGCACCCGCACCTCGTCCTCGGCGAACGCCTCCAACAGGTCCGAGCCGTGCAGCAGTTCGTCCCTGGCCGCGCCGATCGCCGTGTACCCGGCGCGGAATCCGGCGCACAGGGCCTCGATGTGGGCCGCCGGCTCGACGGGTTCGCCCCCCGCGAGACGCGGCCGGTTGGCGGACTCGCGGAACCTGCCCGCCCGGCGCACCAGGCGCATCCGGTCGGTGCCGGCGTCGGCCCAGTCCGCCCGGGGGACGGGCGACACCGCTGCGCGGCCGCCGCCGACCGCGGACACGTCCAGGGCGCTGTCGTCGCCCACCAGCAGCTGGGGCAGCAGCCCGACGCGGTACACCGAGTCGTGGAGTGCGCGGGCGGCGGGGTCCTCCGTGGCGGTGCCCGCGAGCGGCGGGTGGAACAGGGTCTCGACGTCGACCAGCACGGGGTGCGCGCCGGCGGCGATCAGGTTCTCGTGGTGCAGGTCGGTCCCGTCGATCAGGTGCAGCAGGGCCAGCAGCGCGCCCTGGCGGCGGTAGAACGCCTCGACGTCCGCGGCACGGGCGCAGGGGCCCGCGACGACGAACTCCACCCACCCGTAGTCGCCGCGGTCGAGCAGCCGCAGGGTACGCAGGTCCACGGAGTGGGGCAGCCCGTTGAACCAGGTGACGAGGGCGTTGAAGTGGCGGTGCGCGGAGAGCGGCCGCGGCTTGTACACCAGCCGGGTGCCGTCGGCGAAGCGCAGCAGCATCACGCTCCGCCCGCCCCGGTGGCCGTCGCCGGCGCCCGGTTCGAGGCCGACGAGCAGCCCCGGGTCCCCGCCGGAGCCCGCCAGGAGGCCGGCGGTCAGCCGGGCGTGGTCGTCCGCCAGCCGCTCCAGGGCCTCCGCGACGGCGTCCGCCGCGTCGAGCGCCGCCCGCCCCAGGATGCGCGCCAGCACCGGCCGGCCGGCCAGCAGGTCCGTCAGACCGCGCCGGGACGCGGTACGCCCCAGGAAGTCCCGGAAGCGGGCCCGCGTGTCGTCCCCGTCGAGGCGCCCGGCGCTCCGCGCCTCGTACAGCTCCAGCACCAGGGTCCGCGCCGCCGTCCGGGCCAGCCGGGCGCCGAGGTGCCGCTCCAGGTCGTCCCGTACGGCGGCCAGGTCCACGAGCCCGCGCGCCCGCCCGGACAGGCCCCGCTCCAGCCGGTCCCCCGCGCGGACGGTGAAGGGCCGCAGGACCCACTCGAAGCCGCTCAGCCCCGGATGGTCCCCCTCGGGCGCCACGGCCTCCTCGGGGGCGAGGGCCGACGCCTCCTCGGCGAACGCGGCCCAGTCCGGCCGTCCTTCACCGCCGTCGCCGACGAGCCCGGCCTCCCACCACCGTCCGACCGCCGACAGGGGAACCCCTGTCAGCGCCTGCCCAGCCACCATCGCCCCTCCTCGGCCCCGGCCCACCGCTCCGGGCCACGCCCGATCCTGGTACGCGGGGCGCCCCCGCCACATGGGGAAGAGTCCCCCATGTTTTCCACCCGCTCTCCACCGGGCCTCGAGCGGGGTGTGCGGCCGCGTCGATACCGGTCGCATGGCGGCGCCGAACCGTTTCCATACCCGCCGGTCCTAGCGTCCGCAACGACCGCCGGAGCCGCCGTGGCCGCCCACCACCGCCCCGTTCACCGCCCGTTCCACCGTCCCGTTCACCACCCCTGAGGAGATCCCGTGCTCGAAGGCTTCGCCGAAGCGCTCGCGGACCGGGAGTACTACCTGCCGCTGACCAGCGTGGCCGACCCCGGACCGCGCTTCGCCCCCGGCGAGGTGCCGCCCGGCCTGCGCGGCACCGACCAGGGCATCTGGACGGTCTGGGGCGGCCCGCGGACCGGGTTCGCCGACGAGGGCTGGAAGATCCACGTCTCGGCACGGCTGGACCGGGCGCAGCACGTGCTCGACACGGTCGCCGGCATCTGCTTCGCGGAGGGCGTGCCGTTCAAGCACCTGAGCGCCCGGCTGTTCTTCCTGTACCTCCACCACAAGCACGCCGGGCGGGCCCAGTCGGGCAAGTTCTGCGCCGTCTACCCGCCGGACACGGAGACCGCCCGCCGGCTGTTGGAACGCCTGCGCGACGCACTCGACGGGGAGGAGGGGCCGTACGTCCTCACCGACCGGCGCTTCCGCGACTCGCGGACGGTGCACTACCGCTACGGCTCCTTCGGTTCCCGCAGCCGGCTGCGCGCCGACGGCACCCGTGAGGGACTGGTCCGCGACGGCTCCGGGCGCGAAGTCGTCGACCTGCGCCTGCCCGCCTTCCAGCTGCCCGCGGGCATCACGGACCCCTTCGTCGAGCAGGAGGAGCAGCCGCACGCGGGCCCGATCCTGATCCGCGACTACGAGGTGACCCGCGCGGTCCGCCTGAGCAACTCCGGCGGCACCTACCGGGCACAGGACCGGCGGACCGGCCGCACCGTCTTCCTCAAGGAGGCCCGCGCCCACAACGGCCTGGTCTTCGACGGGACCGACGCGCAGCAACGGCTGCGGCACGAGTACCGCGTGCTGCGCGCACTGCACGCGGCCGCCCCCGGCGTGGCGCCGGAACCGCTGGAGCACTTCACGGAGTGGGAGCACGACTTCCTCGTCACCGAGTACGTCGAGGGACAGCCGCTGGTGGGCTGGCTGAGCCGGTCCTCGCCGCTGGCCCGCGCCGACCGTACGCGGGAGTCGGTCGACGCCTACCACGCGGCGTGCCGGCACCTGCTGGACGCGCTGGACGCCTCGCTCGGACGGCTGCACGCCGCCGGCTACCGCTTCGGCGACCTCAGCCTGGGCAACGTCCTGGTCACCCCGTCGGGCGGGGTCCGGCTGGTGGACTTCGAGGCGGCCTCGCACCTGTCGGACGCCCCCTCCGGGATCGGCACCCCGGGGTTCACGCCGCCGCCCGGCCTGCTGCGGGCCGACACCGACCCGCTGCTGCGGGACCGCTACGGCATGTCGGCGCTCGCGCTCTCCTTCCTGGCTCCGTTCAACGAGACCGCCGAGCACGCCCCCGGCAACCTCGGGCTGCTGCGCCGCGACCTGGCGGCGTCCGACGTGGCCCCGCCGCGGGACCTGTGGCAGCGGGCGACCGCCTTCCACCCGGCGCGGGACCGCGCGCGGGACCAGGACGGTCCCGGCCGCCCGCCCTCCCCCGCCGAGCTGGAGGCCGATCCGCGCGGCTGCCTGACCCGGCTGGCCGGGGAGGTGGCCGCGGGGCTGCTGGAGACGGCCGACCCGGACCGGCCGGAGTGGGCCTTCCCGCCCTCCCCCGAGGCGTTCCGGACCAACACCGTGTGCCTGGCCTACGGCACGGCCGGGGTGGTGCTCGCCCTGCACCGCGCCGGGGTGGCGGTGCCGCGGGAGATCCGCGAACGGCTGCGCCGCGACACGCTGGCGCTGCGCGAGGCCCTGCCGCCCGGCCTGCTCGTCGGCTCCGCCGGCGTCGCCGGGGTGCTGGCCCGCCTGGGCCTGCCGGAGGAGGCCGCGGACCTGCTCCGGGACGCCGACCGCCACCCGCTCACCGCCTCCTGCGCCACGCTGGCGGGCGGGCGGGCCGGGGTGGGCCTGGGCTGGCTCGACCTGTACCGGCTGACCGGGGAGAGCGGCCACCTGGAGCGGGCCGCCGCGGCGGGCAGCGGCCTGCTCCGCACCCCCGACCTGCGGGCGGCCCTGGGCGAGCACGACGCCCGCGGCCTGCTCCACGGCCGCTCGGGGCTCGCCCTCTTCCTCCACCGCCTGGCCCGCGACACGGGCGAGGCCCGCTGGCTGGAGGCGGGCCGCCTGCTGCTCCACCAGGAGCTGGACCGCACCTTCGCGCTGGACGACGGCGCCCTGTCGGTCTCCGACGACGCGCGGCTCACCCGCGCCATGCCGTACCTGGCCACGGGCGCGGCCGGGGTCGCCGCGGTGCTCACCCGCTACGCGGCCACCGCGCCGGACGAGCGCTGCGCCGCGGCGCTGCCCCGGCTGGTCGCCGGCATCCGGGTCTCCTGCGCCACGAAGGAGCCGGGCCTGTACCGGGGCCTGGCCGGCCTGTCCTGGTTCCTGACCGGGCACGCCGAGCTCACCGGCACGGACGCCGCCCGCGCGGACGCCGTGCGCGCCGCGACCGGCCTGCTGAAGTACGCCGTCCCGCACCGGCGCGGGGTCCGCTTCCTCGGAGCGGGTTCGCACCGGTTCACCGCCGACCTGTCCAGTGGCGGGGCCGGTGTCCTGCTGGCCCTGCACCGCCTGCTGGCCGGCCCGCTCCTGGCGGAGCCCCACCCCGCGCGTCCGAGCGTCCCGGCGGCCTGCTGACGGCCGCCGGGCGGACGCCCCGAGAACGCCTGGGCACGGCGGCGGACAGCCCCCGTGCCGAGGTTCGCAGTGACCGACCGACACCCTCCCGAGAAGAAGACGGAGACCACCCATGAGCCAGATCCTCGCGCTCCAGGCCCTGGACACCGAGCCGGAGTCCATTTCCTTCCCCTGCTTCAGCGTCTCCTGGAGCATCAGCGACATCTTCCCCGAGCCGATGTAACGAGCGGCTCCCCGGAAGGGCCGGGACCGGTGGTCATGCCACCGGTCCCGGCCCTCCGTGCTTTCCGGCGTCGGCGGGCCCGGCGGTGCGACGGGATGCGTATGGGACGCGTCAAAGGCGCCGCCGCACCCGTAGGGAGCCCGTCAAGGCCGCTCGCAAGGGGCGATGCGCACGCTTTGCTCGATCCACTCCGGCCGATTCCGTCTCGTCACTTCATCAGGAGCCCACGATGGCCGATCTGGCCTTCGTCGTCACCACGCTCGCGGTCTTCGCGCTGGTGGCCCTCGTCGCCAAGGGGGTGACCAAGCTGTGAGCGCCGAAAGCATCGTCGGCCTGCTCGTGGCCGTCTCCCTGCTCGGATACCTCGTCCTCGCCCTCGCCCTCGTGTACCCGGAGAGGTTCTGAGCACCGATATGAGCCCCATAACCGCCGGCGTGCTCCAGCTGCTCGCGCTGGTCGCCGCGCTCGCGCTGGCCTACCGTCCGCTCGGCGACCACATGGCCGCGGTCTACTCCTCGGGCCGGCACCACAGGCCGGAGAAGTGGATCTACAAGGCCATCGGAGCCGACCCGGACGCCGAGATGCGCTGGCCCGCCTACCTGCGCGCGGTCCTGGCCTTCTCCGTCGTGGGCGTCCTGTTCCTCTACGCCCTGCAGCGCCTGCAAGGGGCCCTGCCGGGCTCGCTCGGCTTCGCCCCGATCGACCCGGACCAGGCCTTCAACACCGCCGCGTCCTTCGTGGCGAACACCAACTGGCAGTCGTACGCCGGCGAACAGGCCATGGGCCACCTCGTGCAGACGGGCGGCCTGGCGGTGCAGAACTTCGTCTCCGCCGCCGTCGGCATGGCCGTCGCGGTCGCCCTCGTCCGGGGCTTCGCGCGCTCCCGCACCGGTGAACTGGGCAACTTCTGGGCGGACCTGGTGCGCGGCACCGTCCGCGTCCTGCTGCCGCTCTCCGTGCTCGGGGCCGTGGTCCTGGTCGCCTGCGGCGTGATCCAGAACTTCTCCGGCATCCACGAGGTCGGCCAATTCGCGGGCGGAACGCAGCAGTGGAACGGGGGCGCGGTCGCGTCCCAGGAGGTCATCAAGGAACTCGGTACGAACGGCGGCGGCTACTTCAACGCCAACTCCGCCCACCCCTTCGAGAACCCGACCCCCTTCTCCAACCTGTTCGAGATCTTCCTGATCCTCGTCATCCCGTTCGCGCTGACCCGCACGTTCGGCAGGATGGTCGGCAACCTGCGCCAGGGCTACGCGATCCTCGCGACCATGACGGTCATCTGGCTCGGGTTCACGGCGCTGATGATGTGGACCGAGTTCGCCCACCACGGCCCGGCGCTCCAGGCGGCCGGCGGGGCGATGGAGGGCAAGGAGACCCGCTTCGGCGTCGGCGCCTCCGCGATCTTCTCGGTCGCCACCACGCTCACCTCGACCGGCGCGGTCGACTCCTTCCACTCCTCCTTCACGGGGCTCGGCGGCGGGATCCAGCTGCTGGGCATGCAGCTCGGCGAGATCGCGCCCGGCGGCGTGGGCTCCGGCCTCTACGGCATGCTGGTGATGGCGGTCATCGCGGTCTTCATCGCCGGTCTGATGGTGGGCCGGACCCCCGAGTACCTGGGCAAGAAGATCGGCACCCGCGAGATCAAGTTCGCGGCCTGCTACATCCTGGTCACCCCGGCCCTGGTCCTGTGCTTCACCGCCGCCGCGATGGCCTTGCCCACCCCGCCGCACTCGATGCTGAACCCGGGCGCGCACGGCTTCACCGAGGTCCTCTACGCCTACACCTCCGGCGCCAACAACAACGGCTCCGCCTTCGGCGGCCTGAACGCCGACACCCAGTGGTACAACACCACGATCGGCCTGGCCATGCTCCTCGGCCGGTTCCTGCCGATGGTGTTCGTCCTCGCCCTGGCCGGCTCGCTCGCCGGGCAGCAGCCCGTGCCGCACACGACGGGCACCCTGCGCACCGACCGACCCCTCTACGCCGGCCTCCTCGTCGGCACGATCATCATCGTCACCGGTCTGACCTACTTCCCCGCGCTCGCGCTCGGACCGCTCGCCGAAGGGCTCGCCTCATGAGCACCGCCACTGAGACCCGTGCTCCGCACGACGACCCGCCCACCGGCCACGAGCCCGGCACCGGACGCGCCGGCGGCGGCCTCTTCGACCCCAAGGCACTGCTGAAGTCCTTCCCGGACGCCGTGCGCAAGCTCGACCCCCGGGTGATGGTCAAGTCCCCGGTCATGTTCGTCGTCCTGGTCGGCTCGGTCGTCACCACCGCGCTCGCGGTCATGGACCCCACGGACTGGTTCGGCTGGGCCATCACCGCCTGGCTGTGGCTGACCACCCTCTTCGCCAACCTCGCCGAGGCCGTCGCCGAGGGCCGGGGCAAGGCGCAGGCCGACACCCTGCGCCGGGCCAAGACCGACACCGTCGCCCGCCGCCTGGCCGGGGACGGCACCGAGGAGTCCGTACCGGGTGCGCGGCTGCGCGTCGGCGACCTGGTGGTGTGCGAGGCCGGGGACGTCATCCCCGGCGACGGGGACGTCGTCGAGGGCGTCGCCTCCGTGGACGAGTCCGCCATCACCGGCGAATCCGCCCCCGTCATCCGGGAGTCCGGCGGCGACCGCAGCGCGGTGACCGGCGGAACGAAGGTCCTCTCCGACCGGATCGTCGTCAAGATCACCACCAAGCCCGGTGAGACCTTCATCGACCGGATGATCGCCCTGGTCGAGGGCGCCGCCCGGCAGAAGACGCCGAACGAGATCGCGCTGAACATCCTGCTGGCGTCCCTCACCATCGTCTTCCTGCTGGCCGTCGTCACGCTCCAGCCCTTCGCGGTCCACGCCGGGGCGAAGCAGTCGATGATCGTGCTGACCGCGCTGCTGGTCTGCCTGATCCCGACCACCATCGGCGCGCTGCTCTCGGCCATCGGCATCGCCGGCATGGACCGCCTGGTGCAGCGCAACGTCCTGGCCATGTCCGGCCGGGCCGTCGAGGCCGCCGGAGACGTCTCGACACTGCTGCTCGACAAGACGGGCACGATCACCCTCGGCAACCGCCAGGCCGCCGAGTTCGTGGCCGTCGAGGGCACCACGCAGGCGGCACTCGCCGATGCCGCACAGGTGTCCTCCCTTGCCGACGAGACGCCCGAGGGACGCTCGATCGTGGTCCTGGCCAAGGAGAGGTACGGACTGCGCGAACGCCACCAGGGCGAGCTCGCCCACGCCACGTGGATCGAGTTCACCGCCCAGACCCGGATGTCGGGCGTGGACGTCGACGGCAGGAAGGTCCGCAAGGGCGCGGCCGGTTCGGTCATCGCCTGGGTCACCGGGCGGGGCGGGCGGGTCACCGACGAGGCCGGCGCGCTGGCCGACACGATCGCCCAGGCCGGCGGCACCCCGCTGCTCGTCGCCGTCGAGGACGCCGACGGTGCCCGCGTCCTGGGGGTCATCCACCTCAAGGACGTGGTCAAGGAGGGCATGCGCGAACGGTTCGACGAACTGCGCCGCATGGGCATCAGGACCGTCATGATCACCGGTGACAACCCGCTGACGGCCAAGGCCATCGCCGAGGAGGCCGGGGTGGACGACTTCCTCGCCGAGGCCACCCCCGAGGACAAGATGGCACTCATCAAGCGGGAGCAGGCCGGCGGCAAGCTCGTCGCGATGACCGGCGACGGGACGAACGACGCCCCGGCGCTGGCCCAGGCCGACGTCGGCGTGGCCATGAACACCGGTACCTCGGCCGCCAAGGAGGCCGGGAACATGGTGGACCTGGACTCCGACCCGACGAAACTCATCGAGATCGTCGAGATCGGCAAGCAGCTTCTGATCACCCGGGGCGCCCTGACCACGTTCTCCATCGCCAACGACGTCGCGAAGTACTTCGCGATCATCCCGGCCATGTTCGCGGTGGCCTACCCGGGCCTGGACAAGCTCAACGTCATGGGGCTCGCGTCCCCCGAGTCGGCGATCCTCTCCGCCGTCGTCTTCAACGCGCTGATCATCATCGCCCTCGTCCCGCTCGCCCTCAAGGGCGTGCGGTACCGGCCGGCCGGCGCCGACAGGATGCTGCGCCGCAACCTCGGCGTCTACGGACTCGGCGGCCTGATCGCCCCGTTCCTCGGCATCAAGCTCATCGACCTGCTCATCTCCCTCATCCCCGGAATCGGCTGACCGACCATGAACCACTCTGTAGGCAACACCACACGGTTGATCGGGGCCGGCCTGCGGGCCCTGCTCGTCCTGACCGTGATCTGCGGGGTCATCTACCCGCTCGCCGTCACCGGCATCGCCCAGGCCTTCTTCGGCGGCCGGGCCAACGGCTCCGAGATCAAGGACGGGAGCGGCCGCGTCGTCGGCTCCTCCCTCATCGGGCAGACCTACGACCTGCCGAAGAAGGACCCGGACGACCCCGAGGAGACCGCGAAGCCGGACCTGAGGTGGTTCCAGCCCCGCCCCTCCGGCGGGCTGGGCACCAACGGCATCAACACCCGGTACTCCCTCCTCCTCTCCGGCGCCACCAACAAGGCCGCCGACAACCCCGGCCTCGTCAAGGCCGTCGACGACGCCAAGGCCGCGGTCGTCGCCGACAACTCCACCCCCGGCCACCGGGTCGAGCCGCAGGACGTGCCGGCCGACGCCGTCACCTCCTCCGGCTCCGGACTCGACCCGCACATCTCCCCCGCCTACGCCGCCCTCCAGGTCCACCGGGTGGCCCAGCGGAACGGCCTGCCCGTGGAGCGGGTCGAGAAGCTCGTCGAGGACAGCACCAGCGGCCGCACCCTCGGCTTCATGGGGGAGCCCCACGTCAACGTCCTCGAACTCAACACCGCCCTCAGGGCGCTCACGGGCAGCTGACGCGCTGGGGACCCGCCGCCCCGGGAGACGGTCGGCCCCGTTCGCGCTCGAAGGTGCGCAGCAGGTCGGCCGCGACACCCACCGCGATCACTGCGGGCTCCTTGCCCGTGAGCTCCGTCAGGCCGATCGGGGTCTTGATGCGGTCGATGGCGGCGTCGTCGTGGCCGCCCTCGGTGGAGAGGCGATGGCGGAATCGGCTCCATTTGGCGGCCGAGCCGATCAGGCCGATCGTGCCCAGCCCGGGCGTGCGCAGCGCGGCGTCGCACAGGGCGGCGTCCTCGGCGTGGTCATGGGTCATGATCAGCACGTGGGTGCCGGGCGCGAGTTCGGCGAGCACCTCCTCCGGCAGGAGCGGTGTGTGGTGGACGTGGACCTGCGCCACCGCGTCGCCGAGCACGGCGAGCCGTTCGTCGGTCAGCTGCCCGGGACGGGTGTCGACGAGGTGCAGGTCCAGGTCGAAGCGGGCCAGGACGCGGGCCAGTTCCAGTCCGACGTGCCCGACGCCGAAGACCGCCACCGCCGGGACCACCGGCAGGGGTTCGAGCAGGACGCTGACGGCTCCGCCGCAGCACTGGACGCCGTGCCGGCCGGTGACCTTGTCGTTGAGGGCGAACTCCATCAGCTCCGGCTCCGCGTCGGGGGTGTCGATCACCTCGCGGGCCCGGTCGACGGCGACGGCCTCGATGTTGCCGCCGCCGATGGAGCCCCAGGTCTCGGCCCGTCCCACGACGAGTTTGGCGCCGGCCTTGCGGGGTGCGTGGCCGCGCACGGTCGCGACGGTCACGAGCGCGCCGGGTTCCCGGCGGGCCCGCAACCGCGCGACCGCGGCCACCCAGGTCATGTCAGGCATGGCTCAGGGCGGTCGTGCCGGTGCGCGGCCCGGCGGCGGCGCGGGCCGCCTCGATCGCCCAGTACACCGCTTCCGGAGTGGCGGGCGAGGCGAGTTCCACGCTGGTCCCGGCCGGCCCGAAGGCCGCGGCGGCCTGCCGCAGCGCCTCCCGTACCGAGAACGCCAGCATCAGCGGGGGCTCGCCGACGGCCTTGGAGCCGTAGACCGCCCCCTCCTCGGTGGCGTTCCGCAGCAGCGTGACGTGGAACTCCTCGGGCATCTCCGAGAAGCTGGGCAGCTTGTAGGTGCTGGCGGCCTGGGTGAGGAGCCGGCCCCGGTTCGGGCCGTCGCCGGTGTCCCAGCGCATGTCCTCCAGGGTCAGCCAGCCCGCGCCCTGGACGAAGCCGCCCTCGACCTGGCCGATGTCGATCATCGGGGAGAGGCTGTCCCCGACGTCGTGGACGATGTCCACCCGGCGGATGCGGTACGCGCCGGTGAACCCGTCCACCTCCACCTCGGCGGCGGCGGCGCCGTGGGCGAAGTACTTGAACGGCGAGCCCCGGAAGGCCTTCGCGTCCCAGTGCAGGCCCTCGGTGCGGTAGAAGCCGGCGGCCGACAGCTGGACCCGCTGGAGGTAGGCGGTGCGCACGAGGTCGTCCCAGGCCAGTTCCCGGTCGCCGCCCAGGGCGCGGGCGACGCCCTCGACGATGCGCACGTCCGAGGCGTTGGCGCCCAGCTGGGTCCCGGCCACCTCCAGCAGCCGTCCGCGCAGCTGCTCGCAGGCGTTCTTCACGGCCGCGCCGTTGAGGTCCGCCCCCGCGCTGGCGGCGGTGGCGGAGGTGTTGGGCACCTTGTCGGTGCGGGTCGGGGCCAGCCGGACCTTGTGCAGGGGGATGCCCAGGGCGGTGGCCGCGATCTGGATCATCTTGGTGTGCAGGCCCTGGCCCATTTCGGTGCCGCCGTGGTTGATCAGGACGGAGCCGTCCTTGTAGATCAGCACCAGCGCGCCGCCCTGGTTGAAGGCGGTGAGGTTGAACGAGATGCCGAACTTGATGCCGGTGAGCGCCAGGGCCCGCTTGGTGTGCGGGTGCGCGGCGTTGAAGGCGGCGATCTCGCGCCGGCGGTCGGCGAGGCCGCCGTTCTCCTTGACCTGCTCCCAGACGGCGGAGATCCGTCCGGGGTGGGTGACCGGCTGCCCGTAGGGGGTGTGCTGGCCCTCGCGGTAGAAGTTGCGCTCCCGCAGCTCCGTCGGGTCGATGCCGAGCAGGGGCGCGCAGCGGCCCATGATGTCCTCGATCACCAGCATGCCCTGGGGTCCGCCGAAGCCGCGGAAGGCGGTGTTGGAGACCTTGTTGGTCCGGGCGATGCGTCCGGCGATGCGCGCGTTGGGGATCCAGTACGTGTTGTCGATGTGGCACAGGGCGCGGGCCACGACCGGCTCGGACAGGTCCAGGCTCCAGCCGCCGTCGGCGGTCAGGGTGGCGTCCAGGGCCAGGATGCGGCCCTCGGCGTCGAAGCCGATCCGCCAGGCGGCGTGGAATCCGTGGCGCTTGCCCGACATGGTCAGGTCCTGGGTCCGGTTGAGCCGGACCCTGACGGGCCGGCCGGTGAGCGTGGCCCCGAGGGCGGCGACCGCCGCGAACCCGTGGGGCTGCATCTCCTTGCCGCCGAAGCCGCCGCCCATGCGCAGGCACTGCACCGTCACCTCGTGGCTGTGCAGGCCGAGGACGTGGGCGACGATCTCCTGGGTCTCCGAGGGGTGCTGGGTGCTGCTCTGGACGAAGACCTGTCCGGCCTCGTCGATGTGGGCGAGCGCCGCGTGGGTTTCGAGGTAGAAGTGCTCCTGATCGGAGAACCGGAACTCGCCGGTGAACACGTGGGCGGCGTCGGCGAATCCGGCGTCGACGTCGCCGGCCAGCATCACGGGGCGGGCGCCGTGGAAGCTCTCGGCCGCGATGGCCTCCTCCAGGCCGACCAGCGAGGGCAGTTCGTCGAGTTCCACCTCGACGGCCGCCGCGCCGAGCCGGGCCGCCTCCAGGGTCTCGCCGAGCACCCAGGCGACGGCGTGGCCGTGGAACATGACCGTGTCGGGGAAGAGGGGTTCGTCGTGCTTCATTCCGGCGTCGTTGACGCCGGGCACGTCGGCGCCGGTCAGCACGCGGACCACGCCGGGCACGGCGAGCGCCGGGGCGGTGCGCAGGGCGGTGATCCTGCCATGGGCCTTCATGACCTGCACCGGGTGGGCATGCAGGACGTCCTTGGTGCGGTGGATCAGGTCGTCGGTGTAGAGCGCGGCGCCGGTGACGTGCAGGCCGGCGCTCTCGTGCGGCAGGGGGAGCCCGACCGCGGGCTTTTCGGGGCGCTGGGACAACTGGCTCATGAAGACACCGCCTCGGTGGTCTGTGCGTACAGCTTGAGCAGGCTCTGGCCGAGCATCGCGGAGCGGTAGCCGGCGCTGGCGCGGTGGTCGTCCACGGGGGTGCCCTCGGACCTCAGCACCCGGGCCGCGGCCTCGGCGGTCTCCGCCGTCCAGGCGCCGCCCTCCAGGGCGGCCTCGGTGGCGAGGGCGCGGATCGGGGTGGCGGCGACGCCGCCCAGGCCGATGCGGGCCTTGCGGACGATGCCGTCCTCGATGTCGAGGGCGAAGGCGACGGCGACGCTGGAGATGTCGTCGAACCGCCGCTTGGCGATCTTGTGGAAGGCCGTGACCGGCGACAGCGGCAGCGGGACGCGGACGGCGCGGATCAGTTCGCCGGGGCGGCGCACACTCTGCCGGTAGCCGGTGAAGTACGCGCCGAGGGGTACCTCGCGTTCGCCGTCGGCGCCGGCGAGCACCACCGACGCCTCCAGCGCGAGCAGGGCCGGCGGGCTGTCGCCGATGGGCGAGCCGGTTCCCAGGTTGCCGCCGAGGGTGGCGCTGTTGCGGATGAGCCGGGAGGCGAACTGCGGGAACAGCCCGGCGAGGAGGGGCACGCTGCCGCCGAGGCGGGTCTCGATCTCGCTGAGGGTCAGCGCGGCGCCGATCTCGATGTGGTCGGACGCCGTGCGCAGGGCCCGCAGTTCGGGCAGCCGGTCCACGGCGATCACGCAATCGGCGCGCCGGGAGCGGATGTTGACCTCCACGCCCCAGTCGGTGCTGCCGGCGACGACGACCGCGTCGGGCCGCTCGCGCAGCAGGCGCAGTGCCTCGGGCAGGGTCGCCGGGCGCAGGAAGGTGCGGTCGTCGCGGGTGTAGGCGGTGGCGGCCGGCTCGGGCGGCGCCTGTTCGCGGCGCTGCGCCAGCGGGTCGTCCCCGGCGGGGTCGCCGACGGCGAACGCGGCGTCGCGGATCGGGCGGTAGCCGGTGCAGCGGCAGAGGTTGCCGCTCAGCGCGTGCAGGTCGAAGCCGTTCGGGCCGTGCTCGGCGTCGCCGGCGGCGCCGGCCGTGTCGCCGTGGGCGCAGCGGCCGGGGCGGTAGTACTCGGCGGCCATGCTGCACACGAACCCCGGGGTGCAGTAGCCGCACTGGGAGCCGCCGCGGACGGCCATCTCCTCCTGTACGGGGTGCAGGGCGGGCGGTGTGCCGGGTTCGCCGGGGGTGGCGAGGCCCTCGGAGGTGATCACCTCCTGGCCGTCGAGCGCCGCGGCCGGGACCAGGCAGGCGTTGACGGCCACCCAGTCGGTGGGCTTGTCCACGCCGGGACGGGCCACGAGGACCGAACAGGCGCCGCATTCCCCTTCGGCGCAGCCCTCCTTGGTTCCGGTGAGGCCGCGCTCGCGCAGGAAGTCCAAGGCCGTGGTGTGGGGCGCGGCCGGCGCGAGCGGGGTTTCCTTCCCGTTGACGGTGATCCGCGGGCCTACCATCGCGCGTCCCCGTTCCGGGACATGAGGGGGGAAGCCGAGATGGAGCAGACAAGTGTCCTGGTCGCCATATGTCAGGAGCTTTCTCTTTCGGTGGCGCAGCTCGACGCCCCGCAGGACGCACCTGGGCGCGGGACGGCGCGCCACGGGCGGTGTGGGTGCGGAGGAGCAGGCGGTGTGGGAGGACGAGCGGTACCGGGGCCGTGATCGGGCACACCGGGAGGGGGCTGTTCAGCAGCCGTGGGCCACACGGCCGGGGGCCCAGGCGACCTCGTGGGCGGGGCGCAGCGGCGCGGAGACGGTCGACATCCGACGTCGCCTCCTTCCCTGAGCTCACGAGTCGGTCGGCCCGAAGCTACGTTGCCGCAGGTTGATCGGTCAAGCACCTGCCGCGGAACACGGCCCGTCGTCACTCCGGATGGTTCCGGAGAGCCGGCCCGTCAGGGGCCCGTCTCGAACGCCGGGGGCTTGAGGCCCTTGAGGCAGGCGGTGTCCGGGGCCGTCGGGCTGGCGAAGAAGGAGACCGCGATGGTCTGGGCGCACTTCGACGTCGCGAAGACCACGTGCGGTTCGTACGGGACGGTGACGACGGTGGCGCGGCTCAGCGTGCGGGCGACGTACGGGCCGTTGGCCGCTCCGGTCTGGGAGTCGAAGCCGCCCGAGATGGCCAGGGTGGGGATGTCGCTCTTCGTGACGTCCCTGATGGAGCGGGGCGCGGCCGGGACGTTCCAGGCGTCGCAGTCCTGGCGGAGGTAGGCCAGCTGCGGCGACTGGGACTGGACCGCGCGCGGGAAGGCCGGGAAGGCCTCCTCGCCGCCGCGCAGGGCCGCGTCCCGGGCCTCGTACGGGGTCCACTCGCTGCAGAAGACGCCGTAGACCAGCCCGTGGGAGGTCCGGCCGAGGGCCTGGGGGCTGTACTTGGCGGTCGACCACTGCTCGGCGATCCGCTGGGGCTTGCCGTGGGCCAGCTCGTCGAGGGCGCGGGGCACCTGGGGCGCCACATGGGTGGCCGAGGTCATCCAGTTCACCAGGGCCGAGCCGTCCAGGACCACCTTCACCGGCTTGTGGGTGTCGGGCAGGGTGACGGTGGTGGTGACGGGCTTGGCCTGGAGTTCGCGCACGAGGCGTTCGAAGGTGGCCGGGAGGTTCGGGTAGCGGTCGTTGCAGGCGGCCTGCTCGGCGCAGGCCTTGAACAGGCCGTCGAAGCCCTGCTTGGCGGCGCTCCAGGTGAGGGCCTCGCCGGCGGTGGAGGGCGGCAGGATGCCGTCGATGCCGACCGACCGGATCCCCTCGGGGTGCAGGCGCATGGTGACGAGGGCCAGCTGGGTGCCGTAGGAGATGCCGTACAGGTTCCACTGCGGGACGCCGAGCGCGGTGCGCAGGTCCGCGAGGTCGGCGGCGCTCTCGGTGTCGTTGTAGGCGCCGAGGTCGGCCCCGAGGCCGGTCAGCCGGTCGCGGCAGGCCTTCGTGGCCTGGAGGTGCAGGCGCTGGGTCTCGGGCGAGTCGGAGGCGAGCCCGGTCGCCCGCGCGTTGAACTCGTCGATGTTCGGGCAGGTGAGCGCCGGGTTGGCCGAGTACGTGCCGCGCTGGGACATGAGGATGACGTCGCGGTCGCGGTTCAGGCCGCCGTCGACGGCCATCTTGGCCTCGCCGACGGCGTCATCCCCCGGGCCTCCGGCGAGCCAGACGATCGGGTCGGGCTGGGGCTTCGCGGCGAGCGCCGGCATGATCGCCACACCGAGCTTGATCCACCGGGTGGCCGGCTTGGTCCGGTTCTCGGGCACGGTGAGCGTTCCGCAGCGGGCCCCGGCGAGCTCCGCGATCGGCTCCGGTGTCCGGGGGCACGGGCCCGGTGTGTAGCGGGCGTCGCGGGCGTTCCCGGCGACGCTGCCGACCGGCGGTGCCGGGCTCGGGGTGACCTCGGCGTACGCGGGGGCGGGCGCGCCGAACAGGCCGGTGAGGAGCACTCCGGCCGCCAGGCCGGCGGAGGAGGCGTGCAGCCGTCGCACGGTGCGGCGGGGGCGGGACGCGTGAGTGCGGGCCATCGGTCCTCCCGGTCACTTCGGGGTGATGGTGAACGGTGCCGGCGTGAGGCCGGCCACGCAGCCGGTGTCGGGGGCGGTCGGACGGGCGAGGAAGGAGGCGAGCACCTTCGCCGCGCAGGGCGACTGGGGGACCACCCAGTGCGTGATCCCGGGGATCTTCACAGAGGTCGAGCGGGACAGCGTACGGGCCGCGTCCTTCGCGAACTCCGAACCGGTCTTCTGGTCGAAGGTCCCCGAGAGGAGGAGCACCGGTACGGAGCTGACGGCGGCCACCCGCTGCTGGGCGGCCCGGTCGGGAACGTTCCAGGTCCGGCACACGTCGAACTGGAAGGGCAGCTGCGGCGTCTGGGCCAGGACGGTGTCCGGCCAGCCGGGGAAGGCCTTGCGGCCCGCGTCCAGCACGCCGGATTCCGAGACCCCCGGCGTCCATTCGGCGCAGGCCACGGACTCCGTCAGCCCGTGCGCGGTCATGCCGACCGCCGGGACCGCGTCGACCGCCCGGGCCCGGGCGAAGCGCTCCGGGTTTCCGTGGGCCAGCTCGTCGATCGCCGCCGGGACGTCGACGGGCTTGATGGTGTTGGCGACCAGCACGTTGAGAACCGCTCCCCCGTCGAGGACCACCTTCACCGGGTCCCCGCCCTTCGGGGGCGGGGCGGTCAGCGTCAGCGGCTTCGCCTCCAGCCTGCGCACCTGCTCGTCCAGGGTCTTGCGGAGGTCCGGGTAGCGGCTCTTGCAGGCCGGCTGGGCCGCGCACGCGTCGAGGATGGCGCCTATGCCCTCCTGTGCGCTGGGCCAGCCCCAGGGCAGCATCACGGTCTGCGGGGGCGTGACCGAGTCGATCGCCACCGCGCGGATCCCCTCGGGACGGGTGCGCAGGAGGGTGAGGGCGAGGTTGGTGCCGTAGGAGTACCCGTAGACGTTCCACTCGGCGATGCCGAGGGCCGTGCGCAGGTCGGCGAAGTCGGCCGCGTTCTCCCCGGTGTTGTAGGCGCCGAGGTCGGTCCCGTCGGCGGTGAGGCGGTCACGGCACTGCTTGAAGGCGTCCAGCATCTGCGACTTCGCCTGCGCCGAGTCGTAACCGAGGCCCACGTAGCGGGCGTTGAAGCGGTCCACCTCCGGGCAGGCCAGGTTCGGCTGGTCGTAGCGGTTGCCGCGCTGCGCCATGATGACCAGGTCGTGGTCGGCGTTCACCCCGGAGGAGACCAGGAAGGGGATGTCGTCGAAGGTCTCGCCGCCGGGGCCGCCCGCCATGAACACCACCGGCTCCGCGGCGGGTTTCGCCGCGACGGCCGGGATGACCGCCGCGGCCAGCCTGATGGTCCGCCCGCCGGGGCGGGCGCGGTTCTCGGGGACCTCCAGGAAGCCGCAGCGCGCCTTGGCCAGCTCCGGCACCGGCTCGGCCGTCTTCGGGCAGGGGCCGGGTACGAAGCGGGCGGGGGCCGAGGGGCTGGGTGCGGCGGTGGCCGGTGCCGTACCGAGCGCCGTGAGGAAGAGCAGGGCGGCCGCGGCGGCCGCCGTGTTCCGGGTGTGGTGCGCCATGGGATCCCGTTCCTCTGCCGACTCGTGCGGCTGCCCGTGCCGGGCGGCGCCGCGGCGCTCTGGGCGGAACGTACGTATTCGACGCTAGCGGCTCCCCCGGACGGCCGCATGCCGGCCGGCGCCGGGCGTCCGGTGGCGGCCGGCCACCGGACGCCGGGGCCCTTACGGGACCGGCTGCTGCTGGGTGACGCAGTGGATGCCACCGCCACCCGTGCCGAGGCGGTCGATGTCGAGCAGTTCGATCGCCCGGCCCGGGTGGAGACGGGCCAGGGTGGCCCGGGCCGCCGTGTCGGCGCCGGCGTCGCCGAATTGGCCGGCGATCACGGCGCCGTTGCAGAGGTAGTAGTTGGCGTACGAGGCGAGGAAGTCCCGGTTCGTCGAGCGGATCTTGTTGTAGTCGGGGCCCTGGAGCTTCTCGACGGCCATGCGCGTGCCGTCGGCGGTCGTGGCGGCGGAGAGGACCTGGTACTGCCGGCGGGCGTCCTTGGCGTAGACGTCGGTGTCCGTGGCCAGGGGCATCTGGACGAGGGCGCGGCCGGGGGCGAGGAAGCGGGAGGTCGCGTCCACGTGGTCGTCGGTGATGTCCTGGCCGACCACGCCGTCGAACCAGATGACCTTGGAGGCCCCGTAGGCGCTGTACAGGGCGGCCTCGATCTGTGCCTGGGAGAGGCCCGGGTTGCGGTTCCTGTTGATGAGGCTGCTGCGGGTGGCCATCAGGGTGCCGGCGCCGTCCTGTTCGACCGCGCCGCCCTCGCCCACCAGCCCGGCCGCGGTGAAGGGGACCCCGGCGTAGGCGGCGATCCGGCCGGCGACCAGGGCGTCGCGGGCGTGGGTCTGCTTGTTGCCCCAGCCGTTGAAGTTCAGGCCGATGGCGTCGAGGCCGCCGGCTCCGTCGGTGCGGAAGACCGGGCCGCTGTCGCGCATCCAGCAGTCGTCGACCGGGATCGAGGTGAGGACGGTGACGGTCGGACCGGCCAGGGAGCGGGCCCTGGCCGCGCTCGCGGGGTTGGCGCAGAGGTGGACGGGTTCGTACTTGGCGATGGTCCGGGCGATCAGGGCGATGTCCGACTGGACCCCGGAGAGCGCGTTGCCCCAGATCGAGCCGCTGTCCGGAAAGGCCATCCAGGTGCGGGCGTGGCGGACGTCCTCGGCCGGCACCCGGAACGTGCCCGGGGCGGCCGGGCGCGGCGCGGAGGCGGCCCGGGCGGGCCCCCCGGACGCCGCGAGGCCGGCCGCGGCGGCGATGCCCGTCGCGGCGGCCGACGTCAGGAACCTGCGTCTTCCCATGCCGCCGCTCCCGGGCGGGTTCCCCTTGTGTGCGTTCATGACGGTTCCTCCGATGTCCCAACTCCCCCCACGGGCAGTGGGGTTGGCCGGAAAGCTAGAACTGGCCAAGCGCTCGGTCAATAGTTGCGGCAGGGTTCTTCCGGCGGATCGGGAAAAGCCCCAGGTGGCGTGGTGGAGGCTGGTTAGAGTGACGCCCATGGCAGCTTCCGCGCAGCGTTCCGAGGTCCCGTCCGCCCTTCCCGGACGCGCCGCCCGCCCGCGGCCGTCGGCGAAGGGCGAGCAGACCCGGGCACGGCTGATCGCCGCCGCGCGGACCCTGCTCGCGGGTGAGCTGAGCGAACGGTTCACCACCCGCAACGTGGCCGCGCTGAGCGGGGTGTCGCACGGGATGTGCCACTACCACTTCCAGGACCGGACCGACCTGATCCTGGCCGTCATCACGGACATCCACCCCGAGTGGATCACCCCGCTGGAGGAGGCGGTGTCCGCCCCCGGCACCTTCGCGGAGCGCGCCGAGCGCGTGGTGGGGCTGCTGGGCCGGCCCGAGGGAGCGGAGCTCTCCCACCTCCACTCGGCGCTGCACTGGCACGCCCTGAACGACGACCGGGTGCGGGAGGGGCTGGAGGCCGAGTACCGCCGTTGGCGCGCCTGTTTCGTCGCGCTGTTCCAGGTACTGGCCGACGAACGCGGCGGGGGCCTGGACCCCCGCCCGCTGGGCCTGGCGGTGGCCGCCGCCGTGGACGGCCTGGCGGCCATGGAGTCCATGGGCGCCGACACCGGATCCGTCCCCGGCGACGGCGGCGAGCCGGTCCTGCGGACGCTGATCCGCACGCTCGCCGCCGGCGCCTGAGCCCCCCCCCCCCCCCCCCCCCCCCCCCCCCCCCCCACCACCCCCCCCACCCCCCCCCCCCCCCCCCCCCCCCCCCCCCCCCCCCCCCCCCCCCGCTCCCCCGTCTCAGAGCGCCCTGCGGGCGGCGGCGATCGCCTCCGGGTCCCATCCCGGGCGCGGCACCGACTCCAGGAGGAGGCGGGTGTAGGCGTGCCGGGGGGCGGCGAGCACCTCGGCCGTGGCCCCCGCCTCGACGACGCGGCCGTGGCGCATCACGACGATCTCGTCCGTGACGCACCGCACGACGCCGAGGTCGTGGGTGATGAAGAGGTACCCGATCCGGGTCTGCTCCCTGATGTCGGCGAGCAGGTTGAGGATCTGCGCCTGCACCGAGACGTCGAGCGCCGCCACGGCCTCGTCCAGGACGAGGACGGCCGGTTCGACGGCCAGGGCCCGGGCGATGGCCACGCGCTGGCGCTGGCCGCCGGACAGCTGCCGGGGCAGCGCGTCGGCGGCCCGGGTGCCCAGGCCAACCTGGTCGAGCAGCTCGCGGACCCGCCGGGTGTGGTCGCGGCCGGGGAAGTGCAGGCCCAGCGGTTCGCGCAGGGCCGCCTCGACGCTCGTGCGGGGATCCAGGGAGAGGTAAGGATCCTGGAAGACCATCTGGACCTCCCGGGCGCGGGCCAGCCGGCGGGCCCGCCCGCGTCCTCCCCCGGGCGCGGTACGGGACCGGCCGCCGACCAGGACCTCGCCGGCGTCGGCCCGCTCCAGGCCGACGATGATCCGGGCCGTGGTGGTCTTCCCCGAGCCGGACTCCCCCACGATGCCCAGCGATCCGCCGGCCGGGAGGGCGAAGGACACGTCGTCCACGGCGCGCACGGGCCCGTAGGAGCGGCTCAGCCCCCTGACCTCCAGTACGTTCACCGTGTCCGGCACGGCATCCATGTCATCGCGCATCGACGGCGCTCCCTTCGAGCCGGTCGCTGTGGTGGCAGGCGGCCAGGTGCTCCGGCCGGCCCGGGGCGGCGGCCGGCTCCGGGACCCGCTGATCACAGACCTCCGTGGCGAGGGGGCAGCGGGCGGCGAAGGCACAGCCGCTCAGTGCCTGGCGCAGGTCCGGCGGCTGGCCGGCGATGGCGGCGAGCCGGCCGCGGGGGCCGTCCATGCGCGGGGTGGAGGCGAGGAGGGCGGCCGTGTAGGGGTGGCGGGGGCGCGCGAAGAGCTCCTCGGCGGGGCCGGTCTCGGCGATCCGGCCGGCGTACATGACGTAGACCCGGTCGCTGATGGCGGCGGCGAGGTCGAGGTCGTGGGTGACGAACAGCAGGCCGGTGCCGAAGCGTGCCCGCAGGGCGGCCAGCAGGGCGATGACCTCCGCCTGGCTGGTGACGTCGAGGGCCGTGGTGGGCTCGTCGGCCAGCAGCAGCGCGGGGTCTCCCATGAGGGCGGCCGCGATGACCACCCGCTGGAGCATGCCGCCGGAGACCTGGCCGGGGTACGTGCGCAGGAGGGACGCGTCCAGGCCGACGGCTCCCAGAAGCTCGGAGGCCCGGGCGGTGGCCTCGTCCCGGCCCATGGCGCCGGTGAGGGTGACGCTCTCGGTGAGGAAGTCGCCGATGCGGCGCAGCGGGTTGACGGCGGCGCGCGGGTCCTGGAAGACCATGGCCGCCGTACCGGCCCGTACGGCGCGCAGGGCGGCGGCGCCCAGGGTGAGGACGTCCCGGCCGCCGACCCGGACCTCGCCCTCGACGACGGCGCCGGCCGGCAGCAGCCGCAGGGCGCTGCGGGAGGTGAGGGACTTGCCGGAGCCGGACTCGCCGACGAGGGCGATGGTCTCGCCGGCGGCGACGGTGAGGTCGACCCCGTCGAGGACGGGCCGGGCGGTGCCGGGCAGGGTGATCCTCAGCCCCCGGATGTCCAGGGCGGGGCCGGGCGTGTGCGGTGTCGTGGTCATCGGTCTCTCCTGGCGACGCGGTCCGCCCAGCGCTCGCCCACCACGTTGAAGGCGACCACGCTCAGCACGATGACGGCGCACGGCAGGATCGCGGACAGCGGGTAGCCGTGCTGGATGGCGGTCTGTCCGTCGAAGACCATGCGGCCCCAGTCGGGGGTGAGGGCGGGGACGCCGAGTCCGAGGAAGGACAGGCCGGCGAGGTCCATGAGGGCGTAGCCGAAGTTGACGGCGGACTGGGCGAGGACGACGGGGGCGATGTTGGGCAGGACGTGGCGCAGGCAGATCTGGAGGGCGGAGTGGCCCTGGACCCGGTGGGCGCTGACGTACGGCCGGGCCCGTTCGGCCAGGACCAGGGAGCGGGTGAGGCGGCTGACGTAGGGGGTGTAGGCCACGGCGAGGGCGAGCACGGGGGCGAGCAGCCCCTCGCCGTGGACGGAGATGATCAGGATGGCGAGCAGCATGCCGGGGAAGGCGAAGACCAGCTCGGTGCTGCGGGAGAGGACGGAGTCGAGCCAGCCGCCGCGCCAGGCCGCGGCCGTGCCGATGGCGATGCCGGCGACGGTGGAGAAGACGACAACGCCGAGCGGTCCGAGCAGTGAGGTCCGGGCGCCGAGCAGCAGTCGGGAGAGGGTGTCACGGCCGGCGGCGTCCACGCCGAAGGGGTGGGCGGCGGAGGGCGCGGCGAGGGCGTCGCCGAGATCGACCGTGTTGGGGTCGTGCGGGGCGAGCCACGGCGCGAGCACGGCGGCGAGGACGACGAGGGCGACGAACGCCAGGCAGGCCAGGTGGAGCGGGGAGCCTGCCGCGCGGATCCGGGCGAGGCCGGGTCTGCGGGTCAGTACGGCGGTCACGTGGAGGCCCTCCTGGAACCGAGGGTGACCCGGGGGTCGACGAGGGGCAGGGCCAGGTCCACGAGCAGGTTCACGGTCATGAAGAGGGCGACGATGATCAGCGAGATGGCCTGGACGGTCGGGAAGTCCTTGGTGGTGGTGGACAGTTCGAGGAGCTGTCCGATGCCGCCGACGCTGAAGGCGGTCTCCACGAGGATGGTGCACACCAGCAGGGTGGAGACGATCAGCCCGCCGGTGGTCAGGACGGTGCCCAGCGAGTTGCGGAAGACATGGCGCCGGATGACCTGGCGCTCGGGGACCCCGCGGCTGCGGGCGACGGTGACGTGCTCGCTGTCGAGGGCTTCGAGCATGGCGGAACGGGTGACCCGGGCGAGCATGCCGATCAGGTACAGCGCGAGGGCGACCGAGGGCAGGACGAGGTGCCACAGCAGGTCCCCGAAGCCGCCTTCGCCCGTACCGCTGCTGGGGAACCAGCCGAGGTCGACGGCGAACAGGCCCTGGAGGAGGACCGCCGCGACGAAGGACGGGGTGCCGACGGCGAAGGTGGTGGTGACGAGGATGGCCGAGTCGGTGGCCCCGCCGCGCACGGCGGCGATCCGGCCGAGCAGCAGGCCGACGGCGACGACCACGGCGAGCGACATCGCGATCAGGAGCAGGGTGGTGGGCAGCCGGTCGGCGAGCAGGCGGGAGACGTCGGTCCGGTAGGTGATGGACCGGCCGAAGTCCCCGTGGAGGACGTCGCCCAGCCAGCGCAGCCAGCGGACGAGGAAGGGGTCGTCCAGGTGGTACTGGGCGTTGATCGCGGCCAGTGCCTCCGGTGAGGCGGAGCGGCCGGCGAGCAGGAAGCTCGCCGGGTTGCCCGGCGCCAGATACAGGGCCCCGAAGACGACGAACGAGGCGACGAGCAGGGTGGCGGCCATCTCCGCCACCCGTCGTACGGCGAACCTGAGGAAACTCACTGCGCGGCCCCCACGTCCGCGGCCCACGGGTAGTACATGTACGAGATGGTGGTGGGGGCGCCGGTGATCCGCTTGTTCATGAACAGGGCGGTGGGCCATTCGGCGACGGGGATCCACAGCAGCCGTTCGGACGCCTGGTGCTGGAGCCTGGCGGCGATGTCCATGCGCTCCTCCGTCGGGTAGACGGCGGTGGCCTGGTCGACGAGGCGGTCGTACTCGGGGTCGCTGTAGCCGCCGAAGTTGAGGTAGGCGCCGGTCTTGAAGTTGACCAGCAGGTCGAGCGGGTCGGTGATCGAGTCGTAGTAGGTGAGCGGGAACATGTCGATGCCCTCGCGCGCCTGGGGGTCGGTGAACAGGGCGGTGAAGGCGTTCGGGGCGATCGTCTTCAGCCGGATGTCCAGGCCGATGCGGGTGCCGGCCGCCTGGACGGCGGTGGCGAGGAGGGAGACGTCCTGGCCGATGGAGCTGGTGGCGACGGTCAGGGTCTTGCCGGTGGCCCCGGCCTCCTTGATCAGGGCGGTGGCCTTCTCGATGTCCTGGCCGGTGGGCGGCAGGCCGTCGAAGGCGGTCTTCAGGGTGCGCTCGGGGGCGGCGGCCCAGGCGGCGTGCGTGGTGAGCGAGTTGGTGACGGTGCCCGCGCCGCCGAGTCCGGCCTTGACGAAGCCGGTGCGGTCCAGGGCCAGGGACAGGGCCTGGCGGACGCGGAGGTCGCCGAGCGGGCCCTTCAGGTTGGTGACGTTGACGTTGACCGTGCTGAGGCCCTCGCCGAACCAGAGCTTTCCGGTCCCGCTGTCGCGCAGCCGGGCGTAGCTCTCGGTCGGGATCAGATAGCCGCCGTCGGCCTCTCCGCCGAGGAGGGCGTTGGTGCGGGCGGAGGGGTCGGTGAGGATGCGGAAGACGGCCTTCTTCGACTTGGCCTTCGTACCGCGGTAGCCGTCGAAGCGGTCCAGTTCGATGGACTGGCCCTTGTTCCACGTGCCGAGCGTGAACGGGCCGGTGCAGCCGAGGCCGCCGGTGGTGCCGTAGTCCTTGCCGGCGGCCTCGACGGTGGCCTTGGAGGCCACGACCCCGGCGGCGGTGGCCATGTACTGGGGGAACTGGGAGTCGGGCTTCTTGAGCGTGACGGTGACCTGGAGCGGGCCGGTCTTGGTGACCGAGGCGACGTTCTGGAAGACCTGGGCCCAGGCGGCGGCGTTCTGGGGGTCCATCTGCCGGGCGAGGCTGAAGACGGCGTCGTCGGCGGTCATCTCGCGGCCGTCGTGGAAGCGGACGCCGGGGCGCAGGTCGTAGACCCAGGTGGTGGGGTCGGGGTTGGTCGCCTGCCGGGCCAGTCCGGGCTCGGTGGTGAGGGACGGGGTCCACCGCATGAGGCTCTCGCACACGTTGGAGAGCACGGTGTTCTGCGGGTAGTCGAAGGCGGCGGTGTAGTCGAGGGTGGGCGGTTCGGCGTAGACGGCCCAGGTGAAGGAGTCGATCTCGCCGCGGGCCTCGGGGGTGGAGGGCGACAGTTTGACGTCGGTGACGCCGCCGGCCTCGTCCTTCGGCGGGCCGGAGCAGCCGGCGAGGAGGGCGCAGGCCGTCAGGGCGGCGGTGACGGCGGCCGCCGCGCGCGGGCGCGGGCGTCTGCCGGTGCGGGGTGGGGAGAGGGTCATCGTCGCGCTCTTTCGTTCCGTGAGGGTCGGGGGGGGGAGGAGCGGGCGGACCGCCGGGGACGGGCGGTCCGCCTGGAGCGGCAGGGCGGTACGGTTCAGCCGGCGGCCGGCGGGGCGGGGATCTGCTGGGTGATGCAGTGGACGCCGCCGCCGCCGAAGGCGATGGCGAGCGCCCGTACGCCGACGACCTTGCGGCCGGGGTGGGCGGCGGCGATGACGGCGAGGGCGTCCTCGTCCTGGGGCACCCCGGCGACGGGGACGACGACACCGCCGTTGGCGATGTAGTAGTTCATGTACGACACCTCGACCTCGCCGTCGGCGAGGTCGGTGAAGGCCGTCTGCGGGAGCTCGATGACCTCCAGGCGTCGGCCCCGGGCGTCGGTGACGGCTTCCAGGACGGCGCGGTTGGCGCGCATCCGGGCGTAGTCGGGGTGGGCGGGGTCGGAGGGCAGGGAGACGACGACCGTGCCGGGCGCGGCGAAGGCGCAGACGCCGTCCACGTGGCCGTCGGTCTCGGTGTCGCGCAGGCCTCCGTAGGGCAGCCAGATGACCTTGGTGATGCCGAGGCGGGCCTTGAGCTCGTCCTCGATCTCCTCGCGGGTCATGCCGGGGTTGCGGTTGGGGTGCAGGAGGCACTGCTCGGTGGTGATGAGCGTGCCCTCGCCGTCGACGGTGACGGCCCCGCCCTCCAGGATCATGCGGGAGGCGATGCGCTCGACCCCGAGGTGCTCCAGCAGGAGGGCGCTGATCCGGTCGTCGGCGTCGAAGGGGTGGTGCTTGCCGCCCCAGGCGTTGAAGCGGAAGTCCACGCCGGCGCGCCGGCCGTCCGCGTCGAGGACGAACAGCGGGGCGGAGTCGCGGAACCAGGAGTCGTCGAGCGGCAGCTCGATGACGGTGACGCCGTCCCCGCAGTGGCTGCGGGCGTCCTGGCCGAATCCGGGCGGGGCGACCATGGTGACGGGCTCGAAGGCGGAGATGGCGCGGGCGACTCCCGCGTACTCCTCCTTGACGTCGGCCAGCACGCTGCCCCACAGGTCCTCGCGGGTGGGCCAGGCCATCAGACAGCCCTCGTGCGCGGACCACTCGGCGGGCATACGGTATTCAGCCATCAGGTGTCTCATTTCTTGTGTCGGCGGAGTCTTCCACCGAACTGAAAATTCAGTCAAGAGCGAGGTCAGAGGAAGTAGAGGCGGTTGAGGGAGACCCGCTCCGCGGGTTCGGAGCGCAGGGGCTCCCCCTGGAGGGTCACGAGGCCGCTGCGGGGGTCCACGTCGACCGCGCCGAGGCGGGCGTTGCCGATCATGCTTCCCGGGCCGATCCCCCGGGTGCCGCGGACGGCGACCCGGCGGCGCCGGGTGCCGAGGGCGTCGTACGGGGCGCCGAAGGAGCCGGATTCGGCGGCGGCACGGCTGACGAACGCGACGGAGAGGTCGGCGGGGGCGGCGCCGTGGGCGCCGAAGAGCGGGCCGAGGACCAGCGGTTCGCAGCAGTCCGTGGCGGCGTTGGGGTCGCCGGTGACCCCGTACGCCGGGAAGCCGGACTTGAGCACCATCTGCGGCTTGGCGCCGAAGAACGCCGGGCGCCAGAGCACGATGTCGGCGAGCTTGCCGACCTCGATGGAGCCGATCTCGTGGGCCAGGCCGTGGGCGATGGCCGGGTTGATGGTCAGCTTGGCGATGTAGCGCAGGACGCGGGCGTTGTCGTCGCCCTCGCCGTCCCCGTCCATCGGGCCGAGTTCGGCCTTCATCTTGCCCGCCATGGCGAAGGTGCGGCGGACGGTCTCGCCGGCCCGCCCCATGCCCTGGGCGTCGGAGGAGGTGATCGCGATGGCGCCCAGGTCGTGCAGGACGTCCTCCGCCCCCATCGTCCCGGCGCGGATCCGGTCGCGGGCCAGGGCGGCGTCGCCGGGGAGGTCGGTCTTCAGCGCGTGGACGGAGACGATCATGCCGTAGTGCTCGGCGACGGCGTCTCGGCCGAAGGGCAGGGTGGGGTTGGTGGAGGAGCCGATGACGTTCGGCACGCCCGCCATCTTCAGGACGTTGGGGACGTGCCCGCCGCCGCAGCCCTCGATGTGGAAGGCGTGGATGGTGCGGCCTTCGAGGACGCGCAGGGTGTCCTCGACGGAGAGGCATTCATTGAGGCCGTCGCTGTGCAGGGCCACCTGCACGTCGTGCTCCTCGGCCACCCGCAGGGCGGTGTCCAGGGCCCGGGTGTGGGCGCCCATGTCCTCGTGCACCTTGAAGCCGGAGGCGCCGCCCTCCGCCAGGGCCTCCACCAGGGGCGCGGCGTCCGAGGAGGAGCCGCGGGCGAGGAAGCCGACGTTCACGGGCCAGGCGTCGAAGGCGTTGAACCCGTGCCTCAGGGCCCAGGGCGAGTTCACCCCGACGCCCCAGGTCGGTCCGATCTCCTGGCCGATGACCGTGGTGACGCCGCTGGCGAGGGAGGCCTCCATGATCCGCGGGGAGAGCAGGTGGACGTGGGTGTCGACCGCGCCCGCCGTGGCGATCAGGCCCTCGCCCGAGATCATCGTCGTACCGGTGCCGACGACGACGTCGACCCCGTCGAGGGTGTCCGGGTTGCCGGCCCGGCCGATCGCGTGGATCCGGCCCTCGCGGATGCCGACGGACACCTTCCGGATGCCCAGGACGGCATCGATGACCAGGACGTTCGTGATCACCGCGTCGCAGGTCTCGCGGACGGCGGCGGCCTTCAGGTGGAGGCCGTCGCGGGCGGTCTTGCCGAAGCCGGCCAGGAACTCGTCACCGGGCTGCTGCGCGTCGGACTCCACCCGGACGACCAGCCCCGAGTCGCCGAGCCGGACCCGGTCCCCCGCCCGGGGGCCGTGCACGGTGGCGTACTCGTACGGGTCGATGTGCCGGCTGCCGGGGGCGCAGTGGTCGCTGTGGCGGGAGGGCCTGCTCATACCGCGCCCCCTTCGGGGGCCGCCGCGCCGAGGTAGCCGCAGGCGGCGGCGCGGCGCAGCGCCTCGGCCTTGGCGCCGGGGGCGTCGAGCGGACCGTCGACCAGGCCCGCGAAGCCGATGGCGATCCGGGCGCCGCCGATGGGGATCAGGCCCACCTCGACGACGGCGCCGGAGTCGAAACGGGTGGAGGAGCCGGCCGCGACCGCCAGCCGCATGCCGTAGGCGGCGGCGCGGTCGAAGTCCAGGCGGGGGTTGGCCTCGAAGAAGTGGAAGTGCGAGGTGACGCTCACCGGCACGGACGCCGTGTTGCGGACGGTCAGGGTGAGCGCGGGCTCGGGCCCGTCGACCATGTCCGCACCCGGCAGGACGGCGCCGGGGGCCCCGTCGTCCCGGGGCTGCGCGCCGAAGGGGTCGCCGACGGCGGCGAGACGGGTGCCGTCCTCGAAGACGGCTTCCACCATCACCTCGGTCACGATGTCCACGACGCCCGGCAGTACGTCGCCGGGGCCGAGGACGGAGCGGCCGCGGGCGAGGGCCTCAGCAAGGCGGACGCCGTCGCGGGCGGCCTCGCACACCGTGTCCGCGATCAGCGCGGTGGCCTCCGGGACGTTGAGCCGCAGGCCCCGCGCACGCCGGGACCGGGCCAGCTCGGCGGCGGTGAACAGCAGGAGCCGGTCACGTTCGGTGGGGGTCAGGGGCATGGCGCCCACCGGGTACGGGAAACGTTCATGATCATCCTTTGGGGTGGCGCCGCCTCGGGACGAGACCGGGCGACGCGAGGAACTGTGACACTGACTGAAAATTCAGTCAAGAGCTACGACAAGGGAAGGCCCCGGCCTGCGGAAGGACAGGACGAGGGCGCCCCCGGACAGGCCGGGGCGGCCCACCGGGGGCGGGCGGAGGCGGGCGCCTCAGTACTGGCGGAGTCCGGCCAGCTCGGCGTCGATGGCTCCGAGCATCAGCTCGCGCGCGTGGTCGATCCGGATGCCGCCGCTGAGCCAGCGCATGCTGAGCCCCTCCAGGAGGGCGGTGAGGCGTTCGGCGGCCTCGGCGAGCGAGGAGGCGGTCGCCATCGGCTGGACCTGGCCGAGCAGCGCGGCGACCTCCTGGACCCACACCAGGGTGGCCCGGGCGAGGTCCTCGCGCAACACCTCGTCGAAGACGGCGCTGGCCCGCAGCTCACCCCAGGCCGAGCTGTTCTCCCGGACCTCCACGGTGTCCTGGAGCTCCAGCAGGAGGGTCTCGTCCAGCTCCTCCCGGGGGGTGAGGGGAGGCGCGTCGGGGTCGCGGTCGGTGGTGTAGCGCTCGGCGCGGTCGTTGATGAATTCGAGGGTCTGGCGCAGGACCCCGGTACGGTCCTTGAAGTGGTAGTAGATCAGCGCCGTGGACACTCCGGCCTCGGCCGCGAGTTCCTCCACGCGCAGCCCGCGGACCCCGCGCCGGGCGATCACCCGGGCGGCCGCTTCGAGGATCTGAGTGCTGCGAGACGCCATGACCCGCACCTTACCGGGGCGTTCGGGTGCGGACGCACCCGGCCCGCCCCCGGAGCGGCGGACCTGCCGGGGCACCGCGGCCATCAGACCGCCGGCGGAACAGCCGGGTGCGACTGGGTGGCGCAGTGGATGCCGCCGCCCCCGCTCGCGATGCCGTTGATGGCGATCTGCACCACCTCCCGGGCGGGGTAGGCGGCCTGCAGGATGGAGTAGGCCACGCCGTCCGCGTAGGCGTCGCCGAACCGGGGGGCGATCACCGCGCCGTTCGGGGTGTAGTAGTTGGTGTAGCTGGAGAGGAACTCGTCCCCCTTGCCGGTGATCCTGGCGCGGTCCGGG
This sequence comes from Streptomyces sp. NPDC032091, assembly GCF_055580265.1. NCBI lineage: Bacteria > Bacillati > Actinomycetota > Actinomycetes > Kitasatosporales > Streptomycetaceae > Streptomyces > Streptomyces sp. NPDC032091. Next base: position 204,241 of record NZ_JBVILR010000004.1, on the reverse strand, counting down.
CCGGGCAGCTCGGTGACGGCCAGGCGGCGGCCCCGGGCGTCGGTGGCGCCCTGGAGGACCCGCCTGGTCTCCTCGTAGACCGCGATCCACTTGGCGTCCGCTCCCGGTCCGGGCCGGTCGAGGATGACCTTGCCCGGGGCCGTGAAGCGGGCCAGGCAGTCGATGTGGCAGTCGGTGATGTCCGCGCCCGCCAGGCCCGGCGCCCAGATGACCTTCTCGATGCCGAGCGCCGTCTTCAGCTCCTGTTCCACCTGCTGCCGCGTCATGCCCGGGTTGCGGTTGGGGTTCACCAGCGAGCTGACGGTGGCGAGCAGGGTGCCCTCGCCGTCGGTCTCCAGCGAGCCGCCCTCGCCGGTGAAGCCCGCCTGGACGCGGTTCACGGCGTACTCGTTCAGCAGGATGCCGGCGGCCGCGGCGTCGTTGGCGTAGGGCTGGGCGTACCGGGTGCCCGTCTTGCCCCAGCCGTTGAAGTTGGTGTCCACGCCGGCGACGGCTCCCGGGCCGGCCAGGAAGGTGGGTCCGAAGTCGCGGATCCACAGGTCGTCGACCGGTATCTCGATCACGTCGATGGCGTACCGCGCGCCGCGGCCGCACCGGTAGCGGGCGTCGGCGGCCTGGCCGGGCCTGGCCAGGACGACGACCGGCTCGAAGCGGGAGATCGCGTACGCGACGCCCGCGACGTCCGCGCGCACGTCCTCCAGCGCGGTGCCCCAGACGCGGGAGAGGGCGGGCCAGGCCATGTACGTACGGACGTGCGCGTCGGTCTCGGCGGGCATCGTCAGCCCGGCCGGGGCGGCCTCGGCGCGGGCGACGGAGGCGGGCAGGACCGTACCGAGGGCCGCCAGCGGCAGGGCCGCCGCGCCGAGCCGGAGCAGACGGCGGCGGGAGGTGGTGGGCGATTCCATGGGGGGCTCCCTGATGAGGAAGGGGCGGGGATGACCGGCATCCTTGCGCTAACTGAAATTTCAGTCAAGAGATGGGGAGGAACTCGTTCCGCGCCGGAGCCCACGGATCAGCCGAGGTGGTACTGGTCCACGACGATCGTGACGGGCCCCGCGGCGGCCGCCTTCCTGAGCCGGACGACGGCCAGCTCGTGCCGGTCGGGGCTGCGGACGCAGAACGGCCGCTCCCCCGCCAGGGCGGTGAAGGGCAGGGCGGTGACGGGCTTGGTCTCGATGCCGTGGAGGCAGCCGGGGACCGTGAGCGGCCCGCCGTCGGACACGAAGGAGTCGGACTCCTCCGAGGGCACGAGGGACTGGGCGTCCCGGGCGAGGAACCAGGTGGCCGTGTCGGCGGGCACCACCTTCCCGGCCTTCAGGTCGAACTCGTAGCCGGCGTCCGGCGCGGTGAGCTCGACCCGGGTGTAACCGGGCGGATAGGGGGTGGAGGACGGGGACGGCTGCTCGACTTCCCCATCCGCCGGGGCCCGGTCCTCCGCCGAGGCGGCGGCGCCCTCCCCGGGGTCGTCCAGGTAGTACACCGCTCCGCCGCAGGCCAGCAGGGTCGCGGCCACCGCCCCGGCGACGGCGGGCAGCCGCCGCCCGCGGCGCGCCGCCCGGCGGCCGGGGGACGGCGCGGGGCCGGCCTCGGACGCCGGCGCCGGCAGCGGGAGCGGCGCCGGGCCGACGGGGGCCGGGGCGGCGGACGCCGGCGCCGGGGCGCCGGACCGGGGCACGGCGGAGGCGGCGGCGGTGGCGGTGGCGGTGGCCGCCATGGCCGTCGGGGCGTGGGTGACGGGCCCGGGCCCGACGGGGGCCGGGGCGTGCGGGTCCCCGCCTACCTCCGCCCGGACCGGCCGGGGCAGCCAGCCGTCGGTGAACTCCGGCCGGCGGCCGACGGCGGGGTGGGCGTGGACGTACGCGATCAGCTCGGCGGTGGACGGGCGGTCCCCGGGCTGCTTGGCCAGGCACCACGCCACCAGGTCGTGCAGTTCGGCGGGGACCCTCGCCAGGTCGGGGTGCTCGTGGACCACGCGGTACAGGGCGCTGGACTCCGGCCCGGCCCCGAAGGGCGGCGCGCCGCCGGCCACGAACGCGACGAGCGCGCCCAGGGCGAAGACGTCGGTGGCGGGGGTGACCCGGTGGCCGAGCGCCTGCTCGGGCGCCATGAACGCGGCGGTGCCGATCCGCAGGCCGGTCCCGGTCAGCGCGGAGGAGTCGGCCGCCCGGGCGATGCCGAAGTCGATCACGCGGGGGCCGTCCCCGGCGATCAGCACGTTGGCGGGCTTGAGGTCACGGTGGACGACCCCGGCCCCGTGGATGGCCTGGAGGGCCTCCGCCACCCCCGCCACCAGCAGCAGCACCGTCCGTACCGGCAGCGGGCCGTGCCGGCGCACCACCTCGTGCAGGGAGGGGCCCGGCACGTACGCGGTGGCCAGCCAGGGCGTGCGCTCGTCCACCCCGAAGTCGACCACCTGGGCCGTGAACAGGCCGTGGATCCGGCGGGCGCTGGCCACCTCGCGGGCGAACCGCTCCCGGAACTCGGGGTCCGCCGCGAACTCGGCGCGCACGGCCTTCAGCGCGATGGGGCGGCCGCCGGGCGTGTACGCGAGGTAGACCACCCCCATTCCGCCGGCGCCGAGCCGGGCGTGGAGGCGGTAGCCGCCGATCTCGCGGGGGTCGTCGGCGGACAGGCCCGCGGGGGCGGGCGCTGCGCCGGGAAGCTGGTCGGACATGCGGTGCTCTTTCCACGATGCGGCAGATCAGGTGGCCGGTTCGCATCGTCTCCTTAACTAAAGTTTCAGTCAACGTGTGACAATACGTGCCGCACACCGCCGGAGGGCTCGCCCAGGAAGGACCACACCGTGACGGACCGCAGACGGGCCATCCTCGAGGGCGCCGCCCGCGTCATCGCACGCCGGGGCGTCCGCGGGCTGCGGGTGACGGAACTGGCGGCCGAGGCCGGGGTGTCCACCGCCCTGGTCTACTACCACTTCAAGGACCGGCCCGGCATCCTGCGGCAGGCCCTCGCCTTCATCGGGGACCGGGCCGACCGGTACACCGAGCCCTCGGACGATCCGGCCGCCCGGAGTCCGGCCGACCCCCGTGAGCTGCTGGAACGGACCCTGCTCCTGGAGTTCCAGGACCTGCCCGAGGTCCGCGAGAACAGCACGGCCTGGGGGGAGCTGCGGGCCCACACCGTCTTCGACCCGGAGCTCCGCGAGGAGCTCGCGGCGGCCGGCGCCGCCTGGGTGGCCGAGGTCGCCGAGCTGGTCGCCGCCGCGCGCCCGGCCGCCGCCCCGGCCGGGGCGAGGGGCGCCGCGGAGCGGCTGACCGCCCTGCTGGAGGGGCTGAGCGTGCGCCGGCTCAGCGGCCTCCTCCCCCTGGAGCACGCCCGGCACCTGATGCGCGAGGCGGTCCGGGTGGAGGTCGACCGGCTGGGCTGACCGCCCCGGGGGATCCATGGGCCGATCGGGTTCTCGTCCTGCGTGGCGGTTTGACTGAATTTTCAGTCAGTGCCACAGTGACGGGACGAGTCCACGATCGGAGTTCCCCCGTGACGAACCCTCCCCCCACCCGCCGGACCGTCCTGCGCACCCTCGCCGGCTTCGGCGCCCTCGCGCTCGGCGCCGCCGCCTGCGGCCCCGCGGACAGTGCCGCCGAGCGCCCCGGCACCCCGGCCGGCACCCCCGGCCAGACCGCCGGGAACGGCGCGAAGCGCAGGCTCGGCGCCGAATGGGAGAGCCACACCCGTACGTTCATGGCCTGGCCGGCCATCGCCGCCGGGGTGTGGGACAAGGACCTGCCCTCCGTCCGCGAGGACATCGCGCGGATCGCCCGGGCCGTCGGGAAGTACGAGGCGGTGGTCATGATGGCCCGGCCCGACCAGGCGGACGCGGCCCAGCGGGCGTGCGGGGAGCAGGTCGAGGTCATCCCGCTGGCCGTCGACGACCTGTGGGCCCGCGACACCGTCCCCGTGTTCGTCGAGGAGGCCGGGAAGGTCGTCGGCGTCGACTTCAACTTCAACGGCTGGGGCAACAAGCAGCAGCACGGCAACGACGCCAAGGTCGGCCGGGCCCTGCTACAGAAGTACGGGATCCCCCGGGTCCAGGCCCCCCTCGTCGCCGAGGGCGGCTCGTTCGAGACCGACGGCGAGGGCACCCTCCTCGTCACCGAGAGCTCGATCGTCAACGACAACCGCAACAAGGGGAAGTCCCGGGACACCATCGAGGCCGAGCTCAAGCAGACCCTGGGCGTCGAGAAGGTGGTCTGGCTGGCCGGCGTGCGCGGCCAGGACATCACCGACGCCCACGTCGACAGCCTCGTCCGCTTCGCCGCGCCCGGCGTGGTGCTGCTGGACCGCGCGCACCCGACCACCCCGCCGGACTCCTGGTCCCGCTCCGCCGACCAGGCGAAGTCCGTCCTGTCCAAGGCCACGGACGCCCGCGGCCGGCGCTTCCAGATCATCGACCTGCCGCAGCCGGACCTGGACCGGATCACGGGCCGGGGCGACGACTTCGTCTCCACCTACGCCAACTTCTACGTGGCCAACGGCGCGGTGTTCCTGCCCCGGTTCGGCGACCGGCAGGCCGACGACCGCGCCCTCGGCATCCTCCGGGAGCACTTCCCGAAGCGTGACGTGGTCCAGGTCCAGATCGACACGATCGCCTCGGGCGGCGGCGGCATCCACTGCTCCACCCACGACCAGCCCGGCAAACCCGCCGCCTGACCAGGCGCCCGCACGCACGCGGGGCCGGGCCCGGGGATTCCCCCGGCCCGGGGATTCCCCCGGCCCCGGCCGGGCGGACCGCCGTTACGGCGCCATCTCGTACGCCCCCGAGAGGGCTTCGACGCGCTCCCAGACCCGGGCCGCGCGGGCCTCGTCGACGACCGGGCGGCGCACCGCGCCGAGCGCCCAGTCCTGCTGCGCCGGCGTGGCGGAGTCCTTGCCGTGCAGTTCGACGGCGTGGCCGGAGAAGTCGCGGACGAGGACGGAGAACAGCTCGTCGAGGACGTCCCGGTCCAGGTCCGTCAGGCGGGCCTGCTCCAGGATCAGCTGGCCGTGCACCACCAGGGCGAACAGCTGACCCACGGAGAGCAGGAAGTCCAGGTCGCGGCTCTGCGCCTCGTCGGGGGCGAGGGTGGCGACGAACGCGCAGAGGGCGTCGGCCTGCTCGCGGAAGCGGGCGACGTTCGGCACCTCGGCGTACGCGTCGAAGGCGGGCCGCCAGTCGTGGAAGCGTACGGAGCCCAGGCCGCGGGCCGGGCCCTGCCGGAAGAGGAACTCGTCGTCGGCCGCGTCGAGGCGGGTCGGCACGGCCGGGTAGTCCACCGGCTCCAGCAGGTGGTTGCGCAGGAACTTGAGGATCAGCGCGAGGTTGACGTGGACGGTGCCCTCCAGCTTGGGCAGGCCCCGGATCTCGACGGCGGCGTTGGCGAAGTAGGTGTCCTTCTCGAAGCCCTTGGCCGCGATGACGTCCCACATCAGGTCGATGACCTTCTCGCCCTCGGTGGTCACCTTCATCTTCGTCATCGGGTTGAAGAGGAGGTAGCGGCGGTCCTCGGGACCGGCGGAGCGGAAGTAGTCCACGGCGCGGTCGCTGAACAGCTTCATGCCGACGAGGCGGACGTAGGCGTCGGCCAGCTCGCGGCGCACGTGCGGGAAGGCGGTGACGGGACGCCCGTAGAGCACTCGGTTCTGCGCGTGGGTGACGGCCTCGTACATCGCGTGCTCGCAGATGCCGATGGAGGCGGTGCAGAGATTGAACTTGCCGACGTTGACGGTGTTGAGGGCGGCGTCGAAGGCGGCGCGCCCGGTGTGCAGGACGTCCTCGGCGGCGACGGGGTAGCGCTCCAGCCGGAACTCGCTGACGTACTTGGAGGAGTGCACCACGTTCTGGACGAGCCCGTACGCCGGGTGGCGGCTGTCGGCGGCGAAGAACACGTAGCCGTCCGGGCCCTCGACGTCGGTGCGGCGGCCGAAGACGGAGACGAGGCCGGCGGCGTTGCCGTTGCCGATGTAGTACTTGGAGCCGGTGGCCAGGAAGCCTCCGTCGCCGTCGGGCTCCAGGAGCATGTCGGTGGAGTAGATGTCGGCGCCGTGGGTCCGCTCCGACAGGCCGAAGGCGAACACCTCGCCCTGGGAGAGGAGTTCGGCGGCGCGGGCGCGGGCGGCGGCGTTCCCGCTCTGCCAGACCGGGCCGAGGCCGAGGATGGTCACCTGCCAGGCGTACCAGTAGTCGAGGCCGTAGAAGCCGAGGATCTCGTTGAGGGCCGCGATCCGGGCGGTGTCCCAGCGCTGGTCCTCCCGGCCGGCGGCGGAGGCCGGGGTGAGGAAGGTGGAGAACAGGCCTTCCTTGGCGGCGAAGGCGAGGAAGTCCGCGAGCCAGGCGCGGGTGCGGTAGTCCTCCAGCAGCCGGCGCTTGCCGCGCTCCTCGAACCAGTCGACCGTGGCGCGCAGCAGGCGGCGGGTCTCGGGGTCGAAGTGCGCCGGGTCGTAGGTGCGCGGGTTGAAGAGGAGGGGGTCGGCCATGAGGGGTCGCCTTCCGGGAGGTGGTGGGTGGGGTGCGGTCAGGCGGACGGCGGCGGCGTCGCGCCGAGGCGGTGCAGGGTGGCGAGGACGTCGTCCAGCCAGGCGATGGTCATCCGCTCGTACGCGATGCCGCCGCGCAGCACGACGTGCTGGAGCTCCTGCCCCGCGTCGAGCGGGCCGGGGGCGCCGGGTCCGGTGAAGTCGCGCCGCTCGCCCGCGAGGTAGTGCGCGAGGCGGTCGGTGTGGGCGCGGTGGTGGCGTTCGACCTCGCGGACCAGGGCGGCCGGGTCGTCGAAGGCCGCGCCGCGGATCTTCACCGCGAGTTCGTGGCGCATGCTCTCGGGCTCGATCGGCTCGTGCAGCCAGCGGGAGAGGGCGGCGCGGCCGGGGGCCGCGACGGCGTACTCCTTCTTGTCCGGCCGGCCCTGCTGGGGCACCTCGCGGACGGTGAGCAGGCCGTCGCCCGCCATGCGGGCGAGGACGCGGTAGATCTGCTGGTGCGTGGCGGTCCAGAAGTAGCCGATGGACCGGTCGAACCGCCGGGCCAGTTCGTAGCCGGAGCCCGGCATCTCCAGGAGCGAGACGAGGATCGCGTGGTCGAGCGCCATGCCCCGATCTTTCTATGCAACTCGTTGCATAGACAAGCCCGGGCCGGTGAGACGCCGCTCACCCGGTGGCGCGCCCGGCCGCCCGCCCGGTCGGATATGCGTTTGCCGCCCCGGTACCCGGTGGCTAGCGTTCCCGATCGTGACCTCCCCCCTGCGCACCGAGCGCCTGCTGCTGACCCCCTATGTCCCCGGCGACGAGGAGGACTTCGTCACCCTCTTCCAGGACGTGCGGGTGTCGCGGTGGATGGGTGACGGCCCCGTCTCCGAGGAGGAGGACCGGGCGCTGTTCGGCCGGATCTTCACCAAGGTCTACGCCGGGAACCTGTTCGACGTGTGGGCCGTCCGCCGCGCCGGCGAGCTGATCGGGCACGCCGAGATCAAGCGGACCGACGAGGTCGACGGGTACGAGATCATCTACGCGCTGGCCCCCTCGGCCTGGGGTGCGGGACTGGGGACCGAACTGGCGGGCGCCCTCACGGCCTACGGCTTCGAGACCCTGGGACTGGCCGAGGTGCACGCGACCGTGGCCGCGGAGAACGCCGCCTCGCTGGTCCTGCTGGAGCGGATCGGCTTCGAGCACGTCCGGGACGTCACCGAGGACGACGGCGGCACCACCCGCGTCCTGACCCTGCGCCGGTCCGCCGCCGAAAGCCGTCAGGGGCCACGCCGGGGCAGAACGCGCCATACCGTCGTGGCCGGATCCCGCTGGTCGGCCGCGGTCGCTCCCGGTGCGGGGATCACGGCCGTTCGGGGCGGCGGGTACGGTTCCGGCATGGACGTTTCAGCAATCAGTTCGAACGCCGACGACCCGGTGCGGGCAGGGGCGATCAAGGAGACCGCCCGCCGGCAGCTGGTGGAGCTCGGGGCCGCGGGGCTGTCCCTGGAGGGCGTCGCGCGGGCTGCCGGGCTCGGCCGTTCCGAGGTCGAGGCCGTCTTCCCGCACCGGGACGACCTGCTGACCGCGCTGGTCGTCGACGCCTACGACGCCTCGGGCGCCGCGATGGAGCGGGCCGACACGGCCGGCGCTCCGGCGGGGGCCCGGCTGCTGGCCGTCACGCGCGCGCTGCGCCGGTGGTCCTTCGCGAACCCCGGCGAGTTCACGCTGATCTACGGTTCGCCGGTGCCGGGCTACCACGCCCCGCAGGACACCGTCCGGGCCGCCGCGCGGACCCCCGCCGTGCTCGCCGGGATCGTCCGGGCGGCGCTGGAGGGCGGTGAACTGACCCCGCCGCGGCGCGCGCTGCCCGGTCCCCCGCTGCTGCTGCCGGCCGCCGTGGAGGCCTTCGGCGGGGTGCCCGAGGCACCGTTCTCGGACATCATCGAGCGCGGCATCGTGCTGTGGAGCAACCTCATCGGGCTCTTGGTGTTCCAGGTCTTCAGCCGCACCCACGACAGCGTCAAGGACGAGGCCGCGTACTTCGACTACGCCATCGCCGTGGCGGCCGAGGCCATCGGGCTCGACGTCCCGCTGGGCGAACCCACCGACTGACCCCCTCTGCCGCCCCCGCGGCACCCTGCAGGAAACCAGGCCTTGAACACCATCAGAACCCTCTGCTTCGTCATCGCGGCGCTCTCCTCGTACGCCGCGCTCATCTACCGGCTGTGCCAGGCGCGGCGCAGCCGGCACGACAGCGCCTACTGGACGCTGATCGCCACTCTGGTCCTCCAGTGCCTCACCTTCACCTTCGGTGCCATCGCCATGGGCGGCCCGCACCTCCTGGGCGTCGGCAACCTCGCCATCCTCCTCATGCACCTGTCGGCGGTGGCCTACTGCGTCGCCGCGGAGATCATCCTGCTGCGGTGGGCGGCCCCCGAGGAGGAGGCGCGGCGCAGGACGCGGTGGTGGGTGATCACCGGGAGCGCGCTGAACGTGGCCCTGGTGGCGCTCTTCCTCCTCGCCGACGGAACCTCCCGGCCGTCCACGGACTTCGACACGGGCAGCGGGCAGCCGCTGGTCCTCGTCTATCTCCTGGCCTTCATGGCCTCCCAGGCGCTGCCGTGCGTGACCATCTTCCGCCAGTGCGGCGAGTACGCGCGCATGACGGACAACGAGTCGCTGCGGCAGGCGCTGCGGGTGCTGCGGGTGGCCGCCGTGGTGCTGTTCCTGTACTGCTCGTGCCGGACGGTCAACATCCTGACGGCCGCGGCCGGGGTCGACATCGGCGTCTGGAAGCTGGCCTCGAACCTCTTCAGCGCGGCGGGCATCGTCATCCTGTCGCTCGGCCTGACCAACTCCTCGTGGGGTCCGGCGGCGTCGAGGCTGCTGGCGTGGGGCCGCAGCTACCGCTCGTACCGGGCGCTGTACCCGCTCTGGCGGGACCTGTACGAGTCCTCGCCGGACATCGCCCTGGAGCCGCCGGGCGCCTCGGTCTCGGACCTGGACTACCGGCTGCACCGCCGGGTCGTCGAGATCCGCGACGGGTGGCGGGACCTGCGCCCGTACATCGACCGTACGACCGTGGGCGGTTCGGACGGCGGGTCGGCCCGGGAGGAGAGCGAGGAGTCGCGGCAGGCCTTCACGGAGGCGGCGCGGATCAAGCGGGCCCTGCTGGCCAAGCAGGCCGGGACCATGCCGCACGACAACAAGGACGCGGGCGACTTCGACGACCGCGACACGGACAACTTCACGGCGGAGGTGGCCTGGCTCACCAAAGTCGCGGCCGCCTACAGTAAACTCGGCACCGCGAGTTGAAGCTCCCGCCCGGTTCGTATCCCCCGTCGAACCGGGCGGGTCTCCCCCGTTCCCCCCGCTTTTTTCACGTCGGGCCGGACGGGTGGCTCCCGCCCGGACTGGCCCGGCCCATCCCCCGAGGGCCGGGCCAGTCCGATGTCACCGCCCGCCAACTCGTCGCACTTCCCCCGTGACGAGTTAGCTGGCAGCTATCGGCGAGACCCAACGTTGGCGGAGTCCAGGCCAATTGTCAACTGACCGCTATTCTGTGAAACTGGCGTATAGCCAAGGGCTATACCGAGGAGGTGACGGGAGGAAGATTCACCATGACCGAGTGCGACGACCGGCCCCTGCTCGCCAGGCGCCTCGACGACCTGTTCAAGACGGTCCGTCCCAAGGGCAGGCACTGGACCAACGCCGAGGTGGCGGAGGAACTGAAGCGGGCCAACCCCGAGCTCAAGGCCGGGGGTGTCTATCTGTCGCAACTGCGGACGGGGAAGCGCTCCAACCCCTCACCCGACCTCCTCGCGGCCCTGGCCAGGTTCTTCGGCGTCTCGGTCGCCTACTTCTTCGACGACAAGGTCGCCGAGTCCGTCCTCAGCCAGGTCGCCGCCATCGAGGCGCTGCGGCAGTCCGGGGTCCGCGCCGTGGCGATGCGCGCGGCCGGGATGAAGAAGGAGAACCTCCAGGCCATCACGGCCATCATGGACCAGTACCGGCAGATGCAGGGCCTCCCGCCGGTCACCGACGCCCCCGTCGCCGACTCCCCCGCGGCCGACGGTCCCGGCCCCTCCGAGCCCGTATGAGGGGCGCCTGGAAGGAGCGGGCCGCCGACCACGACCGCCGCAGCCGGCTCAAGAAGCTCCGGAAGGCCGGCGCCCGGCGGCTCGCCGAACTCGACCTCCCCGAGGTGACCGACGTCGCCGAACTCTGCCGCCACCTCGGCGAGGCGCGCGAGCGGCCGATCATCCTGGTCCCGATGCAGATGCCCTCGTCGCACCCGTGCGGCATGTGGGTGGCCGCCCGCGACGAGGACCTGATCTTCTACGACGCCAACACCACCAGCGCGCATCAGGAGCACATCATCTTGCATGAGCTGGGCCACATCATCTGCTGCCATCGCGGGGCCGGCGGACTGGACGAGGCGGCCGCCCGCCTCCTCTTCCCCGACCTCGACCCCGACCTCGTGCGCGACATGCTCCTGCGCGCGACCTACGACGACGTCCAGGAGCAGGAGGCGGAGATCATCGCCTATCTGCTCGCCCAGCGGATGGAGGGCGCCGAACAGCCCTCCCCGCCGCACGGCGCGGAAGCGGGCGAGGACGGCGACCCGGGGACCACCGCCATGCTCAGCCGGATCGAACGCACCCTCTTCTGACGTGGACCGCTTACCGCGCGGCGGCGGACGCCACCTCCTCGGCCAGGACCGCCACGGCGCGGCGGATGTCGTCCTCGCGGTGCTCGCCGGTGACGAAGAACCGCAGCCGCGACAGCCCCTCCTCCACGGCGGGGTGGAAGATCGGGTCGGCGATGACGCCCCGGGCGTAGAGCCCGTCCGCGACGCGCAGGGTGCGCGCCGAGTCCCCGAGGATGCACGGCACGATGGGCGTGTGGGCGCTGGAGCCGGTCGCCAGGCCGGCGGCCCGGGCCAGGCCCAGGAAGAGCTCGGAGTTGCGCCGCAGCGCCCCCACCCGCTGCGGCTCCGCCACCATCAGCTCGGTGGCGGCCAGGGCCGCCGCCGCGTTGGGCGGGGTCAGGCCGACGCTGTAGACGAAGCCGGGGAGGGTGTGGCGCAGCCACCGCACCATCCGGGCGGAGCCCGCGAGATAGCCGCCGCAGCTGGCGAAGGCCTTGGAGAGGGTGCCCATCCACACGTCCACGTCGGAGCGGTCGACGCCGAAGAACTCGCCGACGCCCCGGCCCCGTTCGCCGACGGTGCCGATGCTGTGCGCCTCGTCCACCATCAGCAGGGCGCCGTAACGTTTCTTCAGTTCGATCACGGCGGGCAGGTCGACGAGGTCGCCGTCCATGCTGTACGCGCCCTCGACGGCGATCAGCACCCGGCGGAACCGGGACCGGTTGAGCCGCAGCAGGTGCTCCAGCCGCTCCGTGTCGTTGTGCGCGAAGGGGCGCCGGGCCGCGCCGGACAGGGCGCAGCCCTGGAGGATGCTGTCGTGGGCGAGGGCGTCGTGGAGGACGAGGTCCCCGGGGCCGACGAGGTGTCCGATCGCGGTGACGTTGGTGGCGTGGCCGCTGACCAGCGTCAGGCAGTCCCCGACGCCGAGGAACTCGGTCAGGGCCCGTTCGAGGCGGACGGTGAGGTCGCGTTCGCCGGACAGGACCCGGCTCGCGGAGACGGACGTGCCGTAGCGTTCCACGGCCCGGTGCACGGCCTCGTTGACCGCGGGGTGCCCGGAGAGGCCGAGGTAGTTGTAGCTGCCGAAGGAGAGGTACGGGCGGCCGCCGATGACGGTGGTGTCGCGGAGGGTGCCCTCGTGGACGCGGAAGTACGGGAAGGCCGCCCCGGTGTCGGCGAGGGAGCCCAGGAGCTGTTCGAGCTTGCCCACCTCCGGGAACTCGTCGACGTTCGCCGTGTCGGCGCTCCACCCCGGCCCGGCCGGCGGGGCCGGCTGCGGCGCGGGGGCCTGCGGGCCGGTGCGGTCGGCTCGGTCGGTGCGGTCGGTGCGGTCGGTGCGGTCGGTGCGGTCGGGGTCGACGAGGTCGATCAGGTGGCCGACGGTGAGGTCCGGGGAGAACATCTCCTCGGTCCTGAACCCCGGCACCCGGTTCGCGATCCGCGTGTCCAGCTCGTGCAGCATCAGGGAGTCGAAACCGAGGTCGGCGACCAGCGTCTGGTCCTCGTGCAGGTCGGACAGGGGGTAGACGCCGGTCCGCGACACCTCTTCGAGGACGAGGGCCGCGGCGGCCGCCCCACCGGACCGCGGCCCGGACCGCGTCGCCTCCGGCTCCGTCCCGCGCAGGCCCCCCGCGGGTGCGGGGTCCGGGTCGGCGGTGTCGCGGGCCGACTCGTCCACGATCCAGTGGCGGCGCGGGGCGAGGGGCGTCGGCGGCAGGGTGCACGGGGGGATGCGCTCCCCCGCCGGCGCGGGTGCGGGCGTCCCGGCGGACGGGCCGGGGGCCCGGCCCGCCTCCACGTCCTCGGCCGCGCCGGTCAGCCGGGCGACCGCGTCGGCGGTGTCCCGGACCTCCACGGTGAGGCGTTCGGGCAGCGCGGCGCGGCGGGCCAGGGTGTCGGCCACGGCGGCCAGCGGCGGCCGTTCCCCGTCGAGGGTACGGGCCAGGTCCCGGGCGTACCCGGCCAGCCCGGCCCGGTCGCGGGCGCTCAGGGCCAGGACGTACGGCCCCTCGGACGGCGGCGGGAGGGGCTGCGGCGCGGTGTCCTCCTCGACGACCAGGTGCACACCGGTACCGCCGAAGCCGAACGCGCTGACGCCCGCCCGGCGCGGCCGGCCGTCCGGCGGCCAGAGGACCGGCGCGGTGGCCACGGTCAGCCGGGCGGCGTCGAGGAGGGAGGGGTCGGCGAGCCCGAACTCCGGTTGCGGGGGGATCACCCCGTGCCGGACGGCCAGGACCGACTTGATGAGCCCGGCCAGCCCGGCGGAGTTCAGGGAGTGCCCGACCACCGCCTTGACCGCGCCCAGGTGGGCGGGGACCGCGTCCGGCCCGCGCAGGTCGCGCAGGACGGCGAGTTCGACGGGGTCGCCGACGGTGGTGCCGGTGCCGTGCGCCTCCAGGTAGCCGACCTCTCCGGGGGCCAGGCCGGCGTCGCGGTAGGCGCGGCGCAGGGCGCGCAGCTGTCCGGCGGCCTGGGGGTGCATGCCGCCCTGCACGGTGCCGTCGTTGGCGGTGCCGACACCGCGGATCACCGCGTACACCCGGTCGCCGGCCGCCCGTGCGTCGGCCAGGGGCCGCAGGACCAGCACCCCGGCGCCCTCGCCGAGGACGAAGCCGTCGGCGTCGGCGCCGAACGGCAGGCAGCGGCCGCTGCGGGAGATGGCGCCGATCCGGCAGAGCCCGACGAGCAGGTCGGGGGTGACGACCAGCTGGGCGCCGCCCGCGAGGGCGATGCGGGTGCGGCCGGAGCGCAGCGCGTGGACGGCGTTGGCCACGGCCAGCAGGCCGCCGGAGCAGGCGGAGTCCAGGGCGTAGCTCTCGCCGTGCAGGTCGAAGACCGAACTGATCGTGTTCGGGCCCATGTTGAGCAGGATCCCGGCCACGGAGGTGCCCTGCATCCCGTCGACGGCTCGGGCCGTCTCGCGCCAGTGCGCGTCGCCGGGGCGCGCCCCGAATTCGCCTCCGGCCAGCTGGCGCATGCGGATCTGGAGGGTGGTCAGGCCCCGGTAGCCGCTGTCGGTGAGGGCCGTGATCACCGAGGTCTCCTCGCGGTCGAAGCCGTCGGCCTCCCATCCGGCGTCCTGGACGGCCTCGCGGGCGAGGTCGATCAGCAGCCGGTGCTGGGGGTCCATGGCCTTGGCGCGCCGCGGCGGGATGCCGTAGTGGGCCGCGTCGAAGCGGTCCACGTCGGGCAGGAGCGCCATGGTGTCGGTGTAGGCGGCGGAGGTGTCGCGGAAATCGGCGCTGAGGAAGGCGTCGGCGCGCCAGCGCGTGTCGGGGACGCGGCCGAACTGGGCCCGCGGGTCGGTCAGGAGCCGCCAGTACTCGTTCAGGTTCCGCGCCCCCGGGAAGCGGCAGGCCATGCCGACGACGGCTATGTCGTCGCGGTGCCCGCCGGGTTCCCGTGCCTGTCCCTGGCCCTGTCCCTGCCCCGCTCCCCTGGGGTCCACTGTGGAATGCATCCCTCTCCCTGGAACCGTCACCCGGTGGTGGCCAGGCGTTCGCGCCACCAGTCCACCGTCGCCTTGACCTGCTGGTCCAGGGGGGTGGCCCGGGTCGCGAACGCGGTCTCGTAGGCGGTGGAGTCGACCGTGAACGGACGGTCGAACTGGTAGCGGATCTCCTTCAGTTCGCGCAGCAGCGGGGAGAACAGCCCGCCCAGGCCCAGGATCAGGGGCGGGACACCGCGTACGGCGACCGGTGCGGTGCCCGCCTCGGCGGCCAGCAGGCCGGTCATCTCCCGTACGGACCGGGCGGGTTCGGTGGGGACGTGCCAGGCCCGGCCCCAGGCCCGCTCGTCGCCCGCGACCTCCGCCAGGGCCCGGGCCACGTCGGGGAGGTAGGTCCAGCTGTGGGGGGCGTCGGGGTCGCCGAGCGTGGAGACCGGCTTGCCGCGCAGCAGCGGCGGCACGACGCGGGCCGCCAGGTGCCCGCCGTCGGTGACGCCGGGCCCGAAGAAGTCGGAGGCGCGCACCTCGACGGCCCTGATCCGGCCCTGCTGGTGGAGGTCGCGCGCCTGCTCCCAGACGGCGGCGCGCACCCTTCCCTTGGGGCCGGTCGCCGCGAGGGGCAGGTCCTCGGTCAGGGGGCCGTCCACGGGCCCGTACCCGTAGAGGTTGCCGAGCAGCACCAGGACGGCCCCGGTCGCCTCGGCCGCCGTACAGAGGGAGGACGCCAGCGCCGGCCACTCCGCCGCCCAGCGGGGGTAGGGCGGTCCGCCGCAGCCGTAGAGCGCGGACGCGCCGCGTACCGCCTCGGTCAGCCGTCCGCTGTCCTTCGCGTCGAGCGCGAGGTGCTCGATCCCGGGCTCCGGGGGGCGGCCCGAGGTGGTGACGACCTTCACCGTGTGGCCCTGTTCGGCGAGGAGCCGGGCGGTGGCGGCACCGGCGGGTCCGAAACCTATGACGACATGAGTGTTCACGTACGCACACTAGCGCGGGCCCCCGGCCCGGCGGGGCCGGCGCCCCCCGGCACCGCGGCCGAAACCCCCACCCTTACCGGAAGTACGCGCGGCGGTCATCCCGCGGTGTTCCGGATCCCCCGGTCCCGGGCCGTTGCCGGCTTCCCGATCGCCAGTCCGCACGCACCGCCGGGCCGCACGTCGCGCCGGCCGCCCGCCCTCGCGACCAGGAGGCCCCGTCGACCGCGCACCGTCCCGTCCGCAGGAGCGGCGCGATTGGCCGGAACCCTGCGACCGCCGTGCTGCGCCGCGCCCTGCCCGTCCCCGGGCCCGGACCGGTCACGATCGGAGAAGCGGCAGCCCTGAGCCCTCGCGTAGCGTGGATCGGGCCGCGGCGCCGAGGTACGCCGCGGCCGCGCCGACGAGGGAGAGACGATGAGCAGGGCCACGACGAACCAGCGGCCGCCCGCACCGCACGCCGCCGACAGCCACGACATGATCCGCGTGCACGGCGCGCGCGAGAACAACCTCAAGGACGTCAGCGTCGAGATCCCCAAGCGCCGGCTGACGGTGTTCACCGGGGTCTCCGGTTCGGGCAAGAGCTCGCTCGTGTTCGACACGGTCGCCGCGGAGTCGCAGCGGCTGATCAACGAGACGTACAGCGCGTTCGTCCAGGGCTTCATGCCCGCCGCGGCCCGGCCCGACGTGGACGTGCTGGACGGGCTGACCACGGTGATCGCCGTCGACCAGCAGCGGATGGGCGGCGACCCCCGCTCCACCGTCGGCACCGCCACCGACGCGAACGCGATGCTGCGCATCCTCTTCAGCCGGCTCGGAGACCCGCACATCGGCTCCCCCAAGGCGTACTCCTTCAACGTGGCCTCGATCAGCGGGGCGGGCGCGGTCACCCTGGAGCGCGGCGGGCAGACCGTCAAGGAGCGGCGCGAGTTCAGCGTGACCGGCGGCATGTGCCCGCGCTGCGAGGGCCGGGGCACGGTCAACGACCTCGACCTCGCCGAGCTGTTCGACGAGTCCAAGTCCCTGAACGAGGGGGCGCTCACCGTCCCCGGCTACAAGCCCGGCGGCTGGAACCACCGGCTCTACAGCGAGTCGGGCCTCTTCGACCCGGACAAGCCGATCCGCTCGTTCACGAAGAAGCAGCTCGCCGACTTCCTCCACCGCGAGCCGGTCCGGATGAAGATCGCCGGGATCAACATGACGTACGAGGGGCTGATCCCGCGGATCCGCAAGTCGATGCTGGCCAAGGACAAGGAGGCGATGCAGCCGCACATCCGCGAGTTCGTCGAGCGGGCGGTCACCTTCACCACCTGTCCCGACTGCGAGGGGACCCGGCTCAGCGCGGGCGCGCGGTCCTCGAAGATCAAGGGGATCAGCATCGCCGACGCCTGCGCGATGCAGATCAGCGACCTGGCCAAGTGGGTGAGCGGACTCGACGAGCCCTCGGTGGCCCCGCTGCTGGCGACGCTCCGGCACACCCTCGACTCCTTCGTGGAGATCGGGCTGGGCTACCTGTCGCTGGACCGGGCGGCGGGGACGCTGTCGGGCGGCGAGGCGCAGCGCGTCAAGATGATCCGCCACCTCGGGTCCGCGCTCACCGACGTCACGTACGTGTTCGACGAGCCCACCACCGGCCTGCACCCGCACGACATCGAGCGGATGAACGGCCTGCTGCTGCGGCTGCGCGACAAGGGCAACACGGTGCTGGTGGTGGAGCACAAGCCGGAGGTGATCGCGATCGCCGACCACATCGTCGACCTCGGGCCCGGTGCCGGTGCGGCGGGCGGGACGGTGTGCTTCGAGGGCGGGGTGGAGGGGCTGCGTGCCAGCGGCACCGTCACCGGGCGGCACTTCGACGACCGGGCCGCGCTGAAGGGGTCGGTCCGGGTGCCGTCCGGAGCGCTGGAGATCCGCGGGGCGTCGGCGCACAACCTGCGCGGGGTCGACGTGGACGTGCCGCTGGGGGTGCTCACCGTGGTCACGGGTGTGGCCGGCTCGGGCAAGAGCTCGCTCATCCACGGCTCCGTGCCGGCCTCGGCGGGGGTGGTGTCGGTTGACCAGACGCCGATCCGCGGTTCGCGGCGGAGCAACCCGGCGACGTACACGGGGCTGCTGGAGCCGATCCGCAAGGCCTTCGCCAAGGCCAACGGGGTCAAGCCGGCGCTGTTCAGTGCCAATTCGGAGGGCGCCTGCCCGACCTGCAACGGTGCCGGGGTCGTCTACACGGACCTGGCGATGATGGCCGGGGTGGCCACCACCTGCGAGGACTGCGAGGGGAAGCGGTTCGACGCGTCGGTGCTGGAGTACCGGCTCGGCGGCCGGGACATCAGCGAGGTGCTGGAGATGCCGGTGGCCGAGGCGGAGGAGTTCTTCGGCTCGGGCGAGGCGCGCACGCCGGCCGCGCACCGGATCCTGGAGCGGCTGGTGGACGTGGGGCTCGGCTACCTGACCCTCGGCCAGCCGCTGACGACGCTGTCGGGCGGTGAGCGGCAGCGGCTGAAGCTGGCCACGCACATGGGTGAGAAGGGCGGGATCTACGTCCTGGACGAGCCGACCGCCGGCCTCCACCTGGCGGACGTGGAGCACCTGCTGGGGCTGCTGGACCGGCTGGTGGACTCCGGCAAGTCGGTGATCGTGATCGAGCACCACCAGGCGGTCATGGCGCACGCCGACTGGATCATCGACCTCGGTCCGGGCGCCGGCCACGACGGCGGCCGGATCGTCTTCGAGGGCACCCCGGCGGAGCTGGTGGCCGCCCGGTCCACGCTCACCGGCGAACACCTGGCGGCGTACGTCGGCGCCTGACCGGCGAGGCCGGCGGGACGTCCCGGCAGGGACCGCCCCGCCAGCCGGCCTGCCGACCGGGCCGGCCGGCGGGCTAGCGCCAGTCGTCCCACGGGGGGTCCATCTCGTCGAGGTCGAAGGGCGGTTCGTCCTCGAACGGCGGCTCGTCCGCGGCCGCCTGGGGGGCGGCCGGGGCGGTGGCGGCCGCGGGAGCCGAGGCCGGCTCGGGAGCGGGGGCGGTCGCGGTGGCGGCGGCTCCGTCGGCCCGGTGTTCGGCCAGGGCGTCCAGGAGGCCCTCGGCGTACTTGGCGAGCTTGGCCTCGCCGACCCCGCCGATCCCGCCCAGTTCCTCGACGGTGCCGGGCAGCCGGGTGGCGATCTCCCTCAGCGTGGCGTCGTGGAACACGACGTACGCCGGTACGCCCTGCTCGCGGGCCGTCGCGGCGCGCCAGGCGCGCAGGGCCTCGAAGACCGGCACGGCGGCCGCCGGCAGGTCGACGGGGACGCGGGCGGCCTTCCCGGAACGGGAGCCGCCCTCCTTGCGGCGGGAGGCGGCCGGTGCCTTCTGCTCCTTGCGCATCTGCACCGTGCGCCGCCCGCCGAGCACGTCGCCGCTGCTGTCGGTCAGGACGAGGGTGCCGTAGTCGCCCTCGACGGCCAGCAGCCGCTGCGCCAGCAGCTGCCGTACGACCCCGCGCCACTCGGCGGTGCCGAGGTCCGCGCCGACGCCGAACACCGAGAGCGCGTCGTGGTCGAACTGGATGACCTTGGCGGTCTTCTTGCCCTGGAGGATGTCGATGATCTGGCCGGCGCCGAACTTCTGGCGCCGTTCCTTCGCCAGCCGCCACACGGTGGACAGCAGCTTCTGGGCCGCGACCGTGCCGTCCCAGGACTCGGCGGGCGTCAGGCAGGTGTCGCAGTTGCCGCAGGGGGCGCCGTGCTGGCCGAAGTACTCCAGCAGCCGGGACCGTCGGCAGTCGACCGTCTCGCAGAGCGCGAGCATGGCGTCGAGGTGCATGCCCAGGGAGCGGCGGCGGGCGTCGTCGCCCTCGGAGCCGTCGATGAGCTTGCGCTGCTGCACCACGTCCTGGAGGCCGTACGCGAGCCAGGCCGTGGCGGGCTCGCCGTCGCGGCCGGCGCGGCCGGTCTCCTGGTAGTAGCCCTCGACGGACTTGGGCAGGTCCAGGTGGGCGACGAACCGGACGTCGGGCTTGTCGATGCCCATGCCGAAGGCGATCGTGGCGACCACCACGACCCCGTCCTCGCGCAGGAAGCGGGCCTGGTTCGCGGCGCGCGCCCGGGCGTCCATGCCCGCGTGGTACGGGACCGCGTCGATGCCCTGTTCGACCAGGAAGGCGGCGGTCTTCTCCACCGAGGAGCGGGAGAGGCAGTAGACGACGCCGGCGTCCCCGTCGTGCTCGGCGCGGATCAGCTCCAGCAGCTGGCGGGTCGGGTTGTCCTTGGGGACGATGCGGTACTGGATGTTCGGCCGGTCGAAGCTGGCGACGAAGTGCCTGGCGTCCTCCAGGCCCAGCCGGGACGCGATCTCGGCGTGCGTGGCCTCGGTGGCCGTCGCGGTGAGGGCGATCCGCGGGACCTTGGGCCAGCGCTCGTGCAGCATCGAGAGGGCGAGGTAGTCGGGCCGGAAGTCGTGGCCCCACTGGGCGACGCAGTGCGCCTCGTCGATGGCGAAGAGCGACACCTTGCCCCGGTCGAGCAGCCGCTGGGTCCCCTCGGTGCGCAGCCGCTCGGGGGCCAGGTAGAGGAGGTCCAGCTCGTCGGCGAGGAAGGCCTGTTCGACGGCCTGCCGCTCGTAGGGGTCCTGGGTGGAGTTGAGGAACCCGGCCCGGACCCCGAGGGCGGTGAGCGCGTCCACCTGGTCCTGCATCAGCGCGATCAGCGGGGAGATGACGATGCCCGTGCCCTCTCTGACGAGCGCCGGGATCTGGTAGCAGAGCGATTTGCCGCCGCCGGTGGGCATCAGGACGAGGGCGTCGCCGCCGCCGACGAGCTGCTCGATGATCTCCTGCTGGTCACCGCGGAAGGAGCTGTAACCGAAGACGCGGTGGAGCACCCGCAAAGCGTCGGAGACCTCGCTTGAGATCTCGGGGGAAGCGTCCGAAAGGGCCATTCGAGAAGCCTAACGGCACCCTGGGACACTCCCGTCCCGTCCGCCGGAGGCTGTGGACAACCGGTACGACTACTCACCGTCACCAGTGGACGGGCGGTCCCCCACCGGCGCGGGCCCCCGGACTTCACCCGGGGGCCCCGGTGAATTCACCCCGGCGGAATACCGCTTTTTCAGGAGCAGGACGGGCACAGGCCCCGATAGGTGATCTCGACCTTCGAAACGGTGAATCCCATGCGTTCCGATTCCGGAAGTCCGGCCAGCGGATCGCCGTCCGGGTGGACGTCGCGGACGGTGCCGCAGCGGGAGCAGACCAGGTGCTGGTGCGGCCGGCGCGCGTTGGGGTCGTAGCGCTTGGCCCGGCCGTCCGTGGTCACCTCCGCGACCTCGCCGAGGGCGACCAGCTCCCCCAGGGCGTTGTAGACCGTCGCCCGCGAGATCTCCGGCAGCCGCCGGGCGGCGCGGGCGTGCACCTCGTCCGCCGTCAGGTGCACGTGGTCCCCGTCCAGGACCTCCGCGACCACGCGGCGCTGCGCCGTCATCCGCCAGCCGCGGCTTCGAAGTCGTTCCAGCAGGTCGCTCATGGGGGCACCCATTCCCGGTAAGCGTTGTCCGGCATGCTTCTTGACTTGGAATCCGTCCATCGTAGGATCTGATCTGCCAATAGCCAAGGGACAGGAAAACACTCCAGCGATTTCCGAGCACCGCGTCACCCCCGGTGCGGAAGGATTCCCATGTCTGAAAAGCAAACCGAAGGCTGCCCCGTCGCCCACGGTCGCGCCCCGCACCCGACCCAGGGCGGCGGGAACCGCCAGTGGTGGCCGGATGCGCTCAACCTGAGGATCCTCGCGAAGAACCCCGCCGTGGCGAACCCACTGGGCGAGGGGTTCGACTACGCCGAGGCGTTCAAGACCCTCGACCTCCCCGCGGTCAAGCGGGACATCGCGGAGGTCCTGACGACCTCGCAGGACTGGTGGCCGGCCGACTTCGGCCACTACGGCCCCTTCATGGTCCGCATGGCCTGGCACAGCGCGGGCACCTACCGGATCAGCGACGGCCGCGGCGGCGCCGGGGCCGGGCAGCAGCGCTTCGCGCCGCTCAACAGCTGGCCGGACAACGGCAACCTCGACAAGGCCCGCCGCCTGCTGTGGCCGGTGAAGAAGAAGTACGGCCGCAGCCTCTCCTGGGCCGACCTGATGGTCCTGGCCGGAAACGTCGCCCTGGAGACGATGGGTTTCGAGACCTTCGGCTTCGGCGGCGGCCGCGAGGACGTCTGGGAGCCCGACGAGGACGTGTACTGGGGCCCGGAGACCACCTGGCTCGGCGATCAGCGCTACACCGGGGACCGTGAGCTGGAGAGCCCGCTCGGCGCGGTCCAGATGGGCCTGATCTACGTGAACCCGGAGGGCCCGAACGGCACTCCGGACCCGGTCGCCGCCGCCCGCGACATCCGCGAAACGTTTCACCGGATGGCGATGAACGACGAGGAGACGGTCGCCCTGATCGCGGGCGGCCACACCTTCGGCAAGACCCACGGCGCGGGCCCGGCCGAGAACGTCGGCGAGGCCCCGGAGGGCGCCCCGATGTCGGCGCAGGGCCTGGGCTGGGCGAACGCGTACGGCACCGGCAAGGGCGGGGACACGATCACCAGCGGTCTGGAGGGCATCTGGACCGACACCCCGACCACCTGGGACAACAGCTTCTTCGACATACTCTTCGGCTACGAGTGGGAACTGTTCGAGAGCCCCGCCGGGGCGCACCAGTGGCGGCCTAAGGACGGCGCCGGCGCGGGCACCGTGCCCGACGCGCACGACCCGTCGAAGACCCACGCCCCGACGATGCTGACGACCGACCTCTCGCTGCGCTTCGACCCGGTCTACGAGCCGATCTCGCGGCGCTTCCAGGCCGACCCGGCCGCCTTCGCGGACGCGTTCGCCCGCGCCTGGTACAAGCTGACCCACCGCGACATGGGCCCCGTCGTCCGCTACCTGGGCCCGGAGGTGCCGGCCGAGCAGCTGCTGTGGCAGGACCCGCTGCCCGCCCGGACGCACGAGCCCGTCGGGCCCGCCGAGGTCGCCGATCTCAAGGCCCGGGTGCTCGCCTCGGACCTGCCGGTCTCCGACCTGGTGTTCACCGCGTGGGCGGCCGCGTCCTCCTTCCGCGGCAGCGACAAGCGCGGCGGCGCCAACGGCGGGCGCATCCGCCTCCAGCCGCAGAGCGGCTGGGAGGTCAACGAGCCCGACCGGCTGGCGGGCGTGCTGCGCACCCTGGAGGGGATCCGGCGGTCCTTCAACGAGGGCCGCACGGACGGCAAGCAGGTCTCGGTCGCCGACCTGGTGGTCCTCGCGGGCGGCGCGGCCGTCGAGAAGGCCGCGAAGGACGCGGGCTTCGACGTCGAGGTGCCCTTCAGCCCCGGCCGGGTGGACGCCTCGCAGGAGCAGACGGACGTGGAGTCCTTCGCCGCGCTGGAGCCGACGGCCGACGGCTTCCGCAACCACCTCGGCAAGGGCGACCGGCTGCCGGCCGAGTACCTGCTGCTCGACCGGGCGAACCTGCTGACCCTGAGCGCGCCCGAGATGACGGTCCTCGTCGGCGGCCTGCGCGTGCTGGGCGCCAACCACGGGCGGTCCTCGCTGGGCGTCCTCACGAACACCCCCGGGATCCTGACCAACGACTTCTTCGTCAACCTGCTCGACCTGGGGACGACGTGGTCGGCGGTGTCCGAGGACGAGACCTCCTTCGAGGGCCGCGACGCCGCGACCGGCGCGGTCAAGTGGACCGGCAGCCGGGCCGACCTGGTCTTCGGCTCCCACTCCGAGCTGCGCGCGCTGGCCGAGGTGTACGCGAGCGACGACGCGAAGGAGAAGTTCGTGAAGGACTTCGTCGCGGCGTGGGCCAAGGTGATGGACCTGGACCGCTTCGACCTCGTCTGATCCGTCCCGCGCTCCCGCGGCGCGGCGTGTCCGGGCCGGCCCCCCACCGGGGGCCGGCCCGGACCCGTTCGCACGGCTCAGGAGCGGACCAGGCGGGCGATGGCGCGCGAGGCCTCCTCGACCTTGTCGCGGGCCTGGTCCCCGCCCTCGGCGATGGCGTCGGCGACGCAGGAGTGCAGATGGTCCTCCATCATGGTCAGCCCGAAGGACTGCAGCGCCTTGGTGGCGGCGCTGACCTGGGTGAGCACGTCGATGCAGTACGTCCCCTCCTCGACCATGCGCTGGAGGCCGCGCACCTGGCCTTCGATGCGGCGCAGCCGCTTGAGGACGTCGTCCTTGTGGGAGGTGTAACCGGGCACGGCGATCGCTTCCCTTCATCGGGGCCTTCTTTACCCCTGGGGGGTATGTCGACAACGAGGACGGGCCGCGGGATGTTCCGCCGGGCGGTCAGTGGGAGTGACCGCCCGGCTCCTCCCCGGCCGGCTGCGCGGGCTGCGCCGGCTGCGCGGCGGGGGCGGCGGCCGCCCCGTCGCCGGCGGCGCGGACGGTGAAGGCCGCGGTGCGGACCTTGCCCTGGTGCTGGAAGTCGAGGAAGAGCCGGTAGGTGCCGGCGCTGGGCGCGGTGGCCGTAAAGGAGACGTCCGGGCCGGGGCCGCCCTCGTTGGGGTGGACGTGCAGGTAGGCGAGGTCTCCGTCGCGCAGGGCGACGAGGTGTCCGTACGCCCCGAGGTAGGGCTCCAGGTCGGTGACGGGCCGGCCGTCCTTGCTGACGGTGAGCTTGAGCTCGCCGGGCCTGCCGGGGTCCAGGGTCCCGCCGAGGGCGACCTGGTAGCCGTCCACGTCCGCGGTGGGCGCGACCGGGGGCATCGGGTTCGGGGCGTACGCGCCCGGGACGGTGAGGTCGGCTCCCAGGGTGACGTTCCCCGCGTCCCCGGCCGACGGGGCGAAGTCGGCGAAGGCCTTGTAGGCGCCCGCGGCGGGCAGGTCCACCGGTGTCGACCAGGTCCCGTCCTGCGCGCGCACCGGGTGGAGGTGGCGGTAGACCGTCAGGTCGCGTGAGGCGACGATGAAGTGCAGTTCCTTGCCGTGCTCGGTCTTGTACCCGGCGACCTTGCGCCCGGCCGCGTCCTTCACCGAGAACCGGAGCTCGCCCTGGCCGGGGGCCAGTTGCGGGGTGTCCAGGCTGAGCGTGTAGCCGGCGTCGGAGACCTGGAGGCCGCCGGCCGCCGGGCCCTGGGCCGCGGCCTGGCCGTGACCGCCGTGCCCGCCCTCCGCGCCCGGGGCCTTCGCCTGGGTCGCGTGGCCCGCGTGCTCCGTCTTCGCCGGCGCGCCCACGGGGCCGACTCCCGCCCCGACCCCGTAGGCGGCGCCGAAGGCCGCCGCGAGTGCGGCGGCGAAGGCGGTGATCTTCACTCCGGTGTTCATGCCTGTCTCCCGTACGACGTAGGTGCCGCGTACAGCGGTTCAATGGATCTCCACCATACCCCCAGGGGGTATCAAGTCAAGCGCGGGATGCTCTTGCGAACGGATACCTCGGGGGGGTATATCTGGACTCAGCAAACGGATACCCCCAGAGGGTATCCCGTACGATCAGTAGCCCAAGGAGAAGCCCATGTCTTCCTGCTGTTCCCCCGACGGCGCCTGCGCCTCCAACGGTGCGGCCACGACCACCGTCGCCGTCGTCGACAGCACCGCCACCGTCTACCGCGTGTCCGGCATGAGCTGCGGACACTGCCGGACCGCCATCACCGCGTCCGTCGGCGCGCTCGCCGGGGTCCTCTCGGTGGACGTGGACGTGGACGGCGGCACGGTCACCGTCACCACGGCCGGCGAGCCGGACGACGCCGCCGTCGCCGCGGCCGTGGACGACGCCGGCTACGAGCTCACCGGCCGGGCCTGACACCCGCCCGACCCCGACCCACCCGGACGCCGGGGCCCTTCCTTCCCCCGGGGGCCCCGGCACCGGCCCCGCGCTCGAACGAGGAGCAGCACTCATGACCACCATCACCCCCGGCGCCGCCCAGGTCGAGCTCGCCATCGGCGGCATGACCTGCGCCTCGTGCGCGGCACGCATCGAGAAGAAGCTCAACCGCATGGACGGCGTCGAGGCGACCGTCAACTACGCCACCGAGAAGGCCAAGGTCACCTTCGACGCCGCCGCCGACATCTCCGTCGCCGACCTGATCGCCACCGTCGAGGCCACCGGTTACACCGCGCACGAGCCCGCGCCGCCCCGCTCCTCCACCCCGTCCGGCGCCGGGGAGGAGCCGCCGGCCGAGGCCGACGAACTGGCCCCGCTGCGCCAGCGCCTCACCACCGCCGTCGTGCTGTCGGTGCCCGTCATCGCGATGGCGATGGTCCCGGCGCTCCAGATCGACTTCTGGCAGTGGCTCTCGCTGACCCTCGCCGCGCCCGTGGTCACGTACGCGGCCTGGCCCTTCCACCGCGCGGCCTGGACCAACGCCAAGCACGGCGCGGCCACCATGGACACCCTGATCTCGGTCGGCACGATCGCCGCGTTCCTGTGGTCGCTGTGGGCCCTGTTCTTCGGTACCGCCGGCACCCCCGGCATGCGGCACGCCTTCGAGTTCACCATCGCCCGCACCGACGGCGCCGGGAACATCTACCTGGAGGCGGCGGCCGGCGTCACCACCTTCATCCTGGCCGGCCGCTACTTCGAGGCGAAGTCCAAGCGCAAGGCCGGCGCCGCCCTCAAGGCGCTGCTGGAACTGGGCGCCAAGGAGGTGACCGTGCTGCGCGGCGGCCAGGAGGTGACCGTGCCCACGGCCGACCTCCAGGTCGGCGACCGCTTCCTGGTCCGCCCGGGCGAGAAGATCGCCACCGACGGCACGGTCGTCGAGGGCTCCTCCGCCGTGGACGCCTCCATGCTCACCGGCGAGTCCGTCCCGGTCGAGGTCTCCGTCGGCGACTCCGTCACCGGCGCCACCCTGAACGCCGGCGGCCGCCTCGTCGTCGAGGCCACCCGGGTCGGCTCCGACACCCAGCTCTCCCGCATGGCCCGGCTGGTCGAGGACGCGCAGAACGGCAAGGCCGCCGCCCAGCGGCTCGCCGACCGGATCTCCGCCGTGTTCGTCCCGGTCGTCATGGCCATCGCGCTGGCCACCCTCGGCTTCTGGCTCGGCACCGGCTCCGGCCTCTCGGCCGCCTTCACCGCCGCCGTCGCCGTCCTGATCATCGCCTGCCCCTGCGCCCTGGGCCTGGCCACCCCGACCGCCCTGCTGGTCGGCACCGGCCGCGGCGCCCAGCTCGGCATCCTGATCAAGGGCCCCGAGGTGCTGGAGTCCACCCGCAAGGTCGACACCATCGTCCTCGACAAGACCGGCACCGTCACCACCGGCCGGATGACCCTGCTGCACGTGCACACCGCCGAGGGCACCGACGAGACCGAGGTCCTGCGCCTGGCCGGAGCCCTGGAGCACGCCTCCGAGCACCCCATCGCCCAGGCCGTCGCCGCCGGCGCCGCCGCCCGGGTGGGGACCCTGCCCGTCCCCGAGGACTTCGCCAACATCCCGGGCCTCGGCGTCCAGGGCGTCGTCGAGGGCCACGCCGTCCTCGTCGGCCGCGGCAGGCTGCTCGCCGAGTGGGCGATGGAGCTGCCCCCGCACCTGGAGCGGGCCAAGTCCGACGCCGAGTCGGCCGGCCGCACCGCGATCGCGGTGGCCTGGGACGGCGAGGCCCGCGCGGTGCTGGAGGTCGCGGACGCCGTCAAGGACACCAGTGCCGAGGCGATCCGCCGGCTGCGCGCCCTGGGCCTGACCCCGATCCTGCTGACCGGCGACAACAAGGCCGTGGCCGAGTCGGTGGCCCGCGAGGTGGGCATCGACGAGGTCATCGCCGAGGTCATGCCGCAGGACAAGGTGGACGTGGTCAAGCGGCTGCAGGCCGAGGGCCGCAGCGTCGCGATGGTCGGCGACGGCGTCAACGACGCGGCCGCGCTCGCCCAGGCCGACCTGGGCCTGGCCATGGGCACCGGCACCGACGCCGCCATCGAGGCCGGCGACCTGACCCTCGTACGGGGCGACCTGCGATCGGCGGCCGACGCCATCCGGCTGGCCCGCAGGACGCTCGGCACGATCCGCTCGAACCTGTTCTGGGCCTTCGCCTACAACGTGGCCGCCCTGCCGCTCGCCGCGGCCGGACTGCTCAACCCGATGATCGCCGGAGCGGCCATGGCCTTCTCGTCGGTCTTCGTCGTCGGCAACAGCCTCCGTCTGCGCGGCTTCCGGGCCGCATCCGACTGAGCCCGGCCTTGCCGCGAGCCCCTGCGCACGAGAACCGTGCGGAGGGGCTCCGGCGTTCTGCGACCGGCCCTTCGGTACGGGGCCGGGGTATGCCCCCGCCCGGAGGGCGCGCCGTACGATGAGCCGCTGCCGAGGGGAGGGCGACGAGCATGCGCGTACGCCGGCTGGGAGAGCTGGAAGCCGAGATCATGGACCGGGTGTGGCAGTGGGAACGGCCCGTCTCCGTCCGCGAGATCGTCGACGACATCAACCGGCGCCGCACGGTCGCCTACACCACCGTCATGACCGTCGCCGACATCCTGCACCGCAAGGGCTGGCTGAGCCGGGAGAAGTCCGGCCGGGCCTGGATGTACCAGGCGGTGCGCAGCCGTGAGGAGTACACCGCGGCGCTCATGCAGGACGCCCTCGGCGACAGCCAGGACCGCCGGGCCACGCTGCTGCGGTTCGTGGAGCGGATGTCCCACGAGGACGTGGAAGCGCTGGACGAGGCCTTGCGCGCCACCCGTTCGGAGCGGCCGTCCGGTGCGGCGGGTGGGGCGCTGTGAACCACCACGTGCTGCCGCCGCTGGGACTCGCCCTGGTCACCGGGCTGATGCTGCCGTGGATGCTGGTCCGCGCCGTATGGGCGCAGCAGGCGCCCCGGCTGGGGCTGGCCGTGTGGATCCTGTGCGGCGCCCTCTTCGCGGCGTCGACGGCGATGCTGCCGGCGCAGCTGCTCCTGCCCGCGCACACCAGTCACCGGCTGGTCGACATGGCCCTGACCCTGGACGCGCCCTCCCCGCACCGGCTGGTCGACGCGACGCCCCGCGAGGCCCTCGCGGCGCTCGCGGCCCTCGCGGTCCTGGCGGTGCCCGGGACCGGGTTCGTACGGGAGCTGGTGCGGGCGCGCCGGGCCCGCACGCGCCACGCGGAACTGCTGCGGCTGGTGGGCCGGTACGACCGGCGGCTGAGGGTGACGGTGCTGGAGGACCCGCGTCCGGCGGTGTACTGCCTGCCGGGGCGCTCGCGCCGCGTGGTGGTCTCGACCGGCGCCCTGGAGGTGCTGACGGAGCCGGAGCTGGCCGCCGCCCTCGCGCACGAGCGGGCCCACATCGGCGGACGCCACCATCTGCTGGTGGCGGCGGCAGGGGCGTACGCGTCGGTGTTCCGCCGGCTTCCGCTGGCCCGGATCGGCGGGCGGACGGTGCCGCTGCTGCTGGAGATGGCCGCCGACGACCGGGCGCTGCGCCGCTGTTCGAGCGATGCGCTGGCCACGGCGCTGTACGCCCTGGCCACCGGTCACGCGCCGCACAAGGCGTTCGCGGCGGGCGGCCCGTCGGCGGCGGTGCGGATGCGCCGCATCCTGGGGCCGCGCGGGACGGGGCGTCCGGTGCTGCGCGGGCTGTTCGCGGTCGCGGCCTCGGCGTCCGCCATCCTCCCCCTGGTCGCGCTGTGCTGCTGGACCCGTTGAAAGCACGGCCGGCCAACCTCGCTAATTACTAAGCCAATTCGTAGATTTACCGCCGACCCCGGACACTCGAATTGGCCGCTATTGTGGGCGCGTGCGGGCTCAGGACCGCTACGGCGAGAGGTGGGGGATAGATGCTGCTGGCTGACGTGCGGGATGCGGCTCCGCGTGACGCTGCGGCGATTTCCCGGCTCCTCGCCGAGGCCATACGCGAGGACTACGGCAGCCTCCTCGGTGAAATGCGCGTCGGCCGGCTGGTGTCGGGCCATTGCTCACTCACCCGCATTCGAGCGGAAATTGGAATTCCCGGCGGGGCGCCCGCCTGGCTCGGCTGGCTGGTCGCCGCCGACGTGGACGGGACCGTCGTCGGAGCCGTCTCGGGCGGGGTCCCCTACCCCGCGGAGGGCGAGGTCTACGCCCTGTGCACCGCCACGGACCGCCGCCGCCAGGGCGTCGGGACGGCCCTCCTGACGGCCGCCGGCGAGCGGATGCGGGCGCACGGGGCGGCGTCCCAGCGGGTCACGCTGCCGGCCGAAGGGGCCCCGGCCCTGCCGTTCTTCACCCGCCACGGGTTCACCGCCCTCACCCCGCGCCGGCTCGGCCGCGCCCTCTGAGGCCACCCCGGTCCCCCCTCCTCCCCGGGACCGTGGCAGATCCACGCCATCGCGTGTTCACGCAGCCCGCAACGCTGGCCCCGGCGCGCGGGCGCGGGACAGGATGTGACCAGCGGCGCGGTCTCCCGGCGGCACGGGAGCCACGCCCCGGACGGCTGGACCGAGCGAGCCCCTGGAGGAGCGATGCACCCACCGAGCGGCACTTCCCTGCCCGTCATGCCGGTCGTGCCCGCCGCGTTCGCACCGGTCCCGCCGCCCGCGTCGGCGGGCCCCCGCCTCCGCGTCCCGGAGGGGACGGCCGTGGTGCCCCCTGCGGACCGTCTGCCCGGCCTGGAGTCGGCCGCCCCGGCGGACGAGGACGCCGGATGGCTGCACGACGCGCTGCTGGGGCCGCACAGCGCCGACATCGTCGGCTACCTGCGCCTCGCCCGGCGCTGCGGCGGCCCGGTCCTGGACCTGGGCTGCGGGGCGGGGCGCCTGGCGGTCCCGTTCGCCCGGCAGGGGTTCCGCGTCGAGGCGGTGGACCGGGACGCGGCCAGCCTGGAGCGGCTGCGGGCCTGGGGCCGGCGGATCGGGCCGCAGGTCTCGCGGCTCCTGGTCACCACCCGGGCCGACCTGGCGGAGCTGCGGCTGCGGGGCACCTACCGGCTGGCCCTGCTGGCCGGGACGATGATCTCGGCCGTGCCGCCCCACGCCCGTCCGGGGCTGCTGCGGGAGATCGCCGGGCATCTGGAGCCGGGCGGGGCGCTGGCCCTCGACTACACCGCCCACGGGCTGCGCGGGCTCTCCGAGGAGCCCCGGCGCACCTGGGCGTTCCAGGTGCCGCGGTTCGACGGGGTGGAGGAGTGGACCGTGGCCCGGCAGGTGTTCGACCTGGACGCGATGAGCGAGCGGATCACGTACCACTCCGTGCGCACGGGCAAGGTGCGCACCGAGCGGGTGGCGCGGACCACCGACAAGTGGATCATCGATCCGGAGTGTCTGGCCGCCGAACTGGGCGCGGCGGGGCTGCGGGTGGAACGGCGCCGCGCCCACCGCGTGGACGCGCGGACCGAGAGCGTCCTGCTGGTCTGCCGGGCCGGCGGCTGACGGGCCGCAGCCCCCTTCCCGCCTCTCGTTCCCCGCTTGAGAGGGGCTTGCAAGAGGTACGATGCCCCCAAAGGTTTGAGTGGACCAGATGGCGGATGGTGGCGCAGTGATGGCTGTCGTGGAGGAGTCGACCGGCCGCGAGGCGGTGATCCAGCGCCTCCGTGACGTGGGGCTGCGGGTCACGGGGCCTCGCCTGGAGGTGCTCCAGGTCCTGGCGGCGGGCGGCCACATGGACGTCGAGTCGCTCACGGCCGCCGCCCGCGAGCGGCTCGGAACCCTCACCAGCCAGGCCGTCTACGAGATGCTGCGGCACTTCCAGGAGACGGGCCTGGCCGCCAAGTTCGACCGCCCGGGCCTGCCCGCCGTGTTCGAGATCGCCGGCCCGCCGCACCAGCACGCACTGTGCGTGCGCTGCGGCCGGGTGGAGAACGTCGAGGCCGAGGTGCCCGAGCCGGCCGGCGAGACGCTCGCCGCTTGGCGGATGGACGGGGGCGCGGAGGTCGTCTTCAAGGGGCTGTGCCCCGACTGCCGGAACGCGCCCGGGGACTGAGCCCCGGCGAAGGCACGCACCTCAGAACCCCCCTGTGACCCCCGTCACATCAGAAACGGGGGGGCGTCGGCTCCCGCATTGGCATGTGCCAAAGTGTGACTGTCGATTCGTAAGACGAGGGGGTCGCTTCGCGATGGCTACGGGCGATGGCAGGGACGGCATCCAGTCGGCCGACAAGGTGCTGGCCCTCTATCAGGAGCTGCGCCTGCGCGGGGTGTCCAACCTCAACGACGCCTTCGAGGAGCTCGCCCTCCCGCCCGAGGAGCGCGAGAAGTGGCGGGCGGAGCTGATCGCGCTCGGCCTCATCGTCCCCACCGGCACCACCCACGCCACCCGCGCCGACCTCCAGTCCGGCGCGTGGCGGCCGGGCCCGGACGCGGTCGCGGCCGTCGACCCGGAGATCGCCCTGCTGCGGATGCTCCAGCGCGAGCGGGAGCGGCTGCGCGAGCACCTCGACGAGTCCGACCGCGCCTACAGCGCGCTGGAGACGCTGGTCGGAAGGTTCCTGCGGCCCGGTGCGCTGGGCGGTTCCGAGGTCGAGGTGGAGATCCTCGACGACTACGGACGGATCCAGCAGGTGCTGGAGGACATCACGGACGTCATCCGGCACGACCTGACGTCCATGCACGTCACCGCCCTGGTACGGGAGGTGGCCGACCGGGTGCTGAGCCGGGACCGCCGGCAGATCGACAACGGGGTGCGCATCCGCGCCATCTACCACCAGCGGATCACCACGTCCCCGGAGGCGGTGGAGATGCTCCGGCGCCGGGTCGAGGCCGGTGTGGAGATCCGCCTCTCCCCCGCGGTGCCGATGAACATGATCATCGCCGACCAGCAGTTCGCGGTCCTGCCCGTGCACCCCGACGACCGATCCGCCGGGGCGATCCTGGCCCGCGGCCCGGCCCTGGTCCGTTCCTACCTGGCGCTGTACGAGCACTGCTGGCACGCGGCCACCCCCTACGGCGACGACGTCGCGCCGGAGCTCGGCGGCGACGGACTGTCGGAACAGCAGCGGGCCGCCCTGAAAATGCTGGCGTCGGGAATGAAGGACGAAAAGGTCGCCCGGACCCTGGGGGTTTCCCTGCGGACGGTGAGCCGCATGCTGTCCGAACTGATGCAGGAAATGGGCGCGTCCAGCCGGTTCGAGGCGGGAGTGCGCGCACAGCGGCTCGGCTGGCTGGACTGATTCCGCCGCAAAGAAAAAACCGCGACCGCCCGGAAGGGCGGTCGCGGGCGATGTCCGCTCGCTTGACCGGGCGTTCAGTCCCAGCCGTTGCCGTTGGCGCGGAGCGTACAGAGCGGGCGGGCGGGGGCGGTGTGCGCAACGGACATGATTCCTCCAGGAATTGCGAAAGGTCGGTTCGGTCTTCGCGGATCCGTGCCGCCGGTATTCCTTCGAAGACCTCTCCATTGTCGTACGGATTCCCGGAGCGGACCAGTTCCCTATAGCGCACCTGAGGCGGAACTGCAGGAGTTCATACAGACGTTACACCTCCGCACCTTTGGTCAGCCCAAAAGTGCTGCTAGGGTGGAATTCCGGCCCTCTCGGCCCTCCAGGGGAGAGGTGCCGGCGAGGCAGGGGCGTGCCGCCGCTCCTGCCTCACCCCTGTCCGCGCCCGGTCGCGCCCCTTCCTCCCGCAGCACGTCCCGGTAGACCTCCAGGGTCGCGGCCGCCGCGCTCCGCCAGCTCATGTTCCGGGCGTGGGCCACCGCCGCCCGCCCCATCACCGCGGCCTCCCCGGGGTGTTCGGCGAACCAGAGCAGCCGGCGGGCGTACTCCTGCGGGTCGTCGGCGCCCACGAGCACCCCGGTCACCCCGTCCCGTACCGCGGTCGGCAGCCCGCCGACCGCCGAGGCCAGCACCGGGGTCCCGCACGCCTGCGCCTCCAGAGCGACGAGCCCGAAGGACTCGCTGCGCGAGGGCACCATCAGCACGTCCGCCGCCCGGTACCACAGCGCCAACTCCTCCTGCGGTACCGGCGGGTGGGGGCGCAGCACGTCCGACACCCCCAGTTCCCGGGCCAGCCGCCAGGCCTCCCCGCGCGGTCCGGCGCCCGAGTCGCCGCCCACCACCGGGACGAGGGTCCGTGCCCGCAGGTGCGGGGCGCGCTCCAGCAGTCCGGCGACGGCGCGGACCATCACGTCGGGCCCCTTGAGGGGCTGGATGCGGCCCGCGTACAAGGGGACGAACGCGTCGGCCGGCAGCCCCAGCCGGGCCCGCGCCCGCGCCCTCCCCCGCCCCGGGCCGAAGGTGTCCAGGTCCACGCCCGGCCGGACGACCCGCGTCCGGCGCGCGTCGGCCCCGTACAGCTCGCGCAGGGCCCGGGCCTCGTCCGCGGTGTTGGCGATCAGCCGGTCGGCCGAGCCGACGACCTGGTGCTCGCCGCGGACGCGCAACTCCGGTTCGGGGAGGTCACCCTCGGCGAGGGCGGCGTTCTTGACCCGGGCCAGGG
This sequence comes from Streptomyces sp. NPDC032091, assembly GCF_055580265.1. Lineage (NCBI taxonomy): Bacteria > Bacillati > Actinomycetota > Actinomycetes > Kitasatosporales > Streptomycetaceae > Streptomyces > Streptomyces sp. NPDC032091. Next base: position 170,458 of record NZ_JBVILR010000004.1, on the reverse strand, counting down.
TGTGGGCGGTGTGCACGAACGGGATCCGCCACCCGGCGGCCGCGATCCGGCCGGCCTGGCCGGAGAGCCAGTAGTGCGAGTGCACCAGGTCGTAGCGCCGCTCCTGCTTCAGCAGCGCCAGCGAGAACGGCACCACCAGGGCGGGCATGTCCTCCTTGGGCAGGGGCGCGCGCGGTCCGGCCTCCAGGTGGCGCACCCGCACCCCGGGGCCGAGACCGGCCGGGTCCGGATGCTCCTCACCCCGGCAGCGGGTGAACAGGTCCACCTCGACGCCGTGTTCGGCGAGGGCGCGGGAGAGCTGGACCATGTAGACGTTCATGCCTCCCGCGTCCCCGGTGCCGGGCTGGTGCAGCGGCGAGGTGTGGACGCTGAGCATGGCGACGCGCAGGGACACGTGGAACTCCTACGGGGAGAGGCCGCGCGCCCCGCGCCGCCGGGTGACCGGCGCGCGGTCACGCGGCGAAGGAGGGTGGTCGTCTCGCTGGGGTACGGGTGGTGCGGGACAGGCCGCCGTGTGGGGAGCGGCGGCCGTCCGGGTCCGCGTACGATGCCCGGGCCGGGGCCGGGCCGGGGCCCAGGCCGGGGCCGGGCCGGTCAGAAGCCGAAGACCGGGCCCGAGGGCGGGGCCAGCCGGGTGCCCGGGGCGGGCGGGACGAGGACCGCCGCCGAGACCGGCCCACCCGGCTGCACCTTGAGGGCGGCGGCCAGCCGGTCCGCGCCCTCCGGCATCACCGGCCGCGCCCACGCCGCGAGCGCCCGGGCCACGGCCAGCTGCGCCACGAGGGCCGGCAGGTGGCGGCTGTCCGCCGTGGGGCGGTGTGCCTCGTGCGCGTTGACATGACCGAAGTCGGCGGCCGAGCGCACCATCTCGTCGAGCAGGGCGACGGCCCTGCGCGGGTCGAAGGAGTCCGGAGCGTACGCCTCGCGCAGGTCCTCCACTCCGCGCAGCAGCCGCCGTTCCAGCACCTCCCAGCCGGCGCCGCCCGGCAGGGCCGCCGGGGCCAGTCCGGCGCACTCCTCGCGGACGGCCGCGAACAGCCGTGCCAGCCAGCTGTTCCAGCTCTCGTCGAGCTCCCGGCGGGCGGCCGCGAGCCGCTCGGGGCGGAATTCGGTCCGGCGGCCGAGCGGACGGGCCTGGAGGACGTGGCGGCGCAGCGTGTCGGACCCGTACTCGGTGATCAGGTCCAGGGCCCACGCCTTCTGGGCGGAACCCCAGACGAGGGCCGCGTCCTCCACCACGTACGCCTCGTTGACGCAGAAGCGCTGGGGCAGCTTGACGCCCTGGGCGATGAGCAGGACCGGCAGCAGCACGGCGTGGCAGAAGGCGTGGCCGAACCCGCAGAAGTGGATGGCCCGTTCGGGCAGGGCCTGGTCGCCGTAGCCGAACAGGTGCATCGCGGCGGCCTCGAAGCAGCCGTCGACGCGGTGCTCGGGGAAGCCGTCGACGGGGACGGGCAGCCCCCACTCCGCGGGGTGGGCCACCGCGATGTCGGGCAGGCCGTCCTCGACGAGGGACTCGCACAGCGCGGCCAGGCGCGGCGGCAGGGCGGTGCCGGCCCAGTACTCGGCGAGGGCCTCGCGGTGCGGCTCCAGCGGGACGTAGAGCCGGCGGCAGCGCCGGGGCACGGCCGCGGAGCCGCACTGGGCGCAGCGGGGCTCCAGGAGGTCGCCGCCGTCGTTGGGGCGGGCGCACTCGTGGCACATGCCGCCGTCGCTGGAGGCCGCGCAGTGCGGGCAGTTCCCGGTGACGTGGGCCCCGTGGAGCCAGCGCTCGCAGGACTCGCAGTACGGGGTGAGGCGGGTGCGGGCGGCGATGACGCCCTCGGCGTGCAGGCGCCGGAAGAGGTCCGCGAGCCAGCGTCCGTAGCCCTTGTCCTGGCGGGGGCGCACGACGTGGTCGAACTCCACGCCCGACCGCAGCCAGTCCGAGGTGATCGCGGCCCGGTAGCCCTCCGCGACCTCCTCCGGTTTGCGGCCCGCGCGCAGGGCGCGGGCGTGCACGGAGCTGTTGTGGTCGGCGGTGCCCGTGGTGAACAGGACGGGCTCGCCCTCGGCCCTCAGGTAGCGCGACAGGACGTCCGCCGCGACGTAGGGGCCCGCGAGGTGGCCGACGTGCAGTTCGCCGTGGGTGGCCGGCGGGGTCGCGGTGATCCATACGGGGGTGCTCATGGGACCTCCTTGACGTGGTGGTGCGCGGTACGCAGCGGGGCTTGGCACGGGATGAGCGGATCGGGGCGGGCGGGCGAGCGGGCCGCCGCCGGGAAGCCCGGGGTGCCGTACCAGCGTGACAGAGAAACGAACCGCGCGGTCTGGTATGGGGGTGCGCGTTCACGCCGTTGCGTGGATACGCCAGGACGTACCGGCCGGTCGGCCGGCCGGTGCGGGGCCGGTCAGGCGGCGTGGTCGAGGGGGACGCGCAGGCCGCGGACCACCTCGGTCCACAGCTCGTGGGCGGCCAGCGCCCACAGCGCGAGCGCGTCGCGTTCCGAGGGGCGTTCGCACTGGCGCGCCAGCAGGGCCCGCACCCGGTCGGGCCGGACCTGCCCGGCCCGCGTCAGCCGCTCCGGCGACAACAGTTCCCGTACCGGGTCCAGCAGCGGGCCGCCGGGGGCGATCAGCGCGGCGACGGGCAGCGCGGACGGCTGGCGGGGCCGCTGCGCCAGGGCCGGGGGCAGCAGTTCGCGCGCGGCCCCGGACAGGACCCGCCGGTCCGGCGTGGCGGTGGGCGCGAGGGCCCGCGCGCGGGCGGCGACGGCGGGCCGGCAGAACGGCATGCGGACCTCCACCGACCAGGCCATGCCCAGGTGGTCGGCCCGGCGCAGCGGGCCGGCGGGCAGCAGCCAGCGGGTCTCGAACGCGGTGACGGCGGCGCGTCGGTCGCCGTCCGGGCGCGAGCGCAGCTCCCGTGCGACGCGGTCGGCGGCCGACCCCTCGGCGGCGAGGAAGGCGCGGTAGGCGGGCGTGTACAGCCACTCGCGCAGCATCCGGGGCGCGGCGCCCAGTCCATCGGCGTAGGAGGCGGCCCAGTCCGGGCCGGAGGACGTCGAGGAGGCGGTGTGCAGCCGGGCCGCCCCGCCGAACAGCCCGTCGGCGCCGTCCCCGGTGAGGGCGACGGTGTAGCCGGCCTGCCGGACCGCCCGGAAGAGGGCGTAGGAGGCCAGGGCGGCCGGGTCGGCGTCGGGCTGGCCCAGGTGGCGGGTGGTCCGGGTGAGCAGCGAGGGCAGTTCGGCCGGGTCGAGGGCGACCTCGTGGTGGACGGTGCGGGTGCGCCGGGCGACCTGGCGGGCCCGGGCGTCCTCGGCGCCGGGCCGCCGGCCGCGCAGCGCGAGGTGGAAGCTGTGCGGGGCGGGTGCCCCGGTCTCCCGGGCGTAGTCGGCGGCGAGGGCCGTGACGAGGCCGGAGGCGAGCCCGCCGCTGGTGAGGGCGCAGACCGGCACGTCGGCCCGCGCGAGGCGCCGCACTTCGCGGCGCAACAGGTCCCCGGCGTCCGCGCCGGCCGCCTCCGGCTCGGGGGGTCCGGGGGGCCGGCGCCGTACGACGGGGGCGCGTCCGGCCCGTACGACCGCGGTCGCGCCGGGCGGCAGCAGGCCGATCCCCTCCAGCGCGGTGCGGGCGGAGACCGGGGTGCGCAGGCACAGGACGGTGTCGAGGCTGTCCTCGCGGGGGGCCGTCCGCACCCCGTCGAACGCCAGCAGCGCCGGGATCTCCGAGGCGAAACGGAACGTCCCGTCCGCACCCTGGTGGTGGTGGAGGGGCTTCGTGCCGAGCGGGTCGACGGCGAGGACCAGCCGGGGGTCCGCGCGGAGGTCGAGGACGGCGACGGCGAACATCCCGTCGAGGTACCCGGCGAAGTCGGGCCCGTACTCGGCGTACAGGGCGGGCAGCAGGGTGCCGTCGCACCGGTCGGGGAACCGGTGGCCGCGGGCGGTGAGCGCGCGCCGGAGCGCGGCGTGGTTGTAGATCTGGCCGTTCAGCACGGCCGTGATCCCGGGCAGGTGCGCGAGCCGGTACGGCTGGCTCCCGCCGCGCGGGTCGGTGACGGCGAGGCGGTCGCAGCCGAGCGCCCAGCCGGGCCCGCGCAGCACCCGGTGCTCGTCGGGGCCGCCGTGCCGCTGCCGGGCGGAGACGGCGGCGAGTTCGGCCGGGTCGGGGTGGGCCGGCGCGGCCGAGAGGGAGCCGAAGATCCTGCACATGGACGGGTGCCTCCGCTTCCCACGCGCGCGTGGTTCCTGGGCGTTGTGCCGCGGTGAAGTCCTCGGGTGGCGTACTCGCGACATGTCGCCTGTACGCCAAAGGGGCCGCCTTGCGGGCCACGGCCGGGCCCAACAGGCTGATCGCATGGAACACTTCGCGACCCCTCTCATAGACCGCAGCGCACCGGAATCCCTGCTGGTCGTGGCCGCGCACCCGGACGACATCGAGTTCTGCGTCAGCGGGACGGTCATGCGGTGGATCGCGCAGGGCACGAAGCGCGTGACGTACTGCATCGTCACGGACGGCGGCGCCGGCGGCTACGACGAGCGGCTCCCCCGCCAGGCCATGGGCGATCTGCGCCGGGCCGAGCAGGTCCATTCGGCCAAGCGCAGCGGCGTCGACGACGTCCGTTTCCTCGGCTACGCCGACGGTTACGTCGAGCCGAGCGTGGAGCTGCGCCGTGACCTGTGCCGGGTGATCCGGGAGGTCCGTCCGCAGCGGGCCGTCATCCCCAGCCCGGAGATCAACTGGTCCCGCGTCGCCGACCTGCACCCCGACCACCGGGCGGTGGGTGACGCCGCCCTCCGGGCGGTCTACCCGGAGGCGCGCAATCCGTTCGCCCATCCGTCCCTGCTCAAGGAGGAGGGGCTGGAGCCGTGGATCGTGCCCGAGCTGTGGCTGATGACCGGCCCGACGCCGAACCAGTACGTGGACGTCACCCCGGTCTTCGACCGGAAGGTCGAGGCGCTGCGCATCCACACCTCGCAGACCGCCCACTTCGACGACCTGGCGGGGCTGCTGCGGGAGTGGCTGGGCGAGCACGCGCGGGCGGCGGGGCTGCCGGCGGGGCGGATGGCGGAGGCCTTCCAGGTGGTGCGGATCGACGGTTGAGGTCCGCCCGGGCCGGGTCCCGGCCCGGGCGGGCCCCTGTGCTCAGCGGTAGATGAGCAGTTCCGCCTCGGTCGCGCCCGCCAGTTCGTAGCGGGTGGCGACCAGCGGGCGGCCCGAGTAGATCCGGATCAGCGTGGGGGCGTCGCCGCTGAAGCGGGCCGGCGGCCGGCCGCCCACCTCGTTGCCCAGTTCCAGCGCTCCGGCGTGACCGTCGATGTCGGCGATCAGCCGGGGCGTCTCGCGTGTGCGGCTGGTGACGCGCAGCAGGGGCAGGGCGAGCGCCAGGCTGTCCCCGGCGTACGCACCCGGCTCCCCGAAGGCCTCGCGGACGTCGCCCGCGTGGATCCACTCCCCCAGGGCCACCGCGTCGAGCCTGCCGTCACCGGCGGCGATGACCGGGCCGGCCTCGCTGAAGCCGCGCTCCAGCTCGTCGACGATCCGGCCCACGGGCCAGTCCGCGCGTTCGGCCACGTCGGCGGCGTTGGCGGCGGGGAGGAAGACCCCTTCCTCCAGCCGGCCCTCGACGATCCGTACGAGGGCGGCCGCGCAGTGGGCGAGGACGTCCCGGGCGGTCCAGCCCGGGCAGGCGGTGCGCAGCCCGTACCTGGCCTCCGGCGTACGCCTCAACAGCGGGATCAGCGCGTCCCGTTCGGTGCGCAGCAGCAGGTCCGGCAGCCAGGGGTCCCGTACGTCGGGGACGGTTTCCACGGCTGTGTCGGCGATGGTGTCCACGATGTCCCCGGCGGTCAGTAGCGGTAGTGGTCGGGCTTGTACGGGCCCTCGACCTTCACGCCGATGTAGGCGGCCTGCTCCGGGCGCAGGGTGGTGAGCTTGACGCCGAGGGCGTCGAGGTGGAGGCGGGCGACCTTCTCGTCGAGGTGCTTGGGCAGCACGTAGACGTCGGTCGGGTACTCCTCGGGCTTGGTGAACAGCTCGATCTGCGCGAGGGTCTGGTCCGCGAAGGAGTTCGACATCACGAACGACGGGTGGCCGGTCGCGTTGCCCAGGTTCAGCAGGCGGCCCTCCGACAGCACGATCAGGACCTTGCCGTCGGGGAACGTCCAGGTGTGGACCTGCGGCTTGACCTCGTCCTTGACGATGCCGTCGATCTTGGCCAGGCCCGCCATGTCGATCTCGTTGTCGAAGTGGCCGATGTTGCCCACGATCGCCTGGTGCTTCATCTTGGCCATGTCCGCGGCCATGATGATGTCCTTGTTGCCCGTCGTCGTGATGAAGATGTCCGCGATCTCCACCACATCGTCGAGGGTGGCGACCTGGTAGCCGTCCATCGCCGCCTGCAGCGCGCAGATCGGGTCGATCTCCGTGACGATCACCCGGGCGCCCTGGCCCCGCAGCGACTCCGCGCAGCCCTTGCCGACGTCGCCATAACCGCACACGACCGCGACCTTGCCGCCGATCAGGACATCCGTGGCACGGTTGATGCCATCGATGAGGGAGTGGCGGCAGCCGTACTTGTTGTCGAACTTCGACTTCGTCACCGCGTCGTTCACATTGATCGCCGGGAAGAGAAGCTCGCCCACTGCCATCATCTCGTAGAGGCGGTGCACACCCGTGGTGGTCTCCTCCGTCACCCCCCGGATCCCCGCCGCCAGCGCCGTCCAGTCGAGGTCCGTCCTCGCCAGCAGACCCAGGACGATCGCCATCTCCTCGCTGTCCGCCGTGGAGACGTCCGGCACCGCGCCCGCCTTCTGGTACTCCACCCCCTTGTGGACCAGCAGGGTGGCATCACCACCGTCGTCCAGGATCATGTTCGGACCCGCGTGCCCCGGCCAGGTCAACGCCTGCTCCGTGCACCACCAGTACTCCTCCAGCGACTCGCCCTTCCAGGCGAACACCGGAATCCCCGCAGCCGCGATCGCCGCGGCCGCATGGTCCTGCGTCGAGTAGATGTTGCACGACACCCACCGCACCCGCGCCCCCAGCGCCACCAGCGTCTCGATCAACACCGCCGTCTGCACCGTCATGTGCAGGGACCCGGTGATACGGGCCCCCGCCAACGGCCGCGCCCCGGCGTACTCCCGCCGGATCGACATCAGACCCGGCATCTCGTGCTCGGCCAGAGTGATCTCCTTACGCCCGAACTCGGCGAGAGAGATATCGGCGACCTTGTAGTCGGTGAATGCGGCAGACATGCGGTGTGCTCCTTGAAGAGGTACGGGGGCGGAGGTCATCGACGGCCTCCCGCGTTGAAGTAGCCGGCTTCGGGGTGGTGGATGACCAGAGCGTCGGTGGACTGCTCGGGGTGGAGCTGGAACTCCTCGGAGAGGTGGACGCCGATCCGCTCCGGCTGGAGGAGGTCGGCGATTTTGGCCCGGTCGGACAGCTCGGGACAGGCCGGGTAGCCGAGGGAGTACCGGCATCCCTGGTACTCGGTACGGAACATGCCGTCCATGCCCGCCGGATCGGAGCCGGCGATGCCGAGCTCGGCGCGGACGCGGGCGTGCCAGTACTCGGCCAGGGCCTCGGCGAGCTGGACGGACAGTCCGTGCAGCTCCAGGTACTCGCGGTAGGAGTCGGACCCGAACAGCTTGGCGGTGGCCTCGCCGATCTTCGAGCCGACGGTGACCACCTGGAGGCCGATGACGTCGGTCTCGCCGGACTCCTCCGGGCGGAAGAAGTCCGCCAGGCACAGGCGGCGCCCCCGGCTCTGGCGGGGGAAGGTGAACCGGGTCCGCTCGGCGCCGTCCTCGTCGAGGACGATCAGGTCGTCGCCCTTGGAGACGCAGGGGAAGTAGCCGTAGACCACGGCCGCTTCCAGGAGCCGCTCCGTGTGCATGCGGTCCAGCCAGCCGCGCAGCCGCGGCAGGCCCTCGGCTGCTATCGAGTCCTGTTCCTTGAGGCCCCACTGGCCCTTGAACAGCGCGCTCTCGTCCAGCCAGCCCGCGTACTCCTTGAGCTGGATGCCCTTGACGACCCGGGTCCCCCAGAAGGGAGGGGTGGGCACCGGGTTGTCGACGGCCACGTCGGAGCGGCCGGCCTCCTCCGGCTCCCGCACGTCGAGGACGGCGGCGCGCCGGGGCACGCGGCGCTGCTTGAGGGGCGGGAGTTCGGCCCCGGGGACGCCGCGCTTGACGGCGATCAGCGCGTCCATCAGCCGCAGGCCCTCGAAGGCGTCACGGGCGTAGCGGACCTCACCCTCGTAGATCTCGTGGAGGTCCTGCTCCACATAGGCGCGGGTCAGGGCGGCACCGCCGAGGATCACGGGGAAACGGGCCGCGAGTCCCCGGGTGTTCAGCTCTTCGAGGTTCTCCTTCATGATCACGGTGGACTTCACCAGCAGACCCGACATGCCGATCACATCGGCCTTGTGTTCCTGGGCCGCTTCGAGGATGGCGGAGACCGGCTGCTTGATCCCGATGTTGACCACGTTGTAGCCGTTGTTGGTCAAGATGATGTCGACCAGGTTCTTGCCGATGTCATGGACGTCACCGCGCACGGTGGCCAGGACGATGGTGCCCTTGCCCTCGTCGTCGGTCTTCTCCATGTGCGGTTCGAGGTAGGCCACGGCCGTCTTCATCACCTCGGCCGACTGGAGGACGAACGGCAGCTGCATCTGACCGGAGCCGAACAGCTCACCGACGACCTTCATGCCCTCCAGCAGGGTGTCGTTGACGATGTCCAGCGCCGGACGGGTCTGGAGCGCCTCGTCGAGATCGGCCTCCAGGCCGTTCTTCTCCCCGTCGATGATCCGCCGCTGAAGCCGCTCGTCCAGCGGCAGGGCCAAGAGCTCCTCGGCTCGGCCGGCCTTCAGCGACTTGGTGTTGACGCCCTCGAAGAGCGCCATCAGCTTCTGGAGCGGGTCGTAGTCGCCCTCACGACGGTCGTAGATCAGGTCCAGAGCGGTGTTGACCTGCTCCTCGTCGAAGCGGGCGATCGGCAGGATCTTGCTGGCGTGGACGATGGCGGAGTCCAGGCCGGCCTTGACGCACTCGTCGAGGAAGACCGAGTTGAGCAGGACGCGGGCGGCCGGGTTCAAACCGAAGGAGATGTTCGACAACCCCAGGGTGGTCTGGACGTCCGGGTGACGCCGCTTGAGCTCGCGGATCGACTCGATCGTGGCGATGCCGTCCTTGCGGGACTCCTCCTGACCCGTACAGATCGTGAAGGTGAGGGTGTCGATGAGGATGTCCGACTCGCGGATGCCCCAGTTCGACGTCAGGTCCTCGATCAGCCGCTCGGCGATGGCGACCTTGTGCTCGACCGTGCGGGCCTGGCCCTCCTCGTCGATCGTCAACGCGATCAGCGCCGCACCGTGCTCCTGCGCCAGCCGCGTCACCTTCGCGAACCGGGACTCCGGACCGTCACCGTCCTCGTAGTTGACGGAGTTGATGACCGCACGCCCGCCCAGCTTCTCCAGACCCGCCTGGATCACCGGAACCTCGGTCGAGTCCAGCACGATCGGCAGCGTCGAAGCCGTCGCGAAACGCCCCGCCAGCTCCCGCATGTCCGCGACACCGTCACGGCCCACGTAGTCCACGCACAGGTCCAGCATGTGCGCGCCCTCACGGATCTGATCCCGCGCCATCTCCACACAGTCGTCCCAGCGCGCCTCCAGCATCGCCTCGCGGAACTTCTTCGACCCGTTCGCGTTCGTCCGCTCACCGATCGCCATGTACGAGGTGTCCTGACGGAACGGCACCGTCTGATACAGCGAAGCCGCACCCGGCTCCGGCTGCGGGGAACGCGCGGTCACCGCCGTACCCCGCACCCGCTCCACCACCTGCCGCAGATGCTCCGGCGTCGTACCGCAACAACCGCCCACCAGCGACAACCCGTACTCGCGGACGAACGTCTCCTGCGCGTCCGCCAGCTCGACCGCCGACAGCGGATAGTGCGCGCCCTGCTTGGTCAGCACCGGCAGACCCGCGTTCGGCATGCACGAGAGCGGAATACGGGCGTTACGCGCCAGATAGCGCAGGTGCTCGCTCATCTCCGCCGGACCCGTCGCACAGTTCAGACCGATCATGTCGATCCCGAGCGGCTCCAACGCCGTCAACGCCGCACCGATCTCCGAACCCAGCAGCATCGTGCCGGTCGCTTCCACGGTGACCTGGACGATCAGGGGGAGGTCCCCCATCCCGCACCAGTCCAGGGCGCGGCGCGCGCCGATGACCGCGGCCTTCGTCTGGAGGAGGTCCTGGGTGGTCTCGACGAGGAGGGCGTCCGCGCCGCCGCGGATCAGGCCCTCCGCGTTCTCCTGGTAGGCGGCGCGGAGGCGGTCGTAGCCGATGTGCCCGAGGGTGGGGAGCTTGGTGCCCGGGCCCATGGAGCCCAGGACCCAGCGGGGCCGGCCGTCGTCCGCCGTGAAGGCGTCCGCGGATTCGCGGGCGATGCGGGCGCCGGCCTCGGCGAGTTCGTAGATCCGGTCCTCGACCCCGTACTCGGCGAGCGCGGCCAGGTTGGTGCCGAAGGTGTTCGTCTCGACGCAGTCCACGCCCACCGAGAAGTAGGCGTCGTGCACCGAGCGGACGATGTCGGGGCGGGTGGTGTTGAGGATCTCGTTGCAGCCCTCCAGGCCCAGGAAGTCGTCCATGGTGGGATCGGCGGCCTGGAGCATCGTGCCCATGGCTCCGTCCGCGACCACCACGCGGGTCGCGAACTCCTCCCTCAGTGACCGTCCCATCTCATTCCAGTCCCCTCAGGTGTTCGGACAGTTCCTCTTCGCTCCGCGGCCCGTAGGCGGCGCGCAGCCGGGCCAACAGCGCCTCCCGGGTCAGCCGGTACTCCTGGGTGCCGGCGTGGTCGAGTACGGTCGCCGCGACCGCGCAGCCCAGCTGGGCGGCGTACCGCTCGGGTACGCCCCAGGCCGTTCCGGCGAGGAAGCCGGCCCGGAAGGCGTCGCCGACGCCGGTGGGGTCGACGACGTCCGCGACGGGTACGGCCGGCACGGTCAGGGGTTCGGCGCCCGCGGTGCGGATCCGTACGCCGTCCTCGCCGCGGGTGGTCACCCAGGAGCCGACCCGGTCCAGGATCTGTTCCTCGGTGAGCCCGGTGCGTTCGCGGAGCAGGGCGGACTCGTACTCGTTGGTGAACAGCCGCGTCGCCCCGTCGAGCAGTTCCAGCGCCTCGTCCCGGGTGAGCCGGGCGAGCTGCTGGGAGGGGTCGGAGGCGAAGGGGAGGCCCAGTTCGCGGCAGGCGCGGGTGTGGCGGAGCATGGCCCGGGGGTCGTCCGGGGAGATGAGCACCAGATCGGGGCGGCCGGTGCGGGCGACGACCTCGCGCAGGTCGATCTCGCGGGCCTCGGCCATCGCACCCGCGTAGAAGGTCGCGATCTGGTTCTGCTCCTGGTCGGTGGTGCAGACGAAGCGGGCCGTGTGGAGGGTGTCGCTGACGCGTACGGAGTCGGTGTCCACGCCGTGGTCCTTGAGCCACACCCGGTACGGCTCGAAGTCCCCGCCCACCGCGCCCACCAGCAGGGGGCGCAGGCCCAGTACGCCCAGACCGAAGGCGATGTTCGCCGCCACTCCGCCCCGCCGCACGTCCAGGTGGTCGGCGAGGAACGACAGGGAGACCCGGTCCAGCCGGTCCGCCAGCAGCTGCTCGGCGAACCGGCCGGGGAAGGTCATCAGGTGATCGGTCGCGATGGAACCCGTGACAGCGATCCGCATGTCAGACCCCGGCTGCCTTGCGCAGCGCCTGCACGCGGTCGGTGCGCTCCCAGGTGAAGTCGGGGAGCTCGCGGCCGAAGTGGCCGTAGGCGGCGGTCTGGGCGTAGATCGGGCGCAGCAGGTCCAGGTCGCGGACGATGGCGGCCGGGCGGAGGTCGAAGACGGCGGAGACGGCTTCCTGGATGCGCTCGTCGGGCAGGGCGCCGGTGCCGAAGGTCTCGACGAACAGGCCGACGGGCTCGGCCTTCCCGATCGCGTACGCGACCTGCACCTCGCACCGCGCCGCGAGGCCCGCCGCGACGACGTTCTTCGCCACCCAGCGCATCGCGTACGCGGCGGAGCGGTCCACCTTCGACGGGTCCTTGCCGGAGAACGCGCCGCCACCGTGACGGGCCATACCGCCGTACGTATCGATGATGATCTTGCGGCCGGTCAGGCCGGCGTCACCCATCGGCCCACCGATCTCGAAACGGCCGGTCGGGTTGACCAGCAGCCGGTAGCCCTCGGTGTCCAGTTTGATGCCGTCCTCCGCCAGCTGCCTCAGGACGTGCTCGACCACGTGGTCGCGGACGTCCGGGGTGAGCAGCCCCTCCAGGTCGATGTCCGCCGCGTGCTGCGTGGAGACGACCACGGTGTCCAGCCGGACCGCCCGGTTGCCGTCGTACTCGATGGTGACCTGGGTCTTCCCGTCGGGGCGCAGGTAGGGGACCGTGCCCTCCTTGCGGACCTGGGTCAGGCGGCGGGAGAGCCGGTGCGCGAGGTGGATCGGCAGCGGCATCAGCTCGGGCGTCTCGTCACACGCGAAGCCGAACATCAGGCCCTGGTCGCCCGCGCCCTGCCGGTCGAGCTCGTCGCCCTCGCCCGCCACCCGCGACTCGTACGCGGTGTCGACACCCTGCGCGATGTCCGGGGACTGCGCCCCGATGGACACCGACACCCCGCAGGAGGCGCCGTCGAAGCCCTTTTTCGAGGAGTCGTAGCCGATGTCGAGGATGGCGCTCCGGACGAGTTCGGCGATCGGCGCGTACGCGGTGGTGGTGACCTCGCCGGCGATGTGGACCTGGCCGGTGGTGATGAGGGTCTCGACGGCGACGCGGCTGGCCGGGTCCTCGCGCAGCAGGGCGTCGAGGACGGTGTCGCTGATCCGGTCGGCGATCTTGTCGGGGTGGCCCTCGGTGACCGACTCGGAGGTGAAGAGCCGCTTGCTCATGCCTTCACCTCGGCGGAGAAGAAGTGGGTGGCGATGGCGTCGAGGGTGCGGATCTCGTCGACCTCCAGGGTCTCCATCTGGATGGCGCGGCCGCTGTGCTGTTCGAGCAGGAAGACGAACTCGACGAAGGACAGGGAGTCGATCAGCCGGTTCTCGATGAGGTCCAGGTCGGAAGCGATGTCGTCGAGCTCCTCGTGGCGGGCGAGGAGCCAGTTCTTCACGAGCTGAAGGCCTTCGGACATGGTGTCTCTCCTTGGAGTGCTGTGTACGGGTTGCGGGGTGGGCGCGTGCCCGGCGGCCGGGTCCGGCGGTACGGGCGGTACGGGGGGACCCGGCGGGCCGGGCTCCAGGAGCGGGGCGGCGACGGCCACCGCGTAGTCCACGTCGTGGCTGATGGTCACGGTGATGCCGGTGATGCCGGAGTCGGCGGCCATGCCGGCCGCCGCCCCGCGCAGTTCGACGAGGGGCCAGCCGCCCTCGGAGCGGCGTACGACGATGTCCCGCCAGGGCAGGACCACGGCCCCGACGCGCAGGGTCTTGAAGGCCGCCTCCTTGGCCGCGATCCGCCCGCACAGGCTCAGGACGTCGAGCCGGGCGGAGGTGTGGCAGTCGGCGAGTTCGCCGGGGGTGAGCATGCGCTGGAAGAAGTCCTCGCCGTATGCGGCGAGCAGCCGGCGGACACGGCCGACGGACACGATGTCCATGCCGAGGTTCGCCCAGCCCAGGCCGCCCGCCGGCGGGGCGACGGGTCGGGTCTGCACGTCAGATCGCCGGACCCGCCGCGTTCGCGCTCAGGACGGCGGCGGTCGCCGCGCCCCAGCTGCCGTGGCGGCGGGTGAGCGCGGACAGCCAGCGCTCCAGGCCGAAGGCGACGCAGCTGGTGAAGGCCGGGCCGCCGCCGGAGGCGAGGGGGATCTCGCACCGGTCGCCGAAGAAGTTGCGGTGGGTGTTGACCGAGGCGATCGCGAGGTCCTCGTGGAGGAACTCGTGCTTGACCGGGGTCAGCCGCTGCAGGACCGCCTTGGAGCTGCCCTTGTCGAAGAAGGGGTCGCAGGCGGCCTCCTTGGTCAGCGGCAGGTCCAGGGCCTCGGCGAAGGCGTTGATGCGCCGGGTGAAGCGGGCCAGGTGCTCCTCGGCGTGCTCCCGGGTGCCGATGGCGACGATCTCCCGCATGCGGAAGCCGAGCTGGCGGCGCAGGCCCTCGTAGTGCTGCTCCTTGCGGAAGCACCAGCCGACCACGGTGACGAGTTCGTCGTCGGCGGCCGGGCGGCCCTGGTGGTCGATGTAGACGGCGTAGCAGGACGCGGAGGGCAGGCCGAGGGCGGCCGGCTCCAGTGCGTCGCAGGGGAAGCAGCCGGTGTCGGTACAGAACTCGCTGGTCTCCCGGACGTCCAGGTTCAGCGGGGCGGCGACGACGGCCTGGTGGGGGAAGTTGTCGTAGTAGTCGAGCCGGGCCAGGTCGGCGGCCGGCAGCAGCGGGGGCATGGTCATCGAACGGGCCCCCGCGTGCACCCCCCAGCTCTCGAAGGTGTCGTCGAGGAGCCGCAGCAGGGCGGTCCCCTCGGGGCCGAGCGACGGCAGGCCCCGGGTGTCTGGGGTGGTGGTGTGGACGGTCGTGACGCTCATGGGGGTGTCACCTCTCGGACGGCGGTGGGCCCTCTCAGACGACGGGCAGGACGTCGTCCGTGAAGATCCCGGTCTTCAGGAAGAAGCCGAGCGGCTTGCGGACGGCCTTGCGCTCGTGGGGGCGGCGGCGTTCGTCGGCGACGAGCGCGTTGCGCAGGCCGATGGGGTCGGCGATGCCGGCGTCCCGGTACACGTGGGGGTTGTAGAGGGAGTTGATGCTGTAGACGACGTAGCGCTTGAGGTAGGCCTCGACCTCGGCGACGCGGGCGGCGGGGACGGCCTCCTTCATGCGGGTGAAGAGGAGGGAGACCAGCTCGCGGCCGAAGGCGATGTGGCGGGACTCGTCCTGGTGGTGGATGCGGTTGACCTCGCGGATGGTGTGGCACAGCGATTCGTCGCGCGCCATCCGCGTGTTGTAGTGGTCGACCAGCTCCTCGAAGAACAGGATCCGGGAGAAGACGAGGAAGTTCTCGACCTCCGGTTCCCAGGCGGAGTCGGCGCGCAGGGCGGTGGAGCCGTAGATCTTGTCGCCGTAGCGGCGGCAGAACTCGGCGAAGAACCACATGTGCTCGTTCTCCTCACCGATGAAGTGGTGGAAGAAGTCCGAGGGCACCTCGAAGCCGGGCATGTGGATGCGGCCGACGACCTCGATGAGCAGTTCGCGGATGCCGTGCACGTTGAGGCTGTAGAAGTTGATGCTCTCCCACTTCGAGAGGCGCCGGAGGGTCTCCTCGCCGAGCTCGTCGTAGAAGGGGGTCCCGTAGACGGTGAGCAGTTCGGGGGTCATCCACATGCGGCCCTCGTCGAGCTTCTCGGGCCAGTCGAACTGCTGGTACGGGTTGTAGTACTCCTCGATGGAGCGGGAGCTCAGCCGTTCCAGGACTTCCAGGAAGCGGTCGTTGACGGGCAGGGGGGCGCTGACGCCCATGGCGACTCCTCGTCGGTGGTGGTGGGGGGCGTGCGGCCCCGGGGCCGGCGGGCCGGCTGCTACGGGCGGACCTCGTAGACGGCGTTGACCGGGGTCTCGGTCGCGCGGCGCCAGCGGGTGAAGCCGGCCTCCTCGGCGATGGCGCGGAAGGCCCGCTCGCCGGAGTGGTTGCCGAGGGCGTGGGGGCCGTGCTGGGCGACGGCCACGGGCAGGCACATCACGGCGGAGAGCGCCATGAACATGCGCGCGGGCGGGGTCTGGGTGTCGATGTCCTCGGGCGACACGTTGGACTCGACGAGCATCCAGGTGCCGTCGGCGTCCAGGGACTTGTGCACGTGCCGGGCGGCGGAGACCGGGTCGCCCATGTCGTGCAGGGCGTTGAAGAAGGTGACCAGGTCGTAGCCGCTGCCGGGGTAGTCGTCCGCGGAGGCGACGTCGAAGACGACGCGGTCGGAGAGGCCGGCCTCCTCGGCGAGCCCGCGGGCGATGGCGATGGCCTCTTCGGAGTAGTCGAAGCCGTGGACGGTCGCCTGCGGGAAGGCCTTGGCGATGAGCAGGGTGGTGTGGCCGACGCCGCAGCCGACGTCGGCGACGGTGCCGCCGGCGGCCAGTTTGCCGGTGACCCCGGTGAGGGCGGGCAGCCATTCGGGGACGAGGCGGTGCTCGTAGGTGGGCTGGAAGAAGCTGCCCATGCCGGTGTCGAGGGCCGCGTCGTGGTCGGCCCAGCCGACGCCGTCGCCGGTGCGGTAGGCGTCGACGAGGAGGTCCTCGGTGCCGTAGAGGGCCTTGAGGGCGGTGAAGAACCCGGCGGCGAAGGTGATCGCGTCGGGGTCGGCCAGGACCGGGGCGTGGTCGGCGGGCAGGAGGTACGTGCCGGTGTCCGGGTCGCGCTCGACGTAGCCGGCGCTCAGCTGGGCGTGCAGCCACTCCTCGGCGTAGCGGGGGTGGATCCCGGTGTGCTCGGCGAGGCCGGCGGGGGTGAGCGGGCCGGCCGCGGCGAGGGCGCGGTAGAGGCCGAGGCGTTCGCCGAGGGCGACGGTGAGGCCGCGGACGGCGGCGCCGGCGTCGCCGATGACGCGCTGGTGGAAGTCGTGGGTGGCGCTCATGCCGCTCTCACCTCGGTGGCCGGGAGGTCGCAGGTGAACAGGAAGGACCGCGGGACGCGCGGGACGCTGCGCGCGGGGACGGGGTAGGGCCAGCGGCCGAAGTCGGCGCCGTCCTCGCCGGGCTGGCGGACCTCGCGGACGTCCCAGCCGCATTCGGCGAGAAGTTGCTCGGGGGTCTCGGTGCCGAACAGCCAGGGGTTGCCGTCCTCCTCCAGGCACTTCAGGAAGGGGCGGGAGAGCGGGTTCTCCAGGGCGGACCTGCTGATGACGTCGCCGAGGAGGACGGATCCGGGCGCGGAGTGTCCGGCGAGAGTGGAGATCAGGTTGCGGACGGCGACCTCGGGGAGGAAGAAGAGGAGGCCTTCGACGACCCACAGCACGGGCTCGTCGGAGCGCCAGCCGGCCTCCTTCAGGGGGCCGGTCCAGTCCTGGGTGAGGTCGACGGGGACGGCGGTGCGGGTGCGGCCGGCCGGCTGCGGCTCGCCGGCCAGCATCTCGGCCTTGGCCTCCAGGAGGGCGGGGCGGTCGAGTTCGTAGACGGTGACGCCGTCGGGCCAGGGCAGCCGGTAGAAGCGGGTGTCCATGCCGGCGGCGAGGAACACGACCTGGCGGATGCCGTGTTCCTCGACGGCCTTGACGATCTGCCGGTCGAGGTAGGTGGTGCGGATCGCGAGGAACGGCACGGTGCCGGCGCCGGCGTAGCGCTCCAGGAGTTCGAAGCCGATGGTGTCGGCGACGGTGCGGGCGTACGGATCGGCGAACAGCCGGTCCTCGCGGTCGGTTTCCAGGGCCCGCGCTGCGGCGGTCCACTGGGCGGTGCGGGATACGGCCTCCACGGGAGGACTCCCTTTCACTTCGGCGGACGGGGAGGGGGGCGGGCGCGGGGCGGGGTCCCGCGCCCGGCAGGGTCAGGCCAGGGAGCTCACGCGGACGACCGGGTCCTGCGCGGCGCAGGGGTGCGGCGTCGCGCTCTCGGCGGGGCGGCGCCGGAAGATGCTGTGCAGGACCATGCTGAAGACGACGTTCCCCTCGGCGTCGGACAGCGTGCACTTGGGCTGGACGACCCCGGTGGCGGGGTTGAACGGCGAGGGGCGCGAGCCGAGGATCTCGACGCGCGCCGTGAGCACGTCGCCGGGGCGGACGGGCCGCAGGTAGCGGATCTCGTCGACGCCCGGCGAGCCGGTACAGGCGCTGTAGGCGAGCAGTCCGTCCACGTAGCGGCGCATGAACATCGAGGCGCTGTGCCAGCCGCTGGCGATGAGGCCTCCGAACGGGCTCTGTTCGGCGAGCTCCGGGTCGGTGTGGAAGGGCTGCGGGTCGAAGCGCCTGCCGAACTCCAGCACCTCCTCCGTCGTGACGGTGATGGTCCCCAGCTCGTGGACGTCGCCGGTCCGGAAGTCCTCGAAATAGCGCATCACGCGCCCCCCTTGACGTAGAGGAGTGTTTCTCTGGCGTGAACCAATCTACGAATCGGACGCTTATTTTGTCAACCCAAAAGAAGACCGCAGTGCCTGTTCAGTGTCCTGCCAGAGGTCCTCCGGGTCCTCGATCCCGACGGACATCCGCACCAGGCCCGGACCGATGCCGGCCCGCGCCAACGCGCCCTCGTCCAGCTCCCGGTGGGAGGTGCTGGCGGGATGCGTGACCAGCGTCTCCACGCCGCCCAGCGACAGCGCGAGCCGGGCCAGCCTGACTCCCTCGACGAAGGCCCGGCCCGCCTCCCGGCCGCCGTGCAGCTCGAAGGAGAGCAGCCCGCCGCCGCCGGAGAGCACGGTGCGGGCCAGGGCGTACGAGGGGTGCGTTCTCAGCCAGGGCCAGTGGACGGCCGCCACGGCGGGGTGGGCGGCCAGCCGCTCTGCGAGCACGCCCGCGTTGGCGCAGTGCTCGCGCATCCGCAGTGGCAGGGTGGCGATCCCCCGCAGGGTCAGCCAGACCGCGAACGGGTCCGCGCTGGCCCCGAGTTCGACCGTGCGCGGCCAGACCTCGCGGCGCAGGGCGTCGTCCGCGAAGACGGCCGCCCCGCCGAGGACGTCGGAGTGGCCGGCGAGGTACTTGGTGGTGGAGTGGAGCACGATGTCGGCGCCGTGCTCGATCGGACGGCACAGGACGGGCGAGGCCAGGGAGTTGTCCACGGCGCTGAGCACGCCGAGGCGCCGGGCCGCCGCCAGCAGCCCGGGCAGGTCGGGAACCTGGCCGGTGGGATTGGCGATGGTCTCCAGCACGAGCAGCCGGGTGCGCGGGCCGGCGAGCGCCTCGAACTCCGCCGCGTCGTCGCCGCCGAGGTGGTCGACCCGGATCCCGTAACGCTCCGAGAGGTCCCCCAGCGCCGCGTACGTGCCCCCGTACAGGCAGCGCTGCGCGATCACCTGGTCGCCGGGGCGCAGCAGGGCGAGCAGGACCCCGCTGATGGCGCCCATCCCGGAGGCGAAGGCGATGGCCGAGGCGCCGCCCTCCAGTCCGGCGAGGGTGCGTTCGAGGGCGCGCACCGTGGGGTTGCCGCGGCGGCTGTAGACGTAGCCGCCGTCGGGGCCCGCCATCGCGCGCGCCAGTTCGTCGGCCGAGTCGAAGGCGAAGGCGGAGGACTGCACGAGCGGGACGGACAGGGGCCGGCTGGCGGGAACTTCGAGCTCGTGGGCCACGTGCACGGCCCGGGTGCGGATGTCCTTCATCGGGGGGTCTGCCTCTCTCGATCGGGTACGGGAAAGGGGCCGCCCGACGTCCGGGGAGGACGTCGGGCGACCCCTGGGGTGGGCGCGGGGCCGTCCCCCGTGCGTCAGACCCCCGCCGTCTGGTTGCGCGACGCGGGAGCGTCGGCGGCCGGGGCGGCGGCCGCGGCGACGGCCTTGTCGCTCTTCATGGCGACGAGCGTGACGACCGCGCCGACGGCCGCGATGACGGCGGCGGCGATGAACGCGGAACCGAAGCCCTCGGTGAGGGCGGGCAGGTCGCCCAGTTCGCCGGCGCCCTGGGTGGTGGCGAGGGCGGTCAGGGCGGCCAGGCCGAGGGCCGAGCCCACGTTGTAGGTGGTGTTGACGATGCCGGAGGCCAGGCCGGCCTGCTCCTGCGGGGCGCCGGACATCGAGGCGATCATCGCCGGGATGTAGGCGAGCGCCATGCCGAGCGCGGCGACGAGCGAGGCGGGCAGGACGTCGACCAGGAAGGTGCCGGTCGGCTCGACGGCGGAGAGCCAGAGCAGGCCGAGGGCGAGGGCCAGCAGGCCGCCGACGATCAGCGGCTTCGCCCCGAAGCGGCCCATGAGGCGGGCGGTGATGGCCGTCATGAAGACCATCAGCAGGACGGTCATCGGGAGCAGGGCCGCACCGGAGGCGAAGGCGCCGTAGCCGAGCACCTGCTGGAGGTACAGGTTGAGGAAGTACCACATCGGGATCCAGGCGGCGCCCAGCAGGGTCATGGCGAGGTTGCCCGAGCCCAGTCGCGGGATGCGCCACACGCCGAGCGGCATGAGCGGCTCGCGGACGGTCTTCTGGACCACGAAGAAGAGGACGAGGAGGACGGCGGCGCCGATCAGCTCCAGCACGGTGGCGGTGGATCCCCAGCCGGCCTCGGGGGCGCGGACGACGGCGAAGACGGCGAGCGCGAGACCGGCGGTGACGGCGACGGCGCCGAGGACGTCCACGGAACCGCGGCGCGACTGGACGGCGGGCAGCAGCCTGGTCAGGGCGAGGGTGGCCACGCCGATCGGGACGTAGATGACGAAGCACCAGGGCCAGCTCACCCACTCGGTGAACACGCCGCCGAGGAAGACGCCGGCGGTGCCGCCGGCCGGGGCGGCGGCGCCGTAGAGGGCCATCGCCTTGCCGAGCTCCTTCGGGTCGTGCCCGAAGAGCATCATCAGGAGGGTCATCGCCGAGGGCGCGATCAGCGCGCCGCCGACGCCCTGGACGGCCCGGCCGGCGATCTCGACGGAGGCGCTCTGCGCGGCCGCCGCGAGCACGGAGCCCACGATCATGACGACCCAGCCGGTGGCGAAGATCCTGCGCGCCCCGAACAGGTCGGAGAGCCGTCCGCCGAGCAGCAGTAACCCGCCGAAGACGATGACGTAGGCGTTGAAGACCCACTGGAGCTCGCCCTGCGAGAAGCCCAGGTCCTTCTGCATCTCGGGGAGCGCCACCCCGATGATCGAGGTGTCCATGATGACCATGAACTGAGCGGCGGCAAGCACGCCAAGTGCCCACCAGCGCCGGGGATTGACGGTTGACATTGCCCTGGCCCTTCCTCTGTCGTATACCCCTAGGGGGTACCTTCGCGATGCAACGTAGCATACCCAAGGGGGGTATGTAAGCGGGTAGGTGAGCGTGCGGTCGGGCGCTTGAGCGGGACTCGACGCGCACGGCCGACCCCGTCACCCGCACGGCCCCGCCCCGGGCGCGGGCACGCTGCGGCGGCCCCGCGGGCGGGATATCAAGGACCGTGAAGGTGAGCGCGCGGGCCCGGCGGTCGCCACCCGGCCCGGAGGAGTACGACCCGTGGAGTTCGAGGTCAATGGCGTCCCGCACACGGCGGACACGGACGACGACCCGGCGGCCGTGGAGGTGCTCCGCGACCGGCTCGGCCTCACCGGCACCAAGCTGGTCTGCGCGGGCGGGGTGTGCGGCGCCTGCACCGTCCAGGTCGACGGCGAACCCCGGGTCTCCTGCCTGACCCCCGCGGCCCTGCTCGCCGGACGCCGGGTGACCACGGCCGAGGGCCTGGCCGGCCACCCCGTCGCCCGTGCCTTCGCCGCAGAGGACGCCCTCCAGTGCGGCTACTGCACCCCGGGGTTCGTCGTCGAGGCGGCCGCGTTCCACGACCGCTGGCGGGCCGGACACGGCCGCGGCGCGCCCGGGCGCGAGCGGATCGCCGAGGCCCTGGCGGGCCACCTGTGCCGCTGCGGCGCCTACGAGCGGATCCTCGCCGCGGTCGGCGCCGCCTGCGCGGGCGAGTACGACGCGGAGCCGGACCCCCCGGCCCCTCCCCCGCGCGCCGAGGCCCCCGAGAAGGCCGGCGGGACGGCCCGCTACACCACCGACCTGCGCCCCGAGGGGCTGCTGGAGGGGGTGGTCATCCGCTCCCCGCACGCGCACGCCCTCGTACTCTCCCTCGACGGCGGCGACCTCCCGCTGGTGCGGCTGCTGCCGCCCGACGGGGTGGTCCGCTACGTCGGCCAGCCCGTGGCCGCCGTGGCGGCGGCCACCCGGGCCGCGGCGCGGGCCGCCGCCGGGAAGGTCGTCGTGGACTACGAGGTACGGCCGGCGGCCCTCGACGTGCGCGACGCCCGGGCCGGCCGGGGGCCGCTGGTCTACGAGGACAAGGCCGCCCGCAAGGGGGCGCCCAGCTCCGGCGAGGGCGGCCTCGGGCTCCCCGCGAAGTGGGAGGGCAACCGGCGCGGCCCGGTCAGCATGAACAAGCGCGGCGGCGAGGCCGTGCGCCGGATCCTCAGGGCCCGCGCCAAGAGCCCCGGCCGGCTGGTCGAAGGGCTCTACACCACCGCCGCGCAGAGCCACACCCCGCTCGAACCGCACGCCGCCCTGGCCCACTGGAGCGACGGCACCCTGCGGCTGGAGGTCTCCACCCAGGCCGTCCAGCGCGTGGCGCAGCTCGCCGCCGAGCGCTGGGGCCTGCCCCCCGAACGGGTCCTCGCCAGCGCACCGCACGTGGGCGGCGGCTTCGGCTCCAAGGTGGGCCTGACCACCGACGTCGTCGCGGCCGTGGAACTCTCCCGGCTGTACGGCGCCCCCGTCCGGGTGGCGCTCGACCGCGACGAGGAGCTCACGGACGGGGGCTACCGCCCCGCGACCCGGATCCGGCTGGCGATGGCCGCCGACGCGGCCGGGGACCTCTCGGCGCTGGCCGTCGACGCCGACAGCGACGGCGGGGTGTCCGTCGGCGGCTCCGTGGCCGCGCTGGCCCGCTTCATGTACGGCCGGGCCCCGCGCCGGCTCCGCGACTTCGACACCGTCACCCACCGGCCCCCGGGCGCCCCCTTCCGCGGCCCGGGCGGCCCCCCGCTGTGCTGGGCGCTGGAACAGGCCGTCGACGAGATGGCCCACCTGCTCGGCCAGGACCCCATCGACCTGCGCCGCCACTGGGACGGAAACCCCAAGCGCCGCGCCCTGTACGACTGGGCGCAGGCCCTGCCCGTCTGGACGCGGGCCCGGCACGGCGGCACGGGCCGCTACCGGCGGGGCGTCGGCGTCGCCGCCGCCAACTGGCTCTACTTCGTCGACCCCGCCACCGAGGTGGAACTCACCGTCGAGGACGGCACGATCGTCGCCCGCTGCGCCGTCCAGGACATGGGCACCGGCGCCCGCAGCGTCCTGCGGCGGGCCGTCGCCGACGGGCTCGGCGTCGAGGAGACCCGGGTCCGGGTGGAGATCGGCCTGAGCGGGCCCGTACACGGCCCGGTCTCCGGCGGCAGCCGCACCACCCCCTCCCTCGCCCCCGCCGCCCGGGACGCCGCCGAGCGGCTGCGCGCCGCGCTCGGCGGCGGCGACGTCGCCTCCCTCCTGGACTCCGCCCACGGCACCCGCGTCACCGGCAGGCGGCCGCGCGACCGGCGCGGCTTCGCCCTGCCGTTCACCCTGGGCGGTCTCGCGGTCGGCCGCGGCTTCACCGGCTCGGTGCAGGTCGCCGAGGTCGAGGTGGACACGCGGCTGGGCCGGACCCGGGCGCTGCGGGTGTGGAACGGCATCTCCGCCGGCCGGATCCACGAGGAACGCCTCGCCCGCAACCAGTGCGAGGGCGCGGTCGTCCAGGGCGTCGGCTACGCGCTGTACGAGGAGCGGCGCACCGATCCGCTGACCGGCCGGGTGCTGACCGAGAACCTGGAGGACTACCGGATCCCCGGCATCGGCGACACCCCCGAGATCACCGTCCACTTCCACCAGGAGGGCTTCGAGCACGTCCCCGGCGGCGGCGTGGGCCTCGGCGAGGTGGCCACCCTGCCCACCGCGGCCGCGCTGGCCAACGCCGTGTACGACGCCACCGGCTGGCGCCCGTACGACCTGCCGATCCGCCCCGACCGGCTCCTGGAAGGACTGCGCGCGTGAGCACCGAGCCCGCCCTCACCGACCTGTCGGCCGCCGTCCTGGCGCGCGGCGGGGAGCTGCGCGCCGGCGGCACCGACACCACCGCCCGGCAGCGCTCGGGCGTCTCCCCCGGCCCGTTCACCGACCTGTCCGGCGCCTCCCACCTGCGGGGCGCCACCGCGCTGCCGGGCGGAGGGCTGCGCGTCGGCGCCCTGACCACCCTGGCCGAACTGGCCTCCGACCCCCTGGTACGGGACGGCTGGCCGGCCCTGGCGCTCGCGGCGGGGACCACGGCCACCCCTCAGGTCCGGGCCGCCGGGACGCTGGGCGGCAACCTGCTCCAGCGCAACCGCTGCTGGTACTACCGCAACCCGCACATCGCCTGCCTGCAGAAGGGCGGCACCGGCTGCCCCGCGCGCGAGGGCGACCACCACTACGGGGTGGTCACCGGGGAGGGCCCGTGCGTCGCCCCGCACCCCTCCACCCTCGCGGTGGCGCTGCTCACCTACGACGCGGAGGCCGAGGTGCACGGCGAATCCCCGCGCCCGGTCGCCGCGTTGTACGGGGACGGCAGCCGGCTGCACGACGCCGACCACCTGCTCGCTCCCGGCCGGATCCTCACCTCGGTCCGGCTGCCCGCCCCGCTGCCCGGCGAACGCGCCGCCTGCCACCGGGCCATCAGCCGGGCCCGCGCCGAGTGGCCCCTGGTCGAGGCCGTCGTCCGGCTCTCGCTCCGGGGCTCCACCGTCACCCGTGCCGCCGTCGCGGCGGGCGGAGTGGCCCGGATCCCGCTGCGGCTGCCCGAGGTGGAGGAGGCCCTGACCGGTCTGGAGGCCACCCCCGGGGTGCTCGCCGAGGCGGCGTCGACGGTCCTGGGCCGGTGCCGGCCCCTGCCGCGCACCGGCTACAAGGCCACCCTGTTCCGCGACACCGTCCTGGAGGCCCTGGAGCGGGCGGTGGCCCGGGGGCCGCGTCCCGGGGAGGCCGTCACCGGGTCCCGCCCTCCGGGGCCGTGACCCGTTCCAGGTCGGTCATCAGGGAGTCCAGCCAGGACACGGCCGCGTAGTAGCGGCGCGGCGCGCCGGGCGGGTCCGCCGCGAACCCCCGGTACGCCGGGTCCCGCAGCGCGGGCACGGGCGGGCGGTCCCCGCCCGGGTCCAGGTGCGCCGACAGCAGCAGCATCCGCCCCGCCACCCGGTCCCCGACCCCGGTCAGCCCCTCGGCCGGCTCCGGCCCCAGGGCGGGGACGGCGGGCGGTGCGGGCGCGTCGGGCGGTGCGGGCGCGTCGGGCGGGGCCGTCAGCCGGTCGGCGCCCCACAGGACGTGGTGACCGGCCATCAGGGCCGCCTGCCAGTCGGGGCCGGGCGGCCCCGGGGCGGACGCCCCGAAGCGGGCGGGCTCGCTCTGGGACTGCGCGTACGCCGACTCCGCCAGGATCAGCGCGTGCTGCAGCGACCGGTACCCCCGGCCGGCACCCGCCCCCGCGGCGACGGCGCCGGCGGCGACGGCGGCGCTGGTCGCGACCACGGTCTCGGCGGCCCGGCGCAGCAGGCCCGCCACCGCCCGCCCCAGCTCGTCGTGCGCGCCGCGGGGCCAGGCCAGCAGCCCGAACGCGCCGCCGATCAGGCTCCCGATCAGCACGTCCGCCATCCGCACCCCGGCCAGCCGCCAGGTCGCCGGGGCCAGCTGCGCGAACACCATGGCCACCAGCACGGTGAACAGCCCCTGCGCCCACCCGACCCCCTTCACCGGCCCCACCGTGAAGGCGACGAGCATCCACACCGGCAGGACCAGGGCGTACACGGCGGTGTGCGGGCCGGCCACGGTGAGGAGGCCCGCGGTGAACAGGGCACCGGCGAAGGTGCCGGCCAGGGCGATCCGGATGGTGCTCCAGGTCTCGCCGACGGTGGTCCGCGTCAGGGAGAGCGTCGCCAGCATCGCCCAGAACCCGTGCGGCAGCGTGTCCAGTCCGGCGACGAGGCGGGCCGCGGCCAGCGCGAGCCCGATCCGCACCGCGTTCTGGAAGAACACCGACCGGCGCCCGGCGTGCCCCCGGATCCGGTGCCACCACAGCAGCGGCGCGGGCGTGCGGGCGTACCAGAACCGCCCCGGCCGCACGCGGTCCGCCGCCGCGCGGCCCCGTACGGCGAGGGAGGCGGCCGTGGCCATCGTCAGCGCGGCGTCCGCCACCTCCAGCACCGCCGCGTCCCGGCGCAGCACGGCGGGGGCGGCGGGGACGGCGGCCAGCCGGGCGCGGGCCGCGGCGAGCTCCTCGTACGCGTCCTCCGTGGCGGTGGCGCCGTCCGGCCCGGGACGCAGCTCCTGCGCGGTGCGTTCCGCGAGGCGCTGCACCGCCCCGAGCACCTCCACGGCCCCGTCCGGCGGGCCGTGGAGGGCCGCGAGCCGGCTGAGCAGGGTCCGCGCGGCCAGGCCCGTGTGCGTCAGTGCCCGGTCGCGCACCCCGGGTCCGGCCGGCCGGTCGGCCTCGGGCACCTTGAGCGGGCGCAGGCCGGTGCCGTCCCGGCGCGCCCGCTCGGCGGAGGCCGGCGGCAGCGCGTACGGCGGCACGGCCAGCTCCCGGGCGCAGTGCGCGGCGGTGTCGGCCGCGCGGGCCGCGAGCTCCCGGTAGGGCGGGGGCGTGGGCTCGGGGAAGAGGTACCGCTCGGCCAGGACGAGCAGGGCGAGTCCGGCGGTGGTGCCGAGCAGCCGCAGCCCGAGCGAGCCGGGGTCGTAGGGCGGGAAGGACGGCAGGATGTACAGGAGTTGCAGCCCGGGTCCGGCGCCGGCCGGCCCCGGACCGCCCACGGCGGCGAAGGCGAGCGCGAAGCCGATGACGAGCATCCCGGCGACCGCGCTCCAGGTGCGCACCGACAGGAAGGTGCCCACCACGACCAGCAGCCAGCACACCGGCACCAGCCGCAGCACGGTGGCGGCCCGCTGCGGTCCGGTGCCGGGGATCCGCGACAGTCCGGCGAGG
Organism: Streptomyces sp. NPDC032091; assembly: GCF_055580265.1. NCBI lineage: Bacteria > Bacillati > Actinomycetota > Actinomycetes > Kitasatosporales > Streptomycetaceae > Streptomyces > Streptomyces sp. NPDC032091. The sequence continues at coordinate 143,869 of NZ_JBVILR010000004.1, read as the reverse complement.
GCCACGGCCGAGAACAACGCGTACGTGGCGGCGACGGTGGAGCCGAAGCCGTAGAGGAACAGGTAGAACCCGGCGGCGCCGACCAGCGCCACCCGGACCGCCCGGACCGCCGGGGCCCGGTAGGCCTGCGGGATCCACCGTCTGGGCACACCACCCATTCCCCCAGGATCACCTCCCTCCCGCGCCCCGGCACCACGACCCGGTCAGCCCGCCGCCAGCCGCCACAGCGGGGGTACGTGGCGCGGGGGGCCGGCCGTGCGCAGCCCGGTGAGCAGTGCCCGGGCCTCCGTGGCGGTCAGGTCGAGCTCCTCGGTGATGCGGCGGGTCGTGGCGTACGCGATCCCCCGCGCGAGCGTCTCCCGTTCCCAGGCGGCGAAGCGGTCCAGGACGGTGGCGCGGTCCCGGTCCGGGCGCTGCGGGGCGGGCGGGGTGCCGGGGTGCGCGGCGCGCCGGCGTTCGCGCTCGATCTCGGAGAAGCCGCACACCGCGCGGGAGGCCTCCTCGGCCTCCTCGAGGCTCGCGCAGCCCGCGAGCGCCCGGGCGAGCGGGCTGAGCCGCAGGACCCGGTCCAGGGTGAGCCGGTGGACCTGGCGCGCGGTGTCGTCGAGGAGAACGGGCCGGGGCGCGTCGCGGGTGCCGCAGACCCCGCGCACCCCGCGGGCGGCCGCGACCAGCAGGGCGCCGGCCTCGGAGGGGTGCCAGTCGAAGACGTCGACGACCACCCGGGTGTGCGCGGCGCCGAGGGTGAGCGCGGGCGCGCCGAGCCGGGGCAGCAGGTCGGGCAGGGGCACCTCGTTGTCGAGGCCGGGGCCGGCGACGTACACGGTGGTGGGCAGGCCGGTGGCGGCGCAGGCGGCGACGGCGAGGGCGTCGCCGAGGGGGCTGCGCAGGGTGGGCTCGTCGCCGCGGGCGACGATGTCGCCGCCCACGTCCACGAGGTCGATCCGGTCGGCCCCGCACCAGCGGGCGGCGGCCGCGATCTGGCGGGCCAGGCCGCGCGTGCCGCCGTACGGGTCGAGCAGTCCGAGCTCCGGCCGCAGGGCGCCCGACAGCCTCGGCAGCAGCGAGCCGGCCGGGGCGACCGGCGCGCTGGCGGGGGTGATCAGGGCGAGGCCGGGGGCGGCGGCTTCGGTGCCGGTGAAGTCGGCGGCGCTCCGGGGTCCCGGTACGGGGTCGACGACCAGGCGCTCCCAGGCGTAGGTGAGGACGAGGGCCGGGGCACCGGCCCCGTGGAGGGCGGCGTGGACCATGGCCGCCGTGATCGGGTCGCCGCCGCCGCCCGCGGCGATGAGAAGTCTCTTCATACGGGAAACGGAACCGCAGCCGGGGACGGAATGGGCCGTTCCACCAAAAAGTACATATGAATCTCTACACGGTGAAACCCAGTTTATGGGAATTGCACTACAGAAATCGGCCCGGCCGGACCCCTAGGGTGACGAACTGTCACGAACAGTGATCTGACCGGTTGTTGAAAGAGAGTCAATTCCCGTCATGACCCAGTCTGTTCCGCTCCCCATGCCCACCGTTCCGCGCCCCGCCACCGCGGCCGCGGCCGCGGCCGCCGAAGAGCCGCGCACCCCGTACGAGCAGTACGTGTACGCCTACCCGCACCAGAAGGCCTACCGCCTGCTGGAGGACGGCCCGCTGCTCTCGGAGCTGTGGTCGAAGGAGCGTCTCGACGCGCTCTCCCTCTACGTGCACGTGCCCTTCTGCGAGATGCGCTGCGGGTTCTGCAACCTCTTCACCCGCACCGGCGCCCCCGAGGAGGTCACCGGCGCGTTCCTCGACACCCTGGAGCGGCAGGCCCGCGTCACCCGGGAGGCCCTCGACGCCAAGGGCGAGCCCGTCCGGTTCACCCTGGCCGCGTTCGGCGGGGGCACCCCGACCTATCTGACGGCGGACGAGCTCACCCGGCTCTGCGACATCAGCGAGAAGGTCATGGGCGCCGACCTCAAGGCGGCCTCCTGGTCGGTGGAGACCTCCCCGGCGACCGCCACCGCCGACCGGATCGCCGTCCTCGCCGAGCGCGGGGCGACCCGGGTCAGCATCGGGGTGCAGAGCTTCATCGACGAGGAGGCCCGCGCGGCGGTGCGGCCGCAGAAGCGCGAGGAAGTGGAGGCCTCGCTCGCCCGCCTGAAGGAGGCGGCCTTCCCCGTCCTCAACATCGACCTCATCTACGGCATAGACGGCCAGACCGAGCGAACCTTCAAGGTGTCCCTCGACGCCGCCCTCTCCTGGGAGCCCGAGGAGGTCTACCTCTACCCGCTGTACGTGCGCCCGCTCACCGGGCTGAGCTCCCGCCACGCCAAGACCCTGGAGGAGTGGAACGACCAGCGGCTGCGGCTCTACCGCTACGGCCGCGACTACCTCCTCTCCTCCGGGTACGAGCAGACCTCCATGCGGGTGTTCCGGCGGATCGGCACCGCCGCCGTGGACGACGCCGACGGCAGCAGCATCAGCGAGTACAACCAGCAGGCCGGCATGGTCGGACTCGGCGTCGGCGCCCGCTCGTTCACCACCGGCCTGCACTACACCACCGACTACGCGGTGGCGGTGCCGGAGGTGCGGCGGATCATCGACGACTACATCGCCACCCCGACCGAGCGGTTCCGCCGGGCCCAGTGGGCGTTCCGGATGGACGAGGGCGAGCGGCGCCGGATGTACGTGCTCCAGCACCTGCTGGAGTCCACGGGCCTGCGCCCCGCCGCGTACGAGGAGGCGTTCGCCACCCGCTTCGAGGACGACTTCGGCCCGCAGCTCGCCGCCCTGCTGGAGCGGCGCTGGCTGCGGGAGCGGGGCGGCGCGCTGGCCCTGACCCTGGAGGGCATGGCCTGGGCCGACGCGGTCGGCCCCATGTTCTTCTCCGACCGCGTGAACGAGAACATGCGCTCCTACCAGGACCGCTAGGCCGTCTCTTTCGGATCTTGCCGGTCAAGCCCGCGTCGTCCGGTGCCGTGCATCGGCGCGTTGGCGGGGCGCCCTTGTACTGGACGTACTCGGGTGCTCCGCCAACGCGGCGAGGTGCGGTGCCGGGCGGCGCGGGTCAGGAAAGATCCGGAAGAGACGGGCTAGGCACCGCGGGAAGCCGGCTGCGGCTCGGTGTGCGGGGCCGGGCCGGGTCGCGGCGGGCGGCGGCGCTCGGGGAGGGAGACGAGGACCAGCCCGAGCAGCAGCAGCGCTGCCCCGGCCGCCGCGGACGGCCCCGGCCGCTCCCCCAGCACCGCCACCCCGAGCACCGTCGCGACCAGCGGCTCGGTCAGGCTCAGCGTCCCCGTCGTGGCGGCGCCGAGCCGGCCGACGCCCCGGGTGAACAGCAGGTAGCCCAGGGCGGTGGTGCCCAGGCCGAGCCAGCCGATCAGGGCCGCCGAGCGGACGGTGGCCAGGCCCTGCGGGGCCACCAGCAGGTACGGGGAGACCAGCAGTCCCGCGCACAGCACGCTCACCGGGGCCGCGGCGCCGAGGTCCGCGCCGCGTGCCCCCAGCTCCTTCGTGGCGGCGATGTACACGCCGAAGCTCGCCCCCGCCACCACGCCGAACAGCACGCCCGTCAGGTCCGCGGTGGCCCCGCTCCTGGGCAGCAGCAACAGTCCGATCCCGATCACGGCGCAGCCGGTCCCCCCCAGCCAGCGGGGCGTCAGCCGCTCCCCCGACAGGGCCCGGGCGCACAGGCCGCCGACGACGGGCACGGTCCCGAAGGCGACCGCCGTCGCGAGGGCCGCCCCACCGCGCTCGACGGCCTGGAGGAAGCACACCTGGAAGGCCGCCGTGACCAGCACGCTCAGTCCCAGCCACCGCCCCGTCCCGGGCCGCCGCAGGGTGCGCAGCCCGGCCGGGCGCACCGTCACCAGGCTGAGCGCCAGCCCGCCCAGCAGCATCCGGCAGGCCCCGAGGGCCACGGGGTGCACCCCGGTGTCCGCCCAGAGCTGGGCGGGCCCCACCGTTCCCCACAGCACCGCCGCCGCCAGCACGGACGCCACCGCTCCCATGACAACCCCCTCCACCACGTTCCGGTCGTGGCGAAGCTATCGGGGCGGGACCGGCCAGACCTACTGTCCGAAACCATAAGATTCCATGCGGAACCACCGGTCGGTCCGTGCCTTCACACCAACCCGTCACCCGGCGGCGGGGCGGCGTCCGAGCGGGAGCAGGTACTGGAGGGGCTGCTCCAGGTCGTCCAGGCCGAGGAGCTCGTGGGCCAGGTCGTCGTGGAACCCGCCGAGCGGGGTGCCGGCCAGTCCCAGGGCCGTGCCGGTGAGCAGCAGGTTCTGCGCCAGGTGGCCCGTCTCCAGCAGGGCCAGGCGCAGGGCGCGCAGCCCGTAGCGGCGGCGCAGCAGGCCGAGGTCCGCGTACAGGGCGAGGACCAGCGGGGCGGCGTCGATGCCGATCCAGTGCGGGTCGGTCGCGGGCCGGGACAGGTACGTGGACAGCGAGGCGATCTCCGCCGTGGTCGGGGCCGGGCCGACGGGCCGCAGGGTCCGCCGCTCGGGCACGCAGTCGTACGTGCCCGCCGGGACGCCCTCTACGTCGAGCACCAGCAGCCGCACCCGGGCCGTGTAGAGGCCGCCCGCGCTGGGGTGGGCGCGGTGGACCGGGGCGCCGGCGGGCAGCGGCCGTCCGCCGTCCTCCCCGTCGGCCGTCGAGTGCCACAGGAGCGCGCCCAGGCCGGCCGCGTCCAGCGGCCCGACGAGCGGCCCGCGCACGGAGGCCCGGCCCGCGAGGGCGGCGCCGAGCGACATCGCGGGCAGCGGGCCGGCGGGCAGGGGCAGTTCGGGCGCCGACGGTGCGGGGCCGGGCGGCCCGGAGGGCAGCGCGCGCAGGGCCGTGTCCTCGTTCCGGCCGATCTGGAACTTGCTGCGCTCCAGGTACTGGAGGTCGGGGGCGGTGTGCCCGGCCGGGAAGTAGTCGGCCGGCTCCCCGGTCTCCATCAGGGTGCGGGCGACCAGCCGGCACACGGCCCGCTCCTCGTCGGGGGTCACCCCGAGCCGGTTGAGCAGCATGTGCAGCTGTGAGCCCCAGATCCAGGCCGTCGCGTCGGGTGCCGCCTCCGCCGCCTCCCCCGCGCGCAGCAGGCCGTCGGTGGCGCGGACCCGCCGGTCCCACCGCAGCAGCCAGGGTGCCGCGGTGCCGTCCGCGAGCCGCTCGCGCAGGCCCTGCGCCCGCCATTCCAGGCCGGAACGCTGCGCGGCGTAGACGGAGTTGACGCGGGTGTGCACGGAGGCCCCCGGCAGCAGCGGCACCTCGCGCACCCACCGCCAGCCCGCCGCGTGCCGGCGCAGCCAGCGGGCGGCGGTGAGCCGGTCCAGGCCGAGGGCGTGCACCGTGGCGTGGACCAGGTCGCAGGCGTGCGTCAGCCGGGCCGACGCCCCGCCCCCGGCGGCGAGGTCCCGCAGGACCCCCAGCACCACCTGCGAGGACTCCGTGAAGACCTCCTCGGCGAGGGGCAGCGCGCGCGGGCCGCCGTACCGCTCGGTCTCGGGCTCGTACGGCACCGCGCGGACCTCGCCGTGGCGGGAGGACCAGGGGCCGGACACCGGGGCCACCTTCCCGGCGGCCCCGGCCAGTTCGTCCGGGAGCCGGGCGGCGGCGTCCGGGGCGAGTCCGCGGACCCGGACGCGGACCTGGGGGCCGTCCTCCGCGTACCGGATGAAGAACCACCGTTCAGCCTCCCCGGCCGCGACCAGACCGTCGAGGAGCGGGGCCGCGTCGCGGAGCAGGAACGCGTCGGTGTCCTCCGTTCCGGCGTGCAGGAAGACGTGGAGGCTGTACCAGGGGTCGGTCGTGGTCATCTGCGGTCCTTGGCGGGAGGAGTGCGGGTCAGGGGAAGGGGTGCGGGTGGAGGGCCAGGTCCTCGTGGCGGAGCGGTCGCGGGGTGCGGCCCAGGCGGTGCGGCACCTCCAGCAGCCGGGGCAGGCCCCGGGTGCGCCGGTTCACGTGCCCGAAGGTCATCGGGAGCGAGCCGGGGACGACCACCTTCACGCAGTGCAGGCCGAGCCGGTCGCGCAGTCCCGGTTCGGTCTGGTCGACGGTGACCACCTCCAGGCCGGCGCGGGCCAGCCGCTCCACGGTGGCCGTGAGCAGCGCGGCGAGGTCGGCGACCGGCTCCGGCGCTCCCGGCCAGGCGTGTTCGGCCGTGACGGCAGGGGTGTCGGCGAAGAGGAACTCCAGGCGCGGGGCGGCCTCGGGGAGGGCGCTGAGCCCCACGTGGTCGTCCAGGCCCACCACCAGCTCGGGCCGCTCCAGCATGGACCGCAGCCGGCGGGGGTCGCGGGCGCCGTCCTCGGCGAACGAACGCCCGGGGGATTCCAGCACGTTGGTGACCACCTCCGCCACGGCCGAGCGGATCGCGGCGCGCGGATCGTGGTGGGCGCCCGCCGCGAGGAGCATCCGGGGCGCGTCGGGGTGGGAGCCCTCGTAGCGGCAGACGGCGACGACCGCCGGGATCCCGAAGTCGTTGGTCGCGTCGAGCAGCCGGAGCCGGTAGCCGGCCACGGCGGCCCGGTCCGCGAGCAGGGCCGTGTCCGGGTCGTCGGGGGGCGGCTCGACGCGGCGCAGCGGGGTGGCGGCGTACCAGGCCATCAGGAAGGCGTCGCGTTCCGCGACCTCGAACAGGCCGTACAGGGCGGCCTCTTCGGGGCTGCTGCCCAGGCCGCAGCCGTTGGAGGACTCGTACACCACGCGCGGCCGGCCGGTACCGGGCACGTCCCAGTAGGCGACGTGTTCGGGGACGAGCAGGGGGCGCCGCCGGGTCAGCGACCAGCCGCGGACCCAGTCCAGTTCCAGGTCGGGTGCGTACGGGACGGTCGTCGAGGCCGGGTGCCCGTGGTGGGCGGGGTCGGGCAGGCCGAGCCGCTCGGGGTCCAGGGCCCGGTCGGGGCCGAGGGCGGCGAAGGAGGCGCGCAGGTCGGTGCGGCGGCCGGTGGGGCGCATGCCCGCGTACCGTTCGACGGCCTCGAACAGGGCGATGCGCTCGCTGTCGGCGAAGTCGCGGCCGCGACCGTACCCGCCGTCGTCGACGGGCCGGCCGTCGGTGACGAGCGCGCTGGTCAGGGAGAAGGCGGAGTCCTCGGAGCGGAAGAGGCCGCGCACCGGCCCGAACCGCTCGTCGTGCAGCGCCTCCCGCAGGCGTTCGGGGCCCGCGGTGCGGGGGTTGGGGAGGCGCAGGACGTACGGGTCGGGCAGCGGGCGGGGCGCGCCGGGCAGCGGGGCGGGCTCGGCGGCGGAGTCGGCGGGGAGGGGGTGGCAGACGGCGCAGCCGCCGATCGGGCGGGGGCGGTGGGTGGACCAGGTGCCGCGCCCCTGATGGACGACGTGCACGATGCCCGCCCCGTCGCCCTCCTCCCGCCGTTCGCCTTCCCGTTCCCCGGCCAGCAGGTCCCGCGCCAGGGCGCCGAGCGGGGCGGCCAGGGCCGGTGAGGGCACTCCGGCCAGCTCCAGCAGCGGGCTCCGCCAGGGCACCCGTCCCCCGGTGGTGGCCAGCCGCTGGAACTCGGTACAGCTCAGGCAGGCCGCCGCGCCGGGCGCCAGCAGCGGCCCGACCACGGCCAGCGGCCCGTCGAACCGTACGGGTACCAGGGCCACGGGGTGCGCGAGCGCGTGCCGGCTCAGCTCCTCGGCGAGCCCCAGCGTCCACCGGGTCATCAGCACCACCGCGGAACCACCCGTGAGGGCCAGCGCGGCGGCGGGCCCGAGCACCGGAACGGAAAGGACCCCCAGGGGCCCGGGCACGTTCATGAAGCCTCCTCCTGGGTGACGAGGTCCAGCACCGTGAACCCGAACGCCCTCAGCTGCGCGGATAGTTCGGCGGCCCCACGGCCGTGGAGACCGGCGGCGGGTTCGAGGCGGCCGGAGGGCCCGTCGGCGTCGGCGGCGTCGAGGAGGGCGGATCCGGTGAGCCGGTGGAGTGCGGCCTGGAACGCCTCCTCACGGCCGGCCACGTCCGCCATCCAGCCGTTGGTCCAGCCCGCGTCCTCCCAGGCGGCGATCCGCGCCCCGGCGGTGGCCAGGGGCGCGACGGCCCCGCCCGAGGGCGGAACCCGCCGGCGACCCGGCCCGGCGGGCGGGGTGGGGTCAGGCGGGCGGAAGGCGGTGGCGCTGGTGGATGCGGTGTCGCCCATGGGGGTGGAGGCGGGGGTGGTGGCGGTCAGGGTGGCGACCGCCGTGAGGGCGGCGAAGGCCGCCGCGTCGCCCGGGGTGGCTTCCACGGCCTCGCCGAGCGGCAGCGGGGCCGGGGGGCCGGTGCGGTGGACGACCGCGCGGTACACCTCCTCGTCCGGGGCCGCGCGCACGACCTCCAGCCGGGCCGGCACGCCCAGGCGGCCGGTCAGCGTCGTCCACCAGTGCCGGGCCTGCGGATGTCCCGACCACCGCCGTTCGGGCATGGCCGCCCCTGCGGGGAGCCGGGCGGCGGCCGCGCGCAGGGCCCGTCCCCGGGCGTGCCCGGGGTCGGCGCCGATGACGCGGCCCTCCCCCAGCAGGAGTTCGGCCGCCCGGCAGAACAGTTCCAGCCGGGCCAGGTCCAGCCGGGGCGCCCCGCCCGTGAGCAGCCCGCCCGGCCCCCCGGCCCCGGGGAGCACGCAGCGGGCGAGCGGCACGGGCAGCTGGCCCAGGTCGGCCGGCTCCGGCCCGGGCAGGAGGCCGCAGCGCCGATCGCCGAGGGCGTCCAGCCGGCGCAGTGCCTCGCCGAGGGTCCGCGCGGGGGCGAGGCCGGTGCGCCGGTCGGCGTCGAGCCGCTCCGGGCCGAGCCAGCTGCGGTAGTCGGCGCGCAGCGGCCGGGCGTCGGCGAGGAGCACCGCGGGCAGCCCCGGCAGCAGCCGTTCGTCCCCGCCCTCGGCCGCCGGGTCCGCCAGCCCCGCGGCCGCGCACAGCAGCCGGTGCGCGGCCGTCCCGGCCAGCAGCGGGACGAGGGCGGCGAGGGCCGCCTCCCCGGCGGGTCCGAGGCGTGCCTCCAGGGCCCGCGCGTCGGCCCGGGCCTGGGCGGGGCTGCCGGGGGCGGTCGCGTAGCCGCCCCCGCCGCACCGTCCGGCGGCGACCGCCCGGTCCGGGCCGGCGCCGTGGACGCGCAGCAGGACCCGGCCGGCGGGCAGGTCCGGGTCGGCGGTGTACGTGACGGGCAGTCCGGCGTGCGCCAGCGCGTCTGCGGCGGCCCGGGGCAGCGGCGCGTCCGGGTCCCCGGCCAGCACCTCGGCGCAGGCGACGGCGAGCGCGGCGGCCGAGGCGGCGGGCCGCCCGGCGCTCTCCGCGAGCCACTGCCCGACGGGGCCGGGATCCGGGGGCCGCGCCTCCCCGGTGGTCAGCAGGCCGTGCGCCTCCAGCTGCCGCAGCAGGGCCTCCACCGCCCCACGCACCGCCGACCCCGGTGCCATCCCTGCGAGGAGGTCTTCGAGCCGGCCCTCCCGCAGCGGTTCCTCCAGCAGCTTCCAGAGGGCGGGCAGCGCGTCGCTCCCCTCCAGGGTGAGGCTGCCGCTCCGCCCCCTCAGGTGCAGGCCGGCCCGCAGGGGGGTCACGGCCACCCCGGGCCGCAGTCTCCGTACGGTCGTCGGGCGCGTGGCGGTGGTCATGCCCGGCCCTCCACCGCGTCGATGGTCTCGGCGAGCTCCGTGCGCCAGTCGCTGCCGGTCAGGCCGGGCACCGCGCGGATGACCAGGTGCGCCGCCAGGTACCGCTCCAGCGGGCGGACGTCGCAGATCGCGAGGAGCCGGTACAGGGCGTTGGTGCAGGCCCGGTGGACCAGGTAGTCGGGGCTGGCGAACATCCGCCCCCGGGGGTCGGCGCGGCCCAGCAGGTGGTGGAACTCGCTGTACCGGGTGCGGAGGTCGCGGTTCCAGCGCTCCGCCGTGCCGGCGTCGCCGGTGGCGAGGGCGCGGGCGCCGTACTCGGCCGGGGTGCCGGACAGGTCCGCGCCCGCGTCGTGGCGGGCCCGCGCGAGCCGCCGGGCGCCGGCGGAGAACTCCGGCCAGGCGCGCTCCCAGCCGCGTGCGCCGCCGTCGGCGATCCGTCCGACGAGGGCGGTCACCGCCGTGTCGGCGCGTTCGGCGTACTGCTCGAAGCGCTGCCGCAGCCGGCCGTCCGGGTCGTCGTGGAGGAGGAAGTCCTCCAGGTGGGAGACGTACGACCAGTGGCCGCCGGCCAGCCCGTCGGGGTGGGCTCCGGCGTGGGCGGCGAGGGCGGTCACGGCGAGCCGGATCCGGGCCGGCGCCCCGTCGCCGTGTTCCCCGAGGAAGCCGGCGCCGGCCCGCAGGGCGCCCAGGCCGGCCCGGAGCAGGTCGTCGCGCAGGTCGGCGCCGTCCTCGCCGAGCAGGCCCCGTACGGACGAGCGGTCGACGGGCTCGATCCGGACCGTGTTGTCGGGCTCGATGGGCCCGTAGGGCGGGGGCACGAGCTCGGCGCGGCCGGCCTCGGCGGCCCGCTCCAGCAGCTGGGCGTCGGTGAGGTCGGCGTGCGAGGGGTGGTCGCGGAGCCAGTCGCGCAGCGCGGCCGCGGCGGAGTCCGCCGTGCGGGCCACCTGCCGGGCGGGGCCCCGGAGCCGCAGCCGCAGGTGGGGGCCGTGCAGCCAGTGGCGTTCCACGTGGGCGTCCAGGCCGCCGGCGACGGCCGACTCGGCGAGGGGCAGCAGGGCCCCGCGCAGCAGGGGGGCCTTGTCGGGGTGGTGGTAGTGGGCCACCACGTCGAGGGCGTGTTCGTGGGGAGGCATGTGCGCCGTTCCCCCTTCCGTCGTCGTCCGGTGCCGGGTCATCGGCTCGTTCCTTCGTGGGTCCGTCGGTTCATCGCCCTCGCCCGGCCCGGTAGACCTCCAGGACGAGTTCGACGGCGCGGGCCGGGTCGTCCAAGCCTCCGGGGGCGGGCAGGGCCTCTTCGAGGACGGCTCCGGCGCCGTGGCGGGAGAGCCATTTGGGCAGGCAGCGCAGGTGCAGGGCGTTGCCGAGGTCCACGAGGTGCGGTTTGGGGCGGCTGAGCCCGGTCAGGAAGTCCTCGGCGGCCCGGCCGGTGGGTACCGCTCCGGCGGGGTGCAGGAAGACCTGCTCGGGGAGGTCCAGGGCCGCGCGCCAGCGGGCGGCGGCCTCCACGGGGACGGGTCCGGCGGCGGTGAGGTCGGCGCGCAGCCGCTCCACGGCGTCGGGCGGCAGCAGCCAGCGGCGACGGCGGAGCACCAGGCCGCGGTGGCGCAGCCGGGGGACGTGGGTGACGGGGCCGCCGCCGGGCGCGGGGCGGGTGCCCCGGGGGACGAGCGGGCGGAGGTCGACCAGGCCGTGGGGGTGGTCGCTGAGGTGGGCGCCGAGGCGGCGCGGCAGCAGGACCGGGGCGAGGAAGCCGGGGTAGAGCACGTCGAGGGGTTCGCCGGTGCCGCGCAGCCGGACGCGTACCTGGTCGGCGGCTTCGTCGTGGACGAGTTCCAGGTCGGCTTCGCCGAGGGAGGCCCAGCGGCGGTCGGGGCCGATCTCGTCCGGGACGAGGAGGGGGTGGAGGTTGGCGTTGAAGCCGCCGACGGGGCGGATCTGGGCGGCGTGCGCGCCGGGGCCGAGGGCGCGGCGGACCTGCCGGGACACTTCGGTGCGGGCGGCGGGGTCGAGGGCGTCCAGGAAGCGGCTGGTGAAGCGGCCCCAGCCGCCGTAGACCTGGTTGACGCAGAGCAGGCCGTGGCGGGGGTCGCGCTGGAGGAAGTAGGCGTAGCTGAGCGGGCGGGAGAGGGCCCAGCCGGGCAGCCGGTCGCCGAGTCCCTTGAGGAGGTCCGGCGGCAGGAGGACCTCGGGGGTGGTGGCCGGGTCGCCGTGCAGGGCGTCCCGGACGGCCCGGACGGCCTCGGCGCGCAGGGCCGCCGGCCCGTCGGTGCCGCTGGGGAGGGGGTCGGAGGGGTCGAGGGCGGCGAGCCGTCCGGCGGCTTCCCAGGCCTCCGCGATGTCCGCGCCGAACTCCCACGGGTGGGGGCAGCGGCCGCCGGGGCCGTAGCGGGCGACGAAGCGGTCGCGGACGGTCCGGCGCAGGAGGTGGCCGAGGTCGAAGAGCTCCGCCAGGGCGGTGACCTCGCCGAGCGCCTCGTGGTCGGCGGGGCCGAGGAAGCCGTCGAGGTCGAGGGGGCGCGGGGCGACGACGTCCTCGGAGACCGGGCTGAGCGGGGCGGACACCGCCGGGACGGGGCGTCCGGCGGCGGCCAGTGCCTCCGTCCAGCGGTGGGACAGGCCGGTCAGCAGGGCGGGGCGGGCGGCGGCGGGGGCTTCGGCGAAGGCGGCGGTCAGCCGGGCGAGCACGTCGAGGCGGCCGGCGTGGGCGGCGTCCTCGGCGGCCTCCTCGGCGGTGGCCCCGTCGAGGGAGCGCAGCCAGCCGGCGATGCGGCCCAGCGGATCGGGGTCCTGCGGGGGGACCGGGTCGGCGGGCACGAGCAGGCCGGTCCCGGCGAGCCGGGCGAGGAACCCGGCGGCCGCGGCCCGTCCGTCCGCGTCGCCGTCCCCGCCGCCGGGGAGGGCCGCGGCCAGCAGCTCCGTCAGGTCGTCGAGGGGTACGGGATGTCCGGCGTGCTCGGTGACGAGGGCGAGCGGGCCGGTGCGGGGCAGCCGCGCCTCGTCCTCCGCGGCCATGAGGTAGCGGCCCCCGGCGAAGGCGGTCCGGTCGCGGGAGTACGCCGCCCGCCCGTCGGCGACGCGGGCGGTGCTGGTGATCCGGTGGGGCAGGGCGGCCCGGCGGTGCGGGGCGTCCAGGAGGGCGAGGGTCAGGGCGGTGGTCAGGGTGCGGCTGGGCTGTACGACCTCGCGCAGGGGTCCCGTGAACAGCGGCGCGCGGCCCCAGGAGGGGACGGCGCGGCCCGGGGCCGCCGGCAGGGGGCCCCAGCCGACGGCCGTGAACCAGGACAGCGGGCTGGTCTTGGTGCTGGCCCGCAGGGCGTAGCGCAGGACGGCGGGTTCCTCCTTGCGGGTCCTGCGGTCCTGGGCGCCGGTGCCGGCCCGTTCGACGGCCCGTAACAGGTCGGCGCTGGTGAGCGCGACGGCCTTGGTGAGGGCCGGCTCGCGGCACAGGGCGGCGAGGGCGCGGCGTTCGGCGTTCAGGGCCCGCTCGGCGGCGGGGGCGAGGCCGGCGAGGAGCGCGGCGCGGCGGGTGCGCAGGTCGAGCCAGTGGGCGAGCCGGGGCAGCCGGTCGGGGAGGTCGCCGAGGCGCTCCAGCAGGGCGGGGCGGGGTTCGCGCCCGTTGTGCAGGGCGCGGCGCAGCGGGAGGACCACGTCGCGGTGGAGTGCGGCGGGGTGGCCGGCGCGGCTGTCGTGCAGGTCGTCGCAGAGCGGGGCGGTGCTCTCCAGCAGCTGCCGGTCGAGGTCGTGGAGCCGGGCGAGGAGGGTGCGGAAGCCGGTGGCGGCGGCCGTCTGGGCGGGGTGGGCCAGTACGGTGGCGCGGACCAGCACGTAGGGCGCGGAGGACACCCGGTAGGCGTCGGCGTCGTCTCCGGCCCCGGCCGGGGCTCCGGGCGGCGTGCCGGGTGGCTGCTGCATGCTGGTCCCCGTCCTGGGTGGGTGGGTGCGCGGGGGCTTCCCGCCGCACTCGGGGTGCGGCGGGAAGCGGGTCCGCGTCGGGATGGCAGGGGTCGGGCGAGCCGGCCCCGCGCGGGGTCAGAGGATGGGGGTGTCCACGGTCGGCTTCTGGCAGGACGAGGAGCCCTGGCAGGAGCAGGAGCCCCACGAGGCGCCGCCCTCGGGCAGCGCGACCGTGTCCCGCATGGCGGTGACGGTCAGGTCGCCGAGGTCGAGGTCCAGGTCCTCGAAGCCGAATTCGGGGGTGCGCGCGGTGTCGGACATGGGTGTCTCCCTGAGTGTGGAAGCGGAAGCCGATGGCACTGGGTGGAAGGTCCGCGGGCCGGTGAAAGGCCGCTCCCCGCGGAAGGGAATGCCGGATGTGCTCGGGTTTCGGCCCGGCCGGATATCGATCCCTTCCGGCCTGTGGAGCGGCTGACCCGGAACCCAGGATCACCTGGTGGCTCGACGGTCCGCTAGAGCCGAGATCCGGACGCGCTTGCGGACCCGTACGGCTTCTGGCGCGTTTTCGCGGAAAGAGGCGTCCCCGTCGGGGCAGATCGCGTAATTCGGGCCACCGCGGCTGAAACAACCCTGTCGCGGGAGCCCCGGAAACGGCGGCGCCCCCGCCCACCGGAGGGTGGACGGGGGCGGAGGTCGGTGGGATGTCAGTCGGAAATCAGCCTTTCCTCACCACGCTCGACTTCAGCTGCATGGAGCCGAAGCCCTCGATCCGGCAGTCGATGTCGTGGCCGTCGACTCCGTCGACGAGGCGGATGTTGCGCACCTTGGTGCCGGCCTTGATGCCGGTCGGGTGGCCCTTGACCTTCAGGCCCTTGACGACGGTGACGGTGTCGCCGTCGCTGAGCACGTTGCCGACCGAGTCCTTGATCACCCGCTCCTCGGGCGCGGTGTCGCCGGCCGCGGAGGCGGCGGCGGGCCACTCGTGCCCGCACTCGGGGCAGACGAGCAGGGCGCCCATCTCGTAGGTGTACACGCCGGAGCATGCGGGACAGGGGGGAAGTGCGTTGTCGGTCACCCGTCCAGTCTAGGGAGGCCCGTCCGCACGACGCGGCGGTGCCCCGCCGACCGGGGTCGACGGGGCACCCCGGGACACGCTCTGCCGGGAAGGGTCAGGCGACCGGGACCGGGTAGGTCGGGTACTCGACGCCGGACACGTGCTGGACCACACGGATGACCTGGCAGGAGTAGCCGAACTCGTTGTCGTACCAGAGGTACAGGATCGCGTTGTCACCGTCGACCTTGGTGGCACCGGCGTCCACGATCGAGGCGTGGCGCGAGCCGACGAAGTCCATGGAGACGGCGTCGGGGGCGGTGGTGAAGTCGATCTGGCGCTTCAGCGGCGAGTGCAGGGAGACACCGCGGAGGTACTCCAGGACCTCGTCGCGGGTGGTCTCGCGGCCCAGGCGCAGGCTGAGGATGGCGATCGAGACGTCCGGGACGGGGACGCGGATCGAGCTGCCGGTGATCGGGGCCTTGAGGTCCGGCAGCGCCTTCGCGACGGCGGACGCGGCACCGGTCTCGGTGATGACCATGTTCAGCGGCGCGGAGCGGCCGCGGCGGTCGGCCTTGTGGTAGTTGTCCAGGAGGTTCTGGTCGTTCGTGAACGAGTGGACCGTCTCCACGTGGCCGCGCAGCACGCCGTACTCGTCGTCCATGGCCTTGAGCGGCGGGACGATGGCGTTGGTGGTGCAGGAGGCGCAGGACAGGATCCGCTCGTCCGGCTTGATCGTGTCGTGGTTGACGCCGTGCACGATGTTCGGGACGTCGCCCTTGCCCGGGGCGGTCAGGACGACCTTGTCGATACCGGGGCGCAGGTGCTTGGACAGGCCCTCGCGGTCGCGCCACTTGCCGGTGTTGTCGATGAGGATGGCGTCCTTGATGCCGTACGCCGTGTAGTCGACCTCGGAGGGGTCGTTCGCGTAGATCACGCGGATCGTGTTGCCGTTCGCGACGATCGTGCTGTTCGCCTCGTCGACGGTGATCGTGCCCTGGAACTGGCCGTGGATCGAGTCGCGGCGCAGCAGCGAGGCGCGCTTGACGAGGTCGGCCTCGCCGCCACCGCGGACGACGATGGCGCGCAGGCGCAGACCGTTGCCGGAGCCGGCCTTCTCGATGAGCAGGCGGGCGACGAGGCGGCCGATGCGGCCGAAGCCGTAGAGGACGACGTCGCGGCCGGAGGAGCCCTCCAGCTTGTTCTCACCGGTGGCGCCGGCGACGGCCTCGGCGGTGAAGTCGGCCACGGAGAGTCCGCGGTCGTCGGCGCTGTAGTTCGCGGCGAGCATGCCGATGTCGATCTGCGACGGACCGAGATCGAGTGCGGCGAGCGCCTGCAGGAACGGCATGGTCTCGGTGACCGAGAGCTCCTCGCCGTCGATCTGCCGGGCGAACCGGTGGGTCTTGAGGATGCTGACCACCGACTTGTTCACCAGGGAGCGGCTGTGCAGCAGGATCGTTACATCCCGCTCGCGGTGCAGCTTCCCGATGATCGGGATCATCGACTCCGCGATCTCCTCGCGGGTCTTCCAGTTGCTGAACGAGTCCTCGTTGACAGTCACAGAGTTATCTTTCGAGCTAGGCGGCGCTCATATGGTAACCCGACCGGAATCCGACCCTTCTGCAGGGGTCAGCCGAGGCTCGGGTGGGCTTCCGGGTGGGCGTCCCACCATGTCCGGTGGAAGGCGTTGTTGTCCACGTTCGCCAGGTACGCCTCCACGGCCGCCCGGTGCAGCAGCTCCCCCTGGCGGGCGGAGACCGACGCCCGGTTCCAGGCCAGCCGGATCCGGCCGGTGATCGGGGTTCCGGCCAGCGGGCGCATGACCGTGCCCGGCACGGCGGGGGCGGTGGGCTGGCTCAGCGAGATCGCCCGGCCGGCCGCGATCAGGTCGTGCTGCATCTTGCGGTCGGTGATCCGGTAGCGCAGCGAGGGGGTGAAACCGGCCTTGGCGCAGGCCTCGACCAGGGCCTCGGGACCGCCGTCGTCGTCCTGGACCAGGGTCATCCACTGTTCGCCGCCCAGGTCGGCCAGGTCCAGCCGGGCGCGGCCGGCCAGCGGGTGCCGCGCGGACATCCGGATGCAGAACGGTTCGCGGGGCACGACGGTGCGGGCCCGGACGCCGCCGGGCAGCGGCACCTCGTAGTCGTTGACCTCGCCGTAGACGATGGCGTCGTACTGGCCTGCGCCGAGCATCCGCACGAGGGTGGTCACCGAGTTCTCCAGGTCCACCGCCACCTCCCGCCCGGCCGGGGCCAGGTCGGTGCGCGCGAGCAGGCCGTCCAGGAGCACGAGCAGGATGCAGCCGAGCCGCAGGGGTACCGGCGCCGCCGACAGCGCCCGGGCCTCGGCCCCCAGGGCGTCCATCTCGCCGAGCACGCGGCGGGCCTTGGACAGGACGAAGTGGCCCAGCGGGGTGGGCTCCACGCCGCTGCGGCCGCGGACGAAGAGCTCGCCTCCGGTGACCCGTTCGATCCTGCGCAGCTGGGCGGAGAGCGCCGGCTGGGAAACCCCGAGCCGCCGCGCCGCCGCGCCCAGACTGCCTGCTTCCGCTATCCGGCAGACGGCTTGCAGGTGCCTCAACTCCAGCTGCATCCCGGCAGCTTACGAACCGCGACCGCACGGCACCATAACCCGCGCCTTATGCCCGCAGGGATGTCCCAATCCCGCCATGCACACGCCCATACTCGGCGACGGCGTACAGCCAGACACCCCCCACACACACGATCGGAGTGGACTCGTGCAGCCCACCAGATGGACGGCGTCCGTGGCGGCCTTCGCGCTGACCGCGAGCCTCGCCGGTGCGCTGGCCGGTACCGCGTCGGCCGCGCAGCAGCCAGATCCCGTACCGCCCCGGCCCTCCCGGGCCGACCGGGCCGTGGCCGCCGCGGACGCGGCCGTCCGCAGCGGCCTGGACAGCCTGGTCAACCAGCCGCAGCAGCAGTACGACCGCCGCCTGGTCACCCCCTGGGTACAGGACCTGTTCTCCGTCGCGTACGAGCGCAGCTACCGCGGCCTGCCGGTCGTCGGCGGCGACGCGGTCGTCCTCGCGGACGGGGAGGGCAAGGTCCGCGCCCTCCAGTCGGCCTCCTCGACGGTGATCGACGTGTCGGTCACCCCCACCGTCACCGCCAAGGCGGCGGAGTCCTCCTCGCGGGCCGAGCTGACGAAGGTGGACAAGGTCGAGAGCAGCCGCCTGGTCGTCCGGCTCAAGGACGACAAGCCGGTGCTGGCCTGGGAGACGGTCCTGACCGGCGCGACGAAGACGGCGCCCAGCCGGATGCACGTCTACGTGGACGCCCGGACCGGCAAGGTCGTCGACCGCTGGGACGAGGTCGTCGCGGGCACCGGCACCAGCAAGTGGAACGGCCCGAACCCGCTGACGGTCGACACCACCGCGTCCGGCGGCACGTACTCCCTGCGCGACCCGAACCGCCCGGGTCTGAGCTGCCAGGACTACAGCACCGGCACCGTCTTCTCGAAGTCCTCGGACTCCTGGGGCACCGGCAACCCGACCTCCAAGGAGACCGGGTGCACGGACCTGATGTTCGCGGCGCAGAAGCAGTGGGACATGCTCCGCCAGTGGCTCGGCCGCAGCGGCGTGGACGGCAACGGCCGCAGCTTCCCCGGCAAGGTCGGGCTCGGCGACCTCAACGCGTACTGGGACGGCAGCTCCGTCACCATCGGCCACAACAGCGCCAACGAGTGGATCGCCGGCATCGACGTGGTGGGCCACGAGTACGGGCACGCCATCGACACCAACACCCCCGGCGGCACCAGCGGCCAGGAGTCCGGCCTCGGCGAGGGCACCGGCGACATCTTCGGCGCGCTGACCGAGGCCTACGCCAACGAGCCCTCCCCGTACGACACCCCCGACTACACCGTCGGCGAGATGATCAACCTCCAGGGCCGGGGTCCGATCCGGAACATGTACAACCCCTCGGCCGTCAACAACGACCCGTCCTGCTACAGCTCCTCCATACCGAACACCGAGGTGCACGCGGCGGCGGGACCGCTGAACCACTGGTTCTACCTGCTGGCCGAGGGCAGCAACCCCGGCGGCGGCAAGCCGAGCAGCAGCACCTGCAACCAGTCCACGGTGACCGGCGTCGGCGTCCAGAACGCCGGCAAGATCTTCTACGGCGGCATGCTGCTCAAGACCAGCAGCATGTCGTACAAGAAGTACCGGACGGCGACGCTGAGTTCCGCCAAGACCCTGGACGCGAGCTGCGACCTGTTCAACAAGACCAAGGCCGCCTGGGACGCCATCAGCGTGCCCGCCCAGTCCGGTGACCCGTCCTGCGCCCCCAGCGGGCAGGGTGACTTCTCGCTCACCCTCAACCCGGCCTCGGGCAGCGTGCAGCAGGGCGCCTCGGTGACCACCACCGTCGCCACCAGCACCACCACCGGCCAGGCCCAGCAGGTCACCCTCTCCGCGAGCGGCCTGCCCGCCGGCGTCACCGCCTCCTTCAACCCGGCCACCGTGCAGTCCGGCCAGTCCTCCACCCTGACCCTGACCGCGAGTTCCACCACGGCCCCCGGCCCGTCCACGGTCACCGTCAAGGGCCAGGGTGCCTCGCTCGCGCACACCGCCGACTACGCCCTGACCGTGGGCGGCGGCCAGCCCGACCCCACCACCCCGCCGGACATCAGCGCGGCCAACGTCCAGGCCCACCTGAACCAGCTGGGCACCATCGCCTCGCAGAACGGCGGCAACCGCCGCGCCGGCAGCGGCGGGCACACCCAGTCCCTCGCCTACATCAAGGGCAAGCTCCAGGCCGCCGGCTACACCGTCTCCGAACAGAGCTGCACCTCCTGCACCTACCCGTCGAACAACCTGATCGCCGACTGGCCGGGCGGCCCCGACGACCAGACCGTGATGTTCGGCGCCCACCTCGACAGCGTCTCCGCCGGCCCCGGCATCAACGACAACGGCTCCGGCTCGGCCACCCTGCTGGAGAACGCGCTGGTCCTGGCCCAGAAGAACCCCACCATGACCAAGCACGTGCGCTTCGCGTGGTGGACCGACGAGGAGCAGGGCCTCAACGGCTCGAAGTTCTACGTCGGCCAGCTGAGCAGCGCCCAGCGCGCCGCCATCAAGGGCTACTACAACTTCGACATGGTCGGCTCGCCCAACGGCGGCTACTTCATCAACAACCTGGGCTCCACCACCGCCGCGCCCCTGAAGGCGTACTGGACCTCGCTGAACCTCGCCCCCGAGGAGAACACCGAGGGCCAGGGCCGCAGTGACGACTACTCCTTCCAGCAGGCGGGCATCCCCACCTCCGGCTACGCGGCCGGCGCCAGCGCCCGCAAGACCTCCGCGCAGGCCTCGAAGTGGGGCGGCACCGCGAACGCCGCGTACGACTCCTGCTACCACAGCTCCTGCGACACCCCGAGCAACATCAACGCCACGGTCCTGGACCGCAGCGCCGACGGCGTCGCCTACGCGATCTGGAAGCAGGCCGTCGGCAGCGGCACCCCGGCCTCCGACTTCTCCCTCTCCACCTCCCCCGCCGCCGGCACCGCCGCGCCGGGCGGCAGCGTCACCTCGACGGTGAGCACCGCCACCGTCAGCGGCAGCCCCCAGAACGTCGCGCTGACGGTCTCGGGCGCCCCGGCCGGCGTCACCGCCACCCTCAGCCCGTCCTCCGTCCAGTCCGGCCAGTCCGCCACCCTCACCGTCCAGGTCGCCGCGGGCACCGCCCCCGGGACGGCCACCCTGACCGTGACGGGCACCGGCACCGCCACCCACAGCACCACCTACACCCTGACGATCAGCGGGGGCGGCGGCAGCTGCACCCCGGCCGAGACCGTCGCCAACGGCGGCTTCGAGAACGGCGCGAGCCCCTGGAGCACCACCTCCGGGGTCATCACCAACCAGGCCGGCGAGGCCCCGCACGCCGGCGCCTACATGGCGTGGCTCAACGGCTGGGGCTCGCCGCGCACCGACAGCGCCTCGCAGTCACTGACCCTCCCGGCCGGCTGCTCCTCGGCCCGCCTCGCCTTCTACCTGCACATCGACACCGACGAGACCGGGAACACCGTCTACGACACGTTCACCGTCTCGGTGGGCGGCCAGACCCTGGAGACCCTGTCCAACGTGGACGCGGGCTCCGGCTACGTGCTCAAGAGCTACGACGTCTCCCGGTTCGCCGGGCAGACCGTCACCCTCGCGTTCCAGGGCGTGGAGGACCAGTCCCTCCAGACCTCCTTCGTGGTCGACGACGTCACCCTCCGGGTGAGCTGACCACCCCGCACCACCTCAGGAGCCCGGTCCGGCACCCCGCCGGACCGGGCTCCGCCGCGTCCGGCCGGCCCCCGGCTGTCCATCACGGAAGGAGAGGGGCCCGGCTTTGGACACGGCGGCGCCTCCCGGGCCGCAGGGCCCTCCGGCATGATCGGTTCCCCGTACACCGATCCCAGGAGACACCGCACATGTCCGACATCGTGGTCCGCGCCGCCCGGCCCGGGGACTTCGCCCAGTGGCGCTCCCTCTACCGGGGCTACGCCGACTTCTACGGGGTGGAGCAGACCGAGGAGGCCGCCGCGACGGTGTGGGCCTGGATCAACGACCCCGCGCACGAGACCGGCGCCCTGGTCGCCGAGGACGCCGCGGGCCGGCTGCTGGGCCTCGCCCACTACCGCCCGTTCGCCCGTCCGCTGTCCGCGACGACCGGCTGCTTCCTGGACGACCTGTTCGTGGCCCCGGAACACCGCGGCTCCGGCGCGGCCGACCTGCTGCTGGCCGCCCTGCGCGAGCTGGCGGCGGAACGCGGCTGGAGCGTCGTCCGGTGGATCACCGCCGACGACAACCACCGGGCCCGGTCCAAGTACGACCAGGTGGCCACCCGCACCATGTGGGTCACGTACGACATGGCCCCCGGCGCCTGACCGCTCCCGCTCACACCTCCCCGGCGGCGTCCGCGCAGGCGGGGCAGACACGGTCGGCGTACTCCTCGGGGTACCAGGGCGAGCCGGGGTGGCCGGAGTGCCGCCAGGAGGCCGTCTCCATGGCGAAGGTGTCCCGGCCGCAGAGGGTCCGCGGGCCGCGGACGTCGTGCCGTCCCGGGGCGGTGGGCGCCGCGTGCACCCGCAGGACGTCCCGGGGGGCCGGCTCCCCGGCGGGGTGGACCGCGCCGGGCCGGTCGTACTCGTACACCACGACGGTCTCGCTCATACCCCCGACGATAGGCCGCGCACCCGCACCCCGCCGGACCGACGCGGGCCACCCCGCCCACCCGGCCCCCGAGGCCGTCTCTTTCGGATCTTGCCGGTCAAGCCCGCGTCGTTCCCCCAGCTACCGCTGGGAGGTGCCCCCAGGTGCCGTGCATCGGCGCCTTGGCGGGGCGCCGCCGTACTGGACGTACTTGGTGCCCCGCCAAGGCGGCGAGGTGCGGTGCCGGGCGGCGCGGGCCAGGCAAGATCCGGAAGAGACGGCCTGGCGCCGCCGCGGAGGTGCGGTCAGCGGCACGCGCTCGCCGCCAGCTCCAGCTCGTCCGCCCACACCGCCGCGTCCCGGGGGCCGGCGTGCGGCGCGGCCAGGGAGCGGACGCGGAAGCGGTTGCGCGGGGTCGCCGCGTCCGCCTCGCGGATCATCAGGTCCTGGAGCGCGAGCGGGATCGTACGGTCCCGGGTGAACCGCAGGAACGTGCGTGGCACCCGCCCCCACGCCTCCGGGAGCCCCCGGGCGTCCGCGTTCCCGATCGCCGCCGACTCGTCCGGCTCCAGGGTGGCGATCAGCGCCCGCACCTCGGCGTCGGACCGGTCCGCGGCCAGGGCCTCCTTGACCGCCGCGAGGAACGCGGGGTCCCCGGAACGCCAGTTGACCCGGTCGACCCCGAGCTCAGGCGGGGTCTCGACCCGGTCCACCCGCGGCAGTGCGCTGGTGGAGGCCTCCGGGGTGGACATCAGCCGCGTGGCGGAGGCGTGCCCCGTCGGGCAGAACGCGGAGGCGTACACCAGGTGGGAGATCAGCTCCGGCACCCGGTTGGCGACCGCGTTGAGGGTCACCCCGCCCATGCTCCGGCCGACCAGCACCACCGCCCCGAGCCGGGAGGCCCGCCGCACGACGCCCACGACGTGCTCGGCGAATTCGTCCAGGGTCACCGTCCCGAGCGGCGAGGGCTCGGTGCGCAGCGCCTCCAGGTCCTGCGGGGTCTGGTAGGAGAGCGGGTAGTGGGCGCCGCGCCCGTGCCCGGGCAGGTCGACGGCGACGGCCTTGTGCCCGCGCAGCCCCAGCTCGGCGAGGACGGGAGCCCATTCGCAGGAGTTCCCTCCGGCCCCGTGCACGAGCACGAACACGGGCGCCGCGCACCGCCGCTCATCCGCGTACGCGACGCCCCCGCCGGCCGCGACGGCGGCCACGGCCCCCGCCCCCGCCACGGCCGCCTTCAGCACCCCGCGCCGGGAGCGCGCTCCGGAACTCCTGGTGTCTTCGGGTTCGTTCATGCGGCGACTCTAGGCGCGGGCTCCTCCGCCGCCGGACGATTCCGGACACCCCTCACGGGGCCGCGTCAGACGATGGCCTCTCCGTCGCGCACGCCTCCGACACAGGTCCACAATCCTGTCGAGGGGTCGTACTCGACCGTTCCCCCGCCGTGCCTGCACGTGTTGGTGTCCACGTCGGCCTGTGCGGCAGGGACCCCGACACCGAGAACCGCGAATACAACGGCGGCGACAAGGCCGAGAATCCTTCTGCGCATGGGGACCTCCCGAAAAAGAGCGAGGCAGGAGTCACTTCCAGTTTCGCCCCACTCCCCGCCGGACCGCATCCGCTGTCGCCTCCGGGGGCGCTCACGCGGGTCCGGAAGCAGACTGGAGTCATGGCGAACACACCCGTGGTAGCCGTGGGACCGCCGGATGCGTTCGGGTGGCGGAAGGTCACCATCGACGACAAGCCCGTCGGTAAGGTCCGCAGCCCCAGGGGGCTCCAGAAACTGTTGCGCCGTTCCGGCATCCCCTTCTCATTCGACATCCGCTGGCACGGCGGTGACGGTACCGTGTGGCCGGACCACACGTGCCGCAGGCGGATCTGCGCTCTCCTCGTGGCGATCGGCCTCCTGGCAACCGCATACGTATTCGTCAGGATCGGCATATCGGACGCCTTCACGGCCTTGACCTATCCCGGGCGCATCACCGGGGTCATCTTCCTCCTGCTGACGGTGACCGAAATGGCGGCCGCGGCAGCCACCTTCGACTACTGGGGCAAACGGAGAATCCGGTATTCGGGGACGTTGATCCTGGTCGCAGCGGCGGCTTCCCTCTGCGCCAGTGCGGTCCTGCTCTTCGTGCAAATCAGAGGCGGGCGGTACACGCATTGGCTGTTGCTCTGGTGTGTCCTCATCCCCTGGTCCCTCTGGGCCTTGTCTGTGCTCATCCACGACCGGGCGTGGAAGGGGCTGCCCAATCCCCGGCGGATCGCGATCGGGGTGATCATTTCCACCCTCCTGGCGTTCGCCAACCTCGCGTACACCCATGTCTACATCCCCGCCACGACGTCTCCGCTGATGGAGATCACACCCGTGTTCGGCGCCCCCGCTCTCAACGAGGAGCGCACGAAGCTGTTCGTTCCGTTCCACATCCAGATGAAGAACACCGGCCGGATCCCCGTCTACGTCCTGGGCAGCATCTACTGGGTCCGCGGACAGCCCGCCGGCGCGAAGCCGCAGGACGCCGCAAAGCAGAGGGTCATCAAGTCGGACGAATTCATCCAGCCGTCGGGCAGACCCTTGAATCCGGGGGAGGAATGGGAAGAGGACGAGGTCGCCGTGATCGACAGGCCGGCGGAGGCCCCGTACGAGACGATCAAGATCGAAACCGAGGTGTGGGTGGCCCGGAAGGACAGGATGGCCATCAACGACGACTACGTGACCAAGCGGAAGGACTGGACGGTGGTGCAGAACGAGAAGACGGACAAGCTGCCCCCGGGGCCGGACCCTCCGTACTACAGATATCAGGGCATTGTCACGAACAGCAATGAAATCCTCAACATGACCCGAGGCCGGCAGCGCATCACCCTCTGGCACACGACGGACCCGGCCCATCCGTTCCTGTTCGTGCAGCTGGGGCCTCCTGAGGAGAACAAACCATTCCACCCCCGATACAGCCCGAACGAGCGGAGGAACCACGGAAGGTACGGGCTCGTCCCCGTACGCGGCTCCATGGCACAGAAGCCGTTCGCGGAACTCCTGGAAAAGGCGAAGGCGCTGGCGGAACACCGCCTCGGCACGGCGACCCCCAGCCAGGGCCCGGGCTCCGCTCCGTGACCGGGACGGCGGCCCGCATCCGGGGGCGTCCGCCTGCGCACGGCATCCGACGGTCCATCAGGTCAAGCGTCCCGGACTCTTGACTCCTTACGCGCCAGTAGCGATTCTCATGCCCACCATTGTGCCGGGCATGACAATCCATGCCTCGGTCCGACCGCGCTCTCCGCCGACCGAAGGCATGAGTGATCACCTTGACCCCTCACCCTCCCCCGCGCCCGCGCCACCGCCGTCGGCGCCCCTTCGCGCTGCTCGCGCTCCTCCTCGCCGCGTGCGCCATGGTGCTCGGGCCCGCGCCCGCCTCCCTCGCCGACCCGGCCGCCGACCCCGGCTGGTGGAACCCCACCGCCCGGCCGCAGCCGGACTCCGGCATCGACGTCACCGGTGAGCCCTTCAAGGGCACCGACGCCCAGGGCAAGGTCCGCGGCTTCGTCGACGCCCACGACCACCTGATGTCCAACGAGGGCTTCGGCGGCCGGCTCATCTGCGGCAAGCCCTTCTCCGAACTCGGCGTCGCCGACGCCCTCAAGGACTGCCCCGAGCACTACCCCGACGGCAGCCTCGCCGTCTTCGACTTCATCACCAAGGGCGGGGACGGCAAGCACGACCCCGACGGCTGGCCCACCTTCAAGGACTGGCCCGCCCACGACTCCCTGACCCACCAGCAGAACTACTACGCCTGGGTGGAACGCGCCTGGCGCGGCGGCCAGCGGGTCCTCGTCAACGACCTCGTCACCAACGGGGTGATCTGCTCGGTCTACTTCTTCAAGGACCGCGGCTGCGACGAGATGACCGCCATCCGCCTGGAGGCGCAGAAGACGTACGACATGCAGGCGTTCATCGACAAGATGTACGGCGGCCCCGGAAAGGGCTGGTTCCGCATCGTCACCGGCTCCGACCAGGCCCGCGAGGTGATCAAGCAGGGCAAGCTGGCCGTCGTCATGGGTGTGGAGACCTCCGAGCCCTTCGGCTGCAAGCAGATCCTCGACGTCGCGCAGTGCTCCAAGGAGGACGTCGACCGCGGCCTGGACGAGCTGTACAAGCTGGGTGTGCGCAGCATGTTCCTCTGCCACAAGTTCGACAACGCCCTGTGCGGGGTCCGGTTCGACGAGGGCGCCCTGGGCACGGCGATCAACGTCGGCCAGTTCCTGTCGACCGGAACCTTCTGGAAGACCGAGCCGTGCACCGGCCCCCAGAAGGACAACCCGATCGGCCTCGCGCCCGCTCCCACGGCACAGAAGGAGCTCCCGGCGGGCGTGGCGGTCCCCTCGTACTCCGCCGACGCGCGCTGCAACACCCGAGGGCTCACCGAACTCGGCGAGTACGCCGTGCGCGGCATGATGAAGCGCAAGATGATGCTCGAAGTCGACCACATGAGCGTGAAGGCCGCGGGCCGGGCCTTCGACATCCTGGAGTCCGAGTCCTACCCGGGCGTGATCTCCTCGCACAGCTGGATGGACCTCGGCTGGACCGAGCGCCTGTACAAACTCGGCGGATTCGCCGCCCAGTACATGAACGGCTCGGAGGCCTTCAGCGCGGAGGCCAAGCGTACGGACGCGCTCCGCGAGAAGTACCACGTGGGCTACGGCTACGGCACCGACATGAACGGCGTCGGCGGCTGGCCCGGCCCCCGGGGCGCGAACACCCCGAACCCGGTGAAGTACCCCTTCCGCAGCACCGACGGGGGCTCGGTCATCGACCGGCAGACCGCCGGGCAGCGCACCTGGGACCTCAACACCGACGGCGCCGCCCACTACGGCCTGGTGCCCGACTGGATCGAGGACATCCGGCTCGTCGGCGGCCAGGACGTGGTCGACGACCTGTTCAAGGGCGCCGAGTCCTACCTGACCACCTGGGGCGCCTCCGAGAAGCACCAGGGCAGCGTCAACCTGGCCGCCGGCTCGTCCGCCTCGGCGTCCACCTCCGAGTGGTGGAACCCGTTCGTCGACTACTCGCCCGCCCGGGCCGTCGACGGCGACTCCGGCACCCGCTGGGCCAGCGAGTGGAACGACGACCAGTGGCTGCGCATCGACCTCGGCTCCGCGCACCGCATCGGCCGGGTCACCCTCGACTGGGAACGCGCGTACGGGAAGGCGTACCGGATCGAGACGTCCACGGACGGCTCGAACTGGCAGACTGTCTGGTCGACGAGCGACAGCGACGGGGGCCTGGACACCGCCCGGTTCGACGGGGTGACGGCCCGCTGGCTCAGGGTCCAGGGGGTCCGGCGCGCCACCCAGTGGGGCTACTCCCTGCACGAGGTCGGCGTCTTCAGCAGCTGAGGCGTGGGGGGGGGGGGGGGGGGGGGGGGGGGGCCCCCCCCCCCCCCCCAGAAGAAAAGGGGCCCCCTGCCCCGATGTCCTCTGTGGAGGGGGTGGGGAAAGTCACCGAGGCCGCGATCCCC
>NZ_JBVILR010000004.1:0-116689 GCF_055580265.1 Streptomyces sp. NPDC032091 | reverse complement strand
TGGGGGGGGGGTGGGGGGGGAGAGAGGGGGGGGGGTTTTTGTGGGGGGGGGGGGGGGGGGTGGGGGGGGGGGGGGGGGGGTGTGCCCCCCCCCCCCCCTCCCCCCCCCCCCACCGGCCCTACCGGAACGAGAGGGGCCCCATGGCCCGGATGCCGTCGGCGGAGCGGCGGGCGCAGCTCACCGAGGCCGCGATCCGCGCGATGACCCGCGACGGCGTCGCCCGCACCACGACCCGGTCGATCGCCGCCGAGGCGGGGGTGTCGCTCAGCGTCGTCCACTACTGCTTCGACTCCAAGCAGGCCCTCCTCGAAGCGGTCATCGAGGCGATCACCGCCCACTACATCACGGTGGTCAGGGAGGCGATCCGCCCGAAGGCCACCCTGCGCGAGACGATCCGGGCGGGCTTCCAGGCGTACTGGGACCACGTGTGCGCCCAGCCCGGGGAGCACATGCTGACGTACGAGCTCACCCAGTACGCCCTGCGCCAGCCGGGGTTCGAGCACCTGGCGCGCCGCCAGTACGCGATGTACCGCGACACCTACGAGGAGCTCATCCACCAGCTGGGCCGCGACACGGGGCTGCGGCCCCGGGTGCCGGTGGCCGTACTGGCCGGATACCTGGCCTCGATGACGGACGGGCTGACCCTCGGCCTGCTGGTCCTCGGCGACGAGGGGGCCGCCGCGGACCTCCTGGACCTGGTCACCGACCAGGTCCAGGCACTCATGGGGCCGTGAGGGCCGTGCCCCTCAGGCCGGGTCCGCCGCCTGCCAGACGGTGGTGATGTTGCAGAACTCCCGGATGCCGTGCCCGGACAGCTCCCGCCCGTAGCCCGACCGCTTGACGCCGCCGAAGGGCAGGGCGGGGTGGGAGGCCGTCATGCCGTTGACGAAGATCCCGCCGGCCTCCAGCTCGTGGACGAACCGCTCCAGGTCGGCGTCGTCCCGGGTCCAGACGTTCGAACTCAGGCCGAACGGCGTGTGGTTGGCCCGCTCCACGGCCTCGTCGAGGCTGCCCACCCGGTACAGGGTGGCGACGGGCCCGAAGGTCTCCTCCAGGTCGATCCGCATCGCCGGGGTGACGTCGGCCAGCACCGTGGGCTCGTAGAACCAGCCGTCCGGGTGCCCGGGCGGGCGCCGGCCCCCGCACAGGACCGTGGCGCCCTGGCGGACGGCGTCGTCGACGAGTTCCTCCACGTCGGCGCGGCCGCTCTCGGTGGCCAGCGGGCCGACGTCGGTGGACTCCCGCATCGGGTCGCCGACGGTCAGGGCCGCCATGCCACCGGTGAAGAGGCGGGCGAACTCCTCGTAGACGTCGGTGTGGACGATGAACCGCTTGGCGGCGATGCAGGACTGGCCGTTGTTCTGCACCCGCGCGGTCACGGCCGTCTTCGCGGCGCGGGCGATGTCGGCGGAGGGCATCACGATGTAGGGATCGCTGCCGCCGAGCTCCAGGACCGTCTTCTTGACCTCGTCCCCGGCGACCGAGGCCACCGCCCGTCCGGCCGGTTCGCTGCCGGTGAGGGTGGCCGCGGCCACCCTGGGGTCGCGCAGGATGCCCTCGACGGGGCCCGAGCCGATCAGCAGGGTCTGGAAGCAGCCCTCCGGGAAGCCCGCCCGCCGGAAGAGGTCGCCCAGGTAGAGGGCCGTCTGGGGGACGTTCGAGGAGTGCTTCAGCAGGCCCACGTTGCCGGCCATGAGCGCGGGCGCGGCGAACCGTACGACCTGCCAGAGCGGGAAGTTCCACGGCATGACGGCGAGCACCACCCCCAGGGGCCGGTAGCGCACCCGGACGGCCGAGGCACCCGCGTCGCGGACGTCGGAGTCGGC
This sequence comes from Streptomyces sp. NPDC032091, assembly GCF_055580265.1. Taxonomy (NCBI): domain Bacteria; kingdom Bacillati; phylum Actinomycetota; class Actinomycetes; order Kitasatosporales; family Streptomycetaceae; genus Streptomyces; species Streptomyces sp. NPDC032091. The sequence continues at coordinate 114,863 of NZ_JBVILR010000004.1, read as the reverse complement.
GGGGTGCTCGTCGGCGAGGAGGCCTTCCGCGTGGGCGGCGTACCAGCGCATCGCCTTGACGCACTTGGCCGCCTCGGCACGGGCCGCGCCGAGCGGTTTGCCCATCTCGATGGTCATGGTGCGGGCGATGTCCTCGCCCTCGGCCTCCAGGAGGTCGGCCGCGCGGTTCAGCAGTGCCGAGCGTTCCGCGAAGGTGGTGCGCCGGTAGGCGACGGCCGTCCGCGCGGCCTCGGCCAGGCAGCGTTCGACGCCGTCGGCGTCGAGCGCGTCGAAGGTGCGCAGCGTCCGGCCTGTCGTGGGGTTGACGGTGGCGATGGGCATGGTCCGACCTTCCTGCGAGGGAGCCGCCCCACCGACCCTGCCCGTCCGCTCCCGCGGGCGCAACGCGAGGACCGGCCGTCACCACCCCGCGCCGCGGCCTGCGGAGCGGCGGACCGGGGGGCGGTGGTGCGGCCACCTGCCGAGACGCTTCCCCAGGGGGCCCGCCGCGGTCGCACAATGGGATCGGGAGGCCCCGGAGGGCCCGGAGGATGCGGGCGGGAGGCGGACGGACCGTGGACGAGCGGGCGCAGGACGAGCCGGAGCGCCGCCGGGAGTGGGCCCGGGAGCTGGTGGCCGGGCTCACCGCCGCCGAGGAACTCGACCGGGCTCTGGCCGCCGTGCTCGACCCGGATCCGGACCTGCACGCGGAGAACAGCGGCCGCCGGGCCCGCGCCGTCCACGCGGCCGCCATGGGCCTGGGACCGGCGGGCTGCGCGGCGGCAGCCGGGATCCCGGAGGCCCTGCTCGCCGGGTGGCGCGCCCGGGACCCCGCCTTCGAGGCGGCGCTGGCCGCGGCGACGGCCCTGGCGGCGGCGCACCGGGTCCCGGCGCGGGGGCGGACCAGCGCGCTGGGCCTGCGGCTGTTCCTGGAGTCCGTGGCCCGGGGCGCGCACGCCGGTACGGCCGCCGCGATCGTCGGGCTGCGCTCCGACCAGCTGCTGCGGCTGCGCCGGGCGAACCCGCTGGTGGCCGCGCTCGTGGATGCGGCGGTCCAGCAGGCCCGGGGGCTGCGCGGCGGCGAACGCCGGCCGAAGCGCGCCCCCGCCTACCGCCTGGTCACCCTCCGCGACCCGGCGCCGCAGCGGGACGGCCCGGACCGGCCACCGGAGCGGCCTTGACCCGCCCGGCGGGGCTTCCGGCCGGAGCGGGGGTCAGCGGCCGCGGCGCGGCTTGCCGCCCCCGCGCTTGGGGGCGGCCCCGCCGCGGGCGTTCGGCTTGCCGCCGGAGCGGGCCGCCGGCTTGCCCGCCGTCCGGGGCTTGCCGCCGGTCTTCTTCGCCGCCGCGGCCTTGCGGTCCTGCTTGGGCTGCTCCGGCGCGGCCTGGCGGCCCCGGGAGCTGTTGACCGTCCGGCCCCGGACGATGCCGATGAAGTCCTCGACCATGTCGGTGGTCTTCTCCTCCGGCCAGGACAGGGCGACGCGCGAGGCGGGGGCGTCCGTGACGGGCCGGTAGGTGAGGTCCTTGCGGTGGTGCAGCCGGGCGAGGGACTGCGGGACGACGAGCACGCCGATACCGGCCGCCACCAGCTCGATGGCGTCCGCCGTGGTGGCGGGCCGTTCGAACGCGGGCTTGCCGGGCAGGGTCTCCCAGCCCAGGACGTCGTCCAGGGGGTGCAGCACGATCTCGTCGGCCAGGTCCTCGGTCGCCACCTCGTCCACCGCGGCCACGACGTGGTCCTTGGGGACCACCACCACGGTGGTCTCGGTGTAGAGCGGGATCGCGCTGAGGTCCGTACCGTCCACGGGGAGCCGTACGAACCCGGCGTCGGCGTCACCGGCGCGCAGCGCGGCGAACGCCTCGCCGGCGGTCACGCCGATCAGGGTCAGCGGGATGTCGGGCAGCCGCTCGTTCCAGATCCGCACCCACTTGGTGGGCGTCACTCCCGGGACATAGGCGAGCCGGAACGAAGGGGTTGCATCCGAGCCTGTCACCCCGCAAGGCTACCGGTCGTGGTCGGAGCCCGCGCACATGCTCGATACCCTGGGTGCATGACGTCCCACCAGAGCACCCAGACGATGAAGCCCGCGACCGCGGCGAAGAAGCTGGGTGTGTATCTCGAGGCCACCCCCGCAGAGTTCCGGGAGGGCGTGGTCTCGCGCACCGAGCTGAACGCACTCCAGGCCGAGCCGCCCGCCTGGCTGGTGGAGCTGCGGCGCAACGGTCCGCACCCGCGCCCGGTCGTCGCCTCGAAGCTGGGCGTCTCGATCGCCGGTCTCGCGCGCGGCGGGATCACCGAGGCGCTCACCACGGAGCAGATCGAGGCCATCAAGCAGGACAACCCGGAGTGGCTGCAGAAGGAGCGCGCCACCCAGGCGGAGGTCCGCAAGGAGGCCGTCCGCATCAAGGAGAAGCAGGCGGAGAAGGCGCAGAAGGACGCGCAGAAGCATTCCTGACCTCCTCCCCCGCACGAACGCACGCACGACGGCCGGGCCGGGTCCGCGAGGGACCCGGCCCGGCCGTCCGCGTTGCCCGGGGCCGGTCAGCCGGCGTGGACGTGGGGGCGGCGGGAGCGGTCGGGTTCGGCCTCGCGGATGACCTCGCGGGTGACGGGGGCGACCTCGCCCTGGCCGAACAGGAAGAACCGCAGGAAGTTGGCCATCGGGTTGCCCTCGGTCCACTCGAAGTAGATGTGCGGGCGCTGTCCCGTCTCGTCGCGGACGTGCAGCAGCAGCGCGGCGAGGGCGTTGGGGATGGTGGAGCTCTCCAGGGTCAGGACCCGGTAGCGGCCGTGGAGCACCTCGCCCCGGACCTTGAGCCCGGACTCGAACTCGGACGGGTCGAGGACGGTGACCTCGACGAACATGACGTCGTCGGCGTCCGGGATGTCGTTGTCGGCGCGGATCTGCCGGACCTTGTCGCGGTACTCGGCCTCGTCGCGGTGGTCCGGCTCGTTGGCGATGAAACGTATCGTCCGGTTCGCGGTGTCGCGGATGAACCGCGTCGCCATGTCGTCGAGCTCCACGTGCGTCACCCGCAGCTCGAAGACGCGGGCGAGGCGGGACAGCAGCGACAGGGCCATGATCCCGCCGATGAAGCACGCGCCGATCTTCACGCCGTCGGGGCGCTCGACCACGTTCACGGCGGTCGTGTAGATGAAGACGGCGGAGATGGTCCCGAAACCGATGGTCCAGCCGCGCTCACCGGCCTTGCGGGCGGCGATGGTCACGGCGACGGCGGCCGAGGTGATCAGGACGAGGACGCCGGTGGCGTAGGCGCCGCCCTGGGCGTCGACGTCCGCGTCGAAGAGCCAGGTCACCAGGAAGGCGACCAGCGTGAAGACGATCACCATCGGGCGCAGGGCGCGGGCCCAGTGCGGGGCCATGCCGTAGCGGGGCAGGTAGCGGGGCATCAGGTTGAGCAGGCCGGCCATGGCGGAGGAGCCCGCGAACCAGAGGATGAGGATCGTCGAGACGTCGTAGACGGTGCCGAAGGCGGAGCCGAGCTGCTCGTGGGCGAGGTAGGCGAGGGCGCGGCCGTTGGCCTCGCCGCCGGACTTGAACGCGTCGGCGGGGATGAGCAGCGTGGTGACGAAGCTGGAGCAGATCAGGAAGACGCTCATGATCACGGCGGCCGTGGTGAGCAGCTTCTTGGTGCCCCTGATCCGGCCGGCCGGGTGCTCGGGGGTGTCGTCCGGGGAACCCTGGACGTGCGGCATGACGGCGACGCCGGTCTCGAACCCGGAGAGGCCGAGGGCCAGCTTGGGGAAGACGACGAGCGCGATGGCGATCATCATGAACGGGTTGCCGTGCTGGGTGGTCAGGGCGTCCGACCAGTCGGCGACGACGTGCGGTTCGGTGATCACCTGCCACAGGCCCACGCCGACCACGACCGCGTTGAGCGCGAGGTAGCCGGCCACCAGGACCACGGCGACGCCGATGGCCTCGCTGAAGCCCTTGAGGAAGACGGCCCCGAGCAGCGCGATCAGGATGAGGGTGATCAGGAGTTCGTGCCCGTGCAGGGTGCCGGTCAGGTGCGGGTTCTCCACCATGTGGGCGGTGGCGTCGGCGGCCGACAGGGTGATGGTGATCAGGAAGTCGGTGGCCGCGAACCCGAGGAGGGTCAGGACGAAGAGCTTGCCCTGCCAGAAGGACAGCAGCCGCTCCAGCATCGCGATCGAGCCCTCGCCGTGCGGACTCTCCTCGGCCACGCGCCGGTAGACCGGCAGGGCGCCGAACAGGGTGAGCAGCACCAGCACGATCGTCGCGACGGGCGACAGCAGTCCGGCGGCGAGGGCCGCGATACCGGGCTGGTAGCCGAGGGTCGAGAAGTAGTCGAGGCCGGTCAGGCACATGACGCGCCACCAGGGGCGGCCTTCGTGGGCGGTGTCGGCGTGCGACTGCTGTCTGGGGCGGTCGGTCAGGCCTTCCAGCATCCACGCGCGCAGGCGTGTGGTGCGGGCAGGGGTGGCCATGGTGGGGAGCTCCTGTCGTGGGCAAGATTCGGCCATCGACACCGACGGCTGAGCCAGCGTATGCAGCCGGATCGTTTTTGCACGTCAGGCGACCGATCCTGACACTTCCTTAACGCCCTCCCGGCGTCCGCCCCGAAAACCCGATGACCGGCGATCTTCCCCGCGCCAGACTCACCGTATGACCGGAGCCGATTTCAAAGAAGACCTGCGCGTGTACCTCCAGGACGCACGCGACGCCCTCCTGTGGAAGCTCGAAGGGCTCGGCGAGTACGACGTGCGCCGCCCGCTGACCCCCACCGGCACCAACCTGCTGGGCCTGGTCAAGCACCTGACCGGCGCCGAAGCCCTCTACTTCGGCGCCACCTACGGCCGGCCCTTCGAGGCGCCGGGCCTGTGGATCACGGGCGCCGCCGAGCCCAACGCGGACCTGTGGGCCACCCCCGAGGAGTCGCGCGAGCAGATCACCGGGCTCTACCGGGCCGTGTGGGCGCACTCGGACGAGACGATCCGCACGCTCGACCTCGACAGCGTCGGCCGGGTGGCGTGGGGTGACCGGAGCGAGACCACCCTGCACCGGAGCCTGGTGCACATGATCGCCGAGACCGGCCGGCACGCCGGGCACGCCGACATCGTCCGCGAACTCGTCGACGCGGCCACCGGTCTGCGGGCCGACGGCACGTGCACACCCCCCGAGGACGCCGCATGGTGGCGGGACCACCACGCCCGGGTCGCCCAAGCGGCCCACGAGGCCGGCCGCACGGACGGCTCCGCGCCCTAGCCCTCGCGTGCCGGGCCGGAGGGGGAGACCAGCCCCGCCTCGTACGCCGTGATCACCAGGTGGACCCGGTCCCGGGCGCCGAGCTTGCCGAACAGCCGTGCCACGTGGGCCTTGGCGGTGGCGACGGAGATGAACAGTTCCTCGGCGATCTCCGCGTTCGACCGGCCCCGCCCGACCAGTGTCAGCACCTCCCGCTCCCGGTCGGTGACGCCCTCGACCGGCCGGGCGGACCTGCCGTGAGCGGGGCCGGGGCCCCGGACGAAGTCCGCGATCAGGCGGCGGGTGACGCCCGGCGCGATCAGCGCGTCCCCGGCGGCGACCACGCGGACGGCCGCGAGGATGTCCTCCAGGGCCATGTCCTTGACCGCGAACCCGCTCGCGCCCGCGCGCAGCGCCCCGTAGACGTGCTCGTCCTCGTCGAAGGTGGTCAGGACCAGCACCCGGGGCGCCCCCGGTCCGCCGGTGATCCGGCGGGTGGCCTCGATGCCGTCCATGCCGGGCATACGGATGTCCATCACCACCACGTCGGGGTCGTGCGCGGCCGCCTGCTCGACGGCCTCCGCGCCCGTGCCGGCCTCGGCCACCACCTCCAGATCGGCGGTCTCGCCGATGAGCACCCGCAGCCCCGAGCGGACCAGCGGCTGGTCGTCGACCAGCAGGACGCGGACCCGGGCCCGGCTCATCGCGACACCTCCGCGCTCCCGGCGGGCAGCGGCAGCTCCGCCGCGACCCGGAACCCGCCCTCCGGCCGGGGCCCCGCGCTGAAGCGGCCGTGGAGCAGGCTCACCCGCTCGTACATGCCGGTGATGCCGAACCCCGTCCCACCCGGCCGCACCGCCGCTCCCCTGCCGTCGTCGACGACCTCCACGTGCACCTCCCGCTCCCGGAAGGCCACGGTCACCCGGGCCCGGGCGGACGCTCCCGCGTGCCGGACGACGTTGGTGAGGGCCTCCTGCACGATGCGGTACACGGACAGGTCGATGTCCGGCGGCAGCCGGCGCGGCTCACCGGTCCAGCGCACCTCCACCCCCACGCCCGATCCCCTGAGCGAGGCCGCGAGCGCGTCGAGGTCCGCGAGTCCGGGTGCGGGCCCCGTCGGGACGCCGCCGTCCTCCCCCGGCTCGGCCCGGCGCAGGGCGACCAGGGTCCGGCGCAGGCCCGCGAGGGTCTCCCGGCTGGTGCGCTCGATGGCGTCGAGCGCGCTGCGCGCCTCCTCGGGCCGGGTCCCGATGACCCGGCCGCCCACGCCCGCCTGGATGGCGATGACGCCGATGCTGTGGGCGACCATGTCGTGCAGCTCCCGTGCGATGCGCAGGCGTTCGGCGGTCACCGCCTCGGACACGGCCTTGGCCCGCAGTTCCCCGGCGTGGACCCGCCGCTGGCGCACCATGAGGCCCGCCATGCAGCAGGTGCCGAGCGCCAGGACCGTGACCAGACCGGCGCTGGTGAGCAGCGGACCGGGGGCGAGGAGACCGGCGGCCAGGACCTGCACCACGGTGACCGCGCTGCCGGCGGCGAGCGCCTCCCGGCGGGGGCGCACGGCCACGACGACGCCGAGGACGAGGTCCACCGGGAGGTAGACGAGCAGGCGGTCCGGGCCGTGGTCCGCCGCCGAGAAGGCGACGAGCGTACCGGCGAGGACGGTCAGCGCCAGTGCGGCCTGCGGCAGTCTCCGGATCAGCCCGGCCAGCAGGCTCACCGCGAGCAGCATCACGGTGGCCTGCAGCAGGCCGGAGTCGGTGGGGCCGGTGCTGAAGGCGAGCCCCGCGGCGAGGAGGTAGAGGGCGGCCCCGCCCCAGTCGAGGGGGACCGGCCGCGCCCCCGCTCCCGTACCCGGACCGAGTGGCGCTTGCAGCGCTGTTGTGTTCATGCCGCGACAGTAATCACCGTGCCCCGTCCGGACATCGGCCCGCGGGCGTACACCCCCGGGCGGGGTCCCGCTGCTCCGGGATCCGCTGAAACCCGTTCGGCCGTCGGGCGTTAGAAGGGCGGACCGGCGCGCGCGCCCGCGCTGTGCGCCGCCCCACGATCCGCGCGCCGCGCGCGAGTGACGAGTTGGAGGAGCGAGATGACGGACAGCAGGCCGACCGGTTCGGGCCGCGGGAGACTGGCCGCCCACTGCCGGGGGATCACCGAGGCCCCGTCGTTCGGCATGGGCGTCTTCCTCGTGATCCTGATCAACGCGGGGCTGATGGGGGCGGAGACGTACAGCGGCCTGGCCGTGTCCCAGGGCCGGGCCCTGCAAGCGGCGGAGGACGGCTGCCTGGTCCTGTTCACGCTGGAGATGGTGCTGCGCATCGGCTCCTACGCGGACCGGCCGAAAGCGTTCTTCCGGGACCCCTGGAACATCTTCGACCTGCTGATCGTGGCCTCGGCCTTCCTCCCGTTCCTGCGCTCGAACACCACCGTGCTGCGGCTGCTGCGCCTGGCCCGTGTGCTGCGCACCGCCCGCTTCCTGCCCCACCTGCGGATCCTGCTGCTCGCCGTCGGGCGCAGCCTGCCGGGCACGGCGAGCTTCCTGTTCGTCGGCGCGCTGGTGGTGTACGTGTACGCGATGGTCGGCTGGGTCTGCTTCGCCGGCTCCGATCCGCAGCACTACGGCTCGATCGGCCGGGCCGCGCTGACCCTGTTCCTGCTCACCACCCTGGACGGGCTGACGGACGCGGTCCGGGCGGGGCTGGAGATCTCCCGGTTCAGCATCCTCTACTACGCCTCCTACGCGCTCCTCGCCTCGTTCGTGCTGGTCAACGTCCTGATCGGGGTGGTCCTCAACTCCCTGGACGAGGCGCGGGAGATGGAGGAGGCCGAGGCGCGGGCCCGGGAGCGGGCGGCGCGGGACGCGGACGCCGCCGACGAGGTCCGGGAGCGGATCGCCGCGGCCCGCCTCGCCCTGGACGACCTGGAGGCCTCCCTCGACCTCGCACGGTCCGTGACGGCGGCCGCGCCGGGGCCCCGGGACCCCGGGCGGCGCGAGCCGGAGCGGCGGCTGGAGTCCGCCGTCTAGCCGGCGCGGCTGACCCGGGGCCCCGGGTCAGCCGGAGTCGCGGACCGCGACGATGCCGTTGAACACGCCGACGTACGCCGTCCCGTCGGGGCCGAGCGTGATCGGCGCCCAGTTGTTGTCGTACAGCGGACCGGTGCCCGTCAGCCGGCGCCAGCGGCGCTCACCGGTGCGGAAGTCCACGGCCGTGAGGTACCAGGCGTCGATGCCCCAGGCGTTGGGCTCCTTCTCGTAGAAGTAGAGCAGCCCGTTGCCGGCGGAGAGCTTGGGGACCACGGACGGGGAGCGGATCGCGCTCTGCCAGACCGTGTCGCAGCCGCTGCCGTCCGGGCGGACGTCGATGCGGGTGACGCCGCCGACGACGGACTTGCCCAGCAGCAGCGAGGTGACGTTCTCGTAGCCGTAGTTGTTTTCGACGACGAGGCTGTTGCCCCAGGTGACCAGGGAGTTGTCGGTGGTCGAGGCGCCGGATCCGAAGACGGGGACCGCGCAGACCAGCCGCCGGCCGGCGGGGACGCCGGTGCCGCGCCGGTAGACCAGGACGTTCATCCGGTCGTCGGCGTTGTCGGTGATGGCGACGTAGCCGTCGCCGAAGAGGTCCGGGGTGGTGCCCGAACCCTGGTTCACGGAGCCGGGTTTGGCCCCGGTCCCCCGGTCGTACGTCTGGCGCCACTGGGCCTGGGGGGTGCCGTCGGCGGTGGCGCGGAAGCTGTAGAGGGCGTGGTCGGAGACGATGGAGACCCCGTCCTCGGCGACCGAGAAGGAGTTCTGGATCTCCTCGCCCTCCAGCCGGATCGACCGGATCCGGGAGGTCCGCGGGTCCACGGTGCCGACGCGGCCCTGGCGGGTGACCCACCAGATGAGGCCGTTCCAGTCGGGCATGACCGAGGTGACGGGGTCGCAGGTGCCGCCGGGCCACGGGTTGGTCCAGCCGACGCAGTCGTGCGGGACCTGTCCGGTGAGGTCCCAGTCGTCCTCGACGGTGAACTTCCAGCTCCCGTCGGGGTTCCGGGAGTGGGCCAGGCGCAGGACGTGAAGGCGGGAGTCGGCCAGCACCGCGCGGTCCTGGTCGTCGAGGTAGAAGTAGGCGCCGCCGGAGGTGTCCTTGAAGATCTTCGAGAGGTCGAGCGAGGTAATCGCCTCGACCGTCGAGGAGCGCTGTGGGAGCCGGTACTCCGCGAGCGTGGCCAGCGTACGGGGCTCCAGGAGCTTGACCTCGAAGCCGGTGAAGGTGCCGCAGACGGTGACGAGGCGGCCGCCGGCGTCGAAGGTGGCGGTGGCGCATTCCCCGCCGAGTGCGGCGATCCTCGCGCTGGTGACCTTCGGGTCGCGGCCCAGCGGGCCGGACCACGGGGAGGTGGCGCTGCCGCCCGCGTCGGCGTGCATGCCGCTGCGCCCGTTGGGCGCCAGGAAGGGGTGCTGCGGCGGCGGCGCGCCCGGCAGCGGGGCGGGGGTCGCGGGGGCGCCGTCGTAGTGCCCGACCAGGCGGTGGCCGGGGGCCTGGGGGATCTCCCCGGCACGGGCCGGGGAGGGGATCCCGGCCAGGACCGTCAGGGCGGCGAGGGCGGGGGCCACGGCGCAGTTCAGCGCTCTTCGGAGCATGCGGGCGTCCTCCTTCTCTCGCGGTGCTGTCGGCATCACGTCTGACATCACCTCTGACATAGCGCCGCCGCCCGACGCTAGGTCGCACCGCGTGAGGAGTCCATGGGAGGGAGGGATGATTCACGCAACCGCGAGAGTCTTGTCCGGGCGCACCCGGCCGTGCCATATATGTCTAGACCTTTACGAGAGCACGTACGAGGAAGGCACCCCGTGCGACCCATCACGGCCCCGCGCCGCGCCGGGGCGGTCCTCGCGGCCCTCGCCCTCTGCCTGGCCGCCCCCGCGCTGACGGCCTGTGGCGCGGACGGAGACACCACACCCCCGCACGCGCCCGGCGGGCTCACCGCCCAGGCGGGCAGCGCCACTTCGGTCCACGTGATGTGGGATGCGGCCTCCCCCGCCGACGGGGTCACCGGGTATCAGGTCTTCGAGGGGGAACGGCTGGTCCGGGAACTCCCCGCCGAGAAGACCATGGTGGACGTCACCGGCCTCGCCCCGCGGACCGGCTACGCCTTCACCGTCCGGGCCCGGGACGCGGCCGGAAACCGCTCCGCCCCGAGCGCCGCCGCACGGGCCACCACCCCCGCCGCCAAGCCCGAGGACCGCCTCCCGCCCACCGCCCCGCCCACCACGGCCGGCCGGGCCGAGGGACCCCGGGCGGTCCGCCTGGACTGGACCCCGGCGACGGACGACACGGGCGTGACGGCGTACGACGTCTACCAGGGCGGCGTCCGGATCCACACCGCCGGCGCCGCCGAGAGCACCACCACCCTGACCGGGCTCCAGCCCGGCACCGCCTACTCCTTCACCGTCCGGGCCCGCGACGGCTCCGACAACAGCTCCCCCGACGGGCCGGCGGTGGCCGTGACCACCCCCGACGACCCGGCCCGGGGACCGGACACCGCACCCGGCGCGTTCACGGCCACCGCCTCCCCCGGCAGGGTCGACCTGGGCTGGACCGCCCCGGACACCGGCCGCGAGACCGGCGAGTACCAGCTCTACGTCAACGACCGGCCCGTCACCGTCATCCAGTTCGGCGCCGGAGCCGTGCCGAAGGGGCGGGCCTCCTACCGGCTCACCACCACCGAGCCGGCCGGCACCGTCTGGACCCTGAAACTGCGCGCCCGCCTGCCCGACGGCAACTGGGGCGCCTTCTGCGGAGAACGGCGGATCACCCTCCCCGGCTGACGGCGCCGGTCCGGTCCGCCGCCACCGATCCCGGCCGAACGGCACGGGCGCGCAAGAAGATCACGCACAATACAACCGTGTTCGGTGAGTACTCGGTCAACCACAGTCAGGCAGGTGCCACCGGCGGCGACCATGCGTCAGAATCTGACGCCGTGCCGGGAAACCTTCCGCCGGAGACGGCGAGCTTCGTCGGCCGCGAGGCCGAACTCGACCGCCTCCAAGGCCTGCTGGACCAACGAAGACTGATCACCCTGACCGGGGTGGGCGGAGTCGGCAAGTCCCGGCTGGCGCTGCGGGCCGCCGCGCGCCCCGGCCGGACCCGGCCCGACGGGATCTGGTGGGTCGAGCTCTCCCCGCTGCGCGACCCCGGGCTCCTCACCACCACCCTCGCCCACACCCTCGGCCTGAGCATCGGCGGCGCCGCCCACGCCGGGCAGACCGTGGACGAGGAACTGTGCGCGTGGATGACCGACAAGACCCTGCTCATCGTCCTCGACACCTGCGAGCACCTGGTCACCCCGGTCCGGCACCTGGTCGGCGAACTCCTGCAGTCGGCACCCGGCCTGACGGTACTGGTCACCTCCCGCGAGCGGCTGGGCTCCCCCGGCGAGACCGTCGTGGAAGTCCGCCCGCTGCCCTGCGAGGGCCCCGACAGCGACGCCCTCACCCTCTTCCGGGCCCGCGCCCTGGCCGCCGCCCCGCAGACCGCCACCGCCCTCGCCGACCCCGTCCGGGCAGCCCTCGCGGCCGAGGTCTGCCGGCGCCTGGACGGGATCCCGCTCGCGCTGGAGCTGGCCGGGGCACGGCTGCGGCTGTGGACGCTGGAGCGGATGGCCCAGCTGCTGGGCGCACGCTTCGAGGTGCTCTCCGACGCCACCCGCACCGCGACGCCCGCCCGGCACCGGACCCTGCGGACCGCGATCGGCTGGAGCCACGAGCTGTGCGAACCCCTGGAGCGGCTGCTGTGGGCCCGGCTGTCGGTGTTCGCCGGGGACTTCGACGCGGCGGCCGCCCGGACGGTGTGCGCCGGCGGACCGCTGCCCGCGGCGCGGGTGGAGTGGCTGCTGGAGGGGCTGGTCGCGAAGTCCGTCGTACGCCGGTCCCGGGAGCGGGGGGCCGGGGTCCGTTACCGGATGCTGGACACCATCCGCGAGTTCGGCCACGAATGGCTGGCCGAACTGGACGAGGTGGGGGCCGTCGCGGACCGCCACGCCCACTGGTACGCCGCCCTCGCCCGGGCCGCCGAGGAGGGCTGGATGGGGCCGGGCCAGGTGGACTGGTACCGCAGGATGAGCGCCGAGCACGCGCAGCTGCGCACCGCCCTGGAGCACCTGCTCGGCACGGATCCCGGCGCGGCCCTGGAGATGGCCGGCGGGCTGTGGTTCTTCTGGTTCTCCTGCGGCCACCTCCAGGAGGGCCGCGGCTTCCTGGAGCGGGCCCTGGCCCAGGCCTCGCCGACGGGGGCGGCGCACGCCCAGGCGCTGTGGGCGCTCGGGCTGACGATGCTGCTCCAGGGCGACATGGAGGCGGCCGGGCTGACGGGCATCGCCTGCGTACGGGCCGCGGAGGCGATCGGCGACCCGGAGCGGCGGCTGCGCGCCGCCTACCTGCGGTCGGTCTCGCTCCTGATGCCGGGCGACCCGGCCCGGGCGCTCGCGCTGGCGGGACCCGGTGCGCGGGCGGGCCACGGCGGTCCGGGGAGCGGTGCGGGGCGGCTGCTGTGCCAGCTGGTGAGCGCGTACGCCCTGTGTGACCTCGGGCGCTTCGAGGAGGCCGTCGAGGAGGCGCGGGGGCTGCGCGAGGCGTGCGTGGAGCTGGGCGAGCGCTGGCTGCGGGCGTACGCGGACTACGTCCTCGGGTTCGCCGCGCTGGGGCTCGGCCGGCACGGGGAGGCCGCCCGGCACGTGCGGGCGATGCTCTCGGGCAAGCGGCTGCTGAACGACCGCTTCGGCATCGCCATCGGCCTGGACATGCTCGCGGCGGCGGTGGCGGCCCTGGGCGACGGGGAGCTGGCGGCGCGGCTGCTGGGCACCGGGCACGCGTGGTGGCGCACGGTGGGCCGGCCGCAGATGGGCTCGCCCTCGCTGACGGCCCTGCGGGACCAGGGCGAGCGGCAGGCCAGGGCGGCGATCGGCGACGCGGCGTACGAGACCGCGTTCCAGGGCGGCGCGGCGGCGTCCACCGGCTGAGGCACAGCCGGCGGACTGCCTGAGGCGAGAGCTCCCGTCAGTACGGGAGGGGTCTGCCCGACGGTGTGCGCAGGTCCAGGTCTCGGGGGGCGGGCTTGGGGACGGGCTTGCGGATCAGCTGCTGGCGCATGCTGCCTCCTCGCTCAGACCAGGGCCGGGCGACGGGGTTCCACCGTCCGGCCTTCGGGGAGCAGTTCCCCGGTGTCGTCGAAGACCACCACGCCGTTGCAGAGCAGGCTCCAGCCCTGTTCGGGATGGAAGGCCACGGTGCGGGCAGCGTCACGGTCGGCGCTGTCGGCGGGCGGGCAGGGGGGCTGGTGGGAGCACATGGCGCACCTCCTCGCAGTGTGGGGCGGGAGGGCCGGTGGTCACCCGGTCGATTCCGCGATCCACGGTGGCGGCGAGTATTGCCGATCGCCGCACCCGGACGGAACCCATATTCGCGGTCGAGTTCAGGGTGTGTATGCCCGCTCACCATGCGCTCATGCCGGCTTTCCGGATCTTCTGCGCGCACCACGACCGTCCGGCCGCGCAATCCCGGGGCGGACGCCCCGCCAAACCGGGATGATCACCCCAACCCACCCCTCCCCGCCACCCCCATGAGTGGCGGGGATCACACAGGACCCACCCGCCCGACGCGGCTAGGGGGGTCCGCAAAGTCCCGCCTGCCCCGCGACGCCCGGCACGCACTCTCGCCGCACCGGGCGCAAGACCGAGTACGTCCAGTACGAGGTCTCGCGCCCGGCGCGCCGAGAGCACGCACCGGACGCCGCGGGGCCCGCCCTGCGGGCGGACGACGCTACTTTGCGGACACCCCCTAGCGGATCGGCATGCCGGAGAGGGTGCGGGCGATCACCAGCCGCTGGATCTCGCTCGTGCCTTCGAAGATCGTGTAGATGGCCGCGTCCCGGTGCATGCGCTCCACCGGGTACTCCCGGGTGAAGCCGTTGCCGCCGAGGATCTGGACCGCCTGGGCGGTGACCTTCTTGGCCACCTCGCTGGCATAGAGCTTGGACATGGAGCCCTCGGCCGAGGTGAACGGCCTGCCGGCGACCGCCATCCAGGAGGCGCGCCACACCAGCAGCCGGGCCGCGTCGATCTGCGTGCGCATGTCCGCCAGCTGGAAGGCGACGCCCTGGTTGTCGATGATCGGGCGGCCGAACTGGGTGCGGGTCTTGGCGTAGTCGAGGGCCACCTCGTACGCGGCGCGGGCGGTGCCGACCGCCATCGCGCCGACGGCCGGCCGGGAGGCCTCGAAGGTGGCCATGGCCGCGTTCTTCACCCGCTCGCCGCCGCCCGCCTTCGCCTTCTCGCGGGCCCGCGCGAGCCGCTCGTCGAGCTTCTCCTTGCCGCCGAGCAGGCAGGAGCCGGGGATCCGCACGTCCTCCAGGACCACCTCGGCGGTGTGCGAGGCGCGGATGCCGTGCTTCTTGAACTTCTGGCCCTGCGAGAGGCCCGGGGTGCCCGGCGGGACGATGAAGGAGGCGTGGCCCTTGGTGCCGAGTCCGGGGTCGACCACGGCGACGACGATGTGGACGTTGGCTATGCCGCCGTTGGTGGCCCAGGTCTTGGTGCCGTTCAGCACCCACTCGTCCTTGGCCTGGTCGTAGACGGCCCGGGTGCGCATCGCGCCGACGTCGGAGCCGGCGTCCGGCTCGGAGGAGCAGAAGGCGGCGACCTTCACGTCGTCGGGGGTGCCGTACATCTGCGGGATCCAGGTCCCGATCTGCTCCTCGGTGCCGTTGGCGAGGACGCCGATGGCCGCGAGGCCGGTGCCCACGATCGACAGGGCGATGCCGGCGTCGCCCCAGAAGAGCTCCTCCATCGCCATCGGGATGCCCAGGCCGGTCGGGTCGAAGAACTGCTGGGCGTAGAAGTCCAGCGAGTAGATGCCGACCTTGGCGGCCTCCTGGATGACGGGCCAGGGGGTCTCCTCGCGCTCGTCCCACTCCGCGGCCGCGGGCCGGATCACATCGGCTGCGAAGCCGTGGATCCAGTCGCGGACCTGCTTCTGGTCGTCGTTGAGCTCCATGGTGAACTCCGCCATGTCCCCTCCAGCTGATCCACACGGCCGTACGGCCACATCCGGCAGGCCCGCTTCGCAGGTTACTGCCGGTAACATCATCGAGGGCCACAGTCTGTTACCGGCCGGTAAGCACTGTCAAGCGCCGCCGGTTCGATCGCCAGGGTGTGCGGGGTGTTACGTTGCGTGGGCGTCACGCACATCGCAAGGGCGGGGAGAGAAACACGTCATGCAGACCACCCAGGAGGCCGGCGCCTCGGAGCCCGGAGCGGGCGAGCGCCGCCGTCGCGAGCTGCTGGAGGCGGCCGACCGCGTCGTCCTCAGGGACGGCCCCAAGGCCTCCATGAACGCCATCGCGGCCGAGGCGGGCATCACCAAGCCCATCCTCTACCGGCATTTCGGCGACAAGGCCGGGCTCTACCAGGCCCTGGCCGTCCGGCACACCGACGCCCTGCTCGACTCGCTGCGGGCCGCGCTCGACGCCCCCGCCGAGCGCCGCAGCCGGGTGGAGTCCACCCTCGACACCTATCTGGCCGCCATCGAGGCCCGCCCCCAGGTGTACCGGTTCCTGATGCACCCCGCCGAGGACTCGCAGAGCGCCGAGCGCGGCTTCGACGTCGGCCTGCACTCGGCCCCGCTGCTGCGCCGGCTGGGCGAGGAGCTGGCGAAGGTGGTGGGCGAGCGCGTCGATCTCGGCCCGGGCGGCGAACAGCTCGCCCGGATCTGGGGGCACGGAATCGTCGGCATGATGCACGCCGCCGGGGACTGGTGGCTCGGCGAACGCCCGTGCGCCCGGGCCGACCTGGTGGCCGGCCTCACCGACCTGCTCTGGGGCCGCCTGGCCACCGCCGGCAACCGCGAGGACGGCCCGGGCTTCTGAGCCGCCCGCCCGGCCCCGCCCCGGGGGCCGGGCTACCGCTGCCCGGCCGCCCTGCCCCAGGCGGTCTTGCGGATCGCCCGGCGCAGCAGCCGGGCGCGCAGGCCCGTCACCCGGTCCGCGTAGACGGTGCCGTCGAGGTGGTCGCACTCGTGCTGGAGGCAGCGGGCGAAGAACCCGGTGCCCTCGATCCGCACCGGCTTCCCGTCGGAGGTGACCCCCTCGACGACCGCGCGGTCGAAGCGGGCGGTGCCCGCCTCCAGGCCGGGCAGCGACAGACAGCCCTCGGGGCCGACGAACTCGTCCCCGTCGGCCTCGACCAGGCGGGGGTTGACGACGTGTCCCACATGGCGGACGTCATCGTCGTCGGGGCAGTCGTAGACGAACACCCGCTGCCCGGTCCCGACCTGGTTCGCGGCGAGGCCGACGCCCTGGGCGGCGTACATCGTGGCGAACATGTCCTCGATGAGCCGGTCGAGTTCGGGGCCGAAGTCGGTGACCTCGGCGCAGGCGGAATGGAGCACCGGATCACCCAGCAGGCTCATGGTGCGGACGAGGCCGGTGGTACCGGGGATGGGGCGCTGTCGCATGGCGGTAAGGGTACGACGGGCGAATATATGAGGAGATCCGCGGCGGACCGGGGGCGCCGCGGTCAAGGCTCCGGCCGGTACTGGATAGGCTGGGGCGACCGACGCTAGGAGGACAAAGGACGATGGCAGGCAACACGGAGCCGCTTTCGCCGCGGGCCAAGCTGGCCGTGACGGCGGGCAAGGCCGCGGCGGCGGTGTCGCGGGCCGCGGGACGCGGAAGCGGATCGGTGATCGGTGGCAAGGTCGCACTCAGGCTGGACCCCGATCTCCTCGGCGCGCTGGCGCAGCATCTCGATGTCGTCCTCGTCTCCGCGACGAACGGCAAGACCACGACGACCCGTCTGATCGCCGAGGCCCTGCGGGCCAGCGGTCCGGTCGTCTCGAACGCGCTCGGCGCGAACATGCCGGCGGGCATCACCTCCGCCCTGGCCGGCGGCTCGGACGCCAAGTACGGCGTCATCGAGGTCGACGAGAAGTACCTGGCCGGGGTGGCCCGGGACGTCACCCCGAAGGTGATCGCCCTGCTGAACCTCTCCCGCGACCAGCTGGACCGCGCGGCCGAGACCCGCATGCTCGCCGAGAAGTGGCGCGAGGGGCTCCAGGGCTCCAAGGCGGTCATCGTCGCGAACTGCGACGACCCCCTGATCGTGTGGTCGGCCTCCTCCTCGCAGAGCGTGGTGTGGGTCGCGGCCGGCCAGGAGTGGAAGGACGACGCCTGGTCGTGCCCCTCCTGCGGCGGTGTCATGCAGCGCCCGGGCGACGACTGGTTCTGCGGCGAGTGCGGCTTCCGCCGCCCGACCCCGACCTGGGTGCTCTCCGGCGACCACGTGCTGGACCCGCACGGCTCGGCCTGGCCGATCCACCTCCAGCTGCCGGGCCGCGCGAACAAGGCGAACGCCGCCACCTCGGCCGCCGTGGCCGCCGTGTTCGGCGTGCCCCCGCAGGTCGCCCTGGAGCGCATGTACCAGGTCCAGGCCGTCGCCGGCCGCTACGACGTGGTCTCCTTCCAGGGCCGCGACCTGCGTCTGCTGCTCGCGAAGAACCCGGCCGGCTGGCTCGAAACGTTTTCGCTGATCGACGGTCCCCCGGCGCCGGTGATCCTCTCGGTGAACGCCCGCGGCGCGGACGGCACCGACACCTCCTGGCTGTGGGACGTGGACTACCCGCGGCTCGCCGGCCACCCGATCTTCGTGATCGGCGACCGCAAGCTGGACCTGGCCGTCCGCCTGGAGGTCGCCGGCCTGGACTTCCGGGTCTGCGAGACCCTCGACGAGGCCGTGCAGCTGGCGCCGCCCGGGCAGATCGAGCTGATCGCCAACTACACCGCCTTCCAGGACGTGCGCCGCCGCGTCGGCAACTAGTCACCCATAGAGGACAAGAGCATGAGCGACAACAGCCTGCGTCTGGTGTGGGTCTACCCCGACCTGCTCAGCACGTACGGAGACCAGGGCAACGCCCTCGTGGTGGAGCGCCGGGCGCGCCAGCGCGGCCTGGACGTGCAGCGCGTGGACGTGCGCAGCGACCAGCCCATCCCCACCTCGGGCGACATCTACCTGATCGGCGGCGGCGAGGACCGGCCGCAGCGGCTGGCCGCCGAGCGCCTGCTGCGCGACGGCGGACTGGAGCGCGCCGTCTCGAACGGGGCGATCGTCTTCTCCGTCTGCGCCGGGTACCAGATCCTCGGCAACGAGTTCGTCAACGACATGGGCGAGCGCCAGCAGGGCCTGGGCCTGCTGGACGTCGTCACCGTGCGCGGCGAGGGCGAGCGGTGCGTCGGCGACGTTCTCGCGGACATCGACCCGCGGCTGAACCTGCCCCCGCTGACGGGCTTCGAGAACCACCAGGGCGTCACGCACCTGGGCCCGACGGCCAAGCCGTTCGCCCGGACCCGGCTGGGCCGGGGCAACGGCACCGGCGACGGCACCGAGGGCGCGTACAACGACACCGTCTTCGGCACGTACATGCACGGCCCCGTGATGGCCCGCAACCCGCTGATCGCCGACCTGCTGCTGAAGCTGGCCCTCGACGTGAACGCGCTGCCGGCCATAGACGACCGCTGGTACGAGGCGCTGCGCGCGGAGCGCATCGCTGCGGCCACGCAGCCCGCGTAGCGCCTGCCGCGCCCGCCCGGCCCGGACTCCCCTCGGGGGGTCCGGGCCGACGTGCTTTCGTACGATCTTCCGTTTGGTGCGTCCTTCCTGTGGACGATGGTTCAGCCCAGTGGGGATCCGCTTGTAGGGTGACGGTTAGTTCCAACCGGACGACGTGGTCCGGTCGTCGGCCCACGTTGCAAAGGTCTTTCTGCCATGCGCATTGGTGTGCTCACTTCCGGTGGCGACTGCCCCGGCCTCAATGCCGTCATCCGCTCCGTCGTGCACCGCGCCGTCGTCGACCACGGGGACGAGGTCATCGGCTTCCACGACGGCTGGCGCGGCCTGCTGGAGTGCGACTACCGCAAGCTCGACCTGGACTCCGTGGCCGGCATCCTGGCCCGCGGCGGCACGATACTCGGCTCCTCCCGGGTCCAGCCCGCCCACCTGCGCGACGGCGTGGAGCGGGCCAAGGGCCACGTGGCGGACCTCGGCCTGGACGCGATCATCCCGATCGGCGGCGAGGGCACCCTGAAGGCCGCCAACCTGCTGGCGCAGGGCGGCCTGCCCATCGTCGGCGTGCCGAAGACCATCGACAACGACATCTCCTCCACCGACGTGACCTTCGGCTTCGACACCGCCGTTGGCGTCGCCACCGATGCCCTGGACCGGCTGAAGACCACCGCCGAGTCGCACCAGCGCGTGATGGTCGTCGAGGTCATGGGCCGCCACACCGGGTGGATCGCCCTGCACTCGGGCATGGCGGCCGGCGCGCACGCCATCGTGGTGCCGGAGCGCCCGTTCGACATCGCGGAGCTGACGGCCATCGTCGGCGAGCGCTTCTCGGCCGGCAAGCGCTTCGCGATCGTCGTGGTCGCCGAGGGCGCCAAGCCGCGCCCGGGCTCGATGGACTACGAGCAGGGCGGCACGGACCAGTACGGCCACGAGCGCTTCGCCGGCATCGGCAACATCCTCGCCGTGGAGCTGGAGCGGCGCCTGGGCAAGGAGGCCCGTCCGGTCATCCTGGGCCACGTCCAGCGCGGCGGCACGCCCACCGCGTACGACCGCGTCCTGGCCACCCGCTTCGGGTGGCACGCGGTGGAGGCGGCGCACCGGGGCGAGTTCGGCATGCTGACGGCCCTGCGCGGCACCGACATCGTGATGGTCCCCCTCTCGGAGGCCACCTCGGCCCTCAAGACGGTCCCGGACGCGCGCTACGACGAGGCGCAGACAGTTCTGTGATGTTGCACCCGTTCTGACCCCTTCGGCCGCCCCCGGACGCGATCGCGTCCGGGGGCGGCACTACTGTGGTGGGGCGCCACAGTCAAGGGAGTGAACAGATGGACCACAGCGGTCACGGCATGGACATGAACATGGATATGGACATGAACATGGACCTGCCGCCGTTCACCCTCGGACGCGGTCTGGAGTTCTCCTTCGACGCGTTCTTCCTGTTCGGCTCCCTGCTCGCGCTCGCCCTGTACGGCTGGGGCGTGGTGCGGCTGCGCCGGCGCGGTGACGCCTGGCCCCTGGGCCGCACCGTCGCCTTCGTCGTCGGCGTGCTGACGGTGATGCTGGTGATGTGCACCAAGCTCAACGACTACGGCATGGTCATGTTCAGCGTGCACATGATCCAGCACATGGTGATCAGCATGGTCACCCCGATCCTGGTGCTGCTCGGCGCGCCGGTGACCCTCGCCCTGCGCGCGCTGCCGCCCGCGGCGCGCGGCAGCAAGGGCCCGCGCGAGCTGCTCCTGATGCTGCTGCACAGCCGGTACATGCGGATCGTCACGCACCCGGCGTTCACCATCCCGATGTTCATCGCCAGCCTCTACGCCCTGTACTTCACCCCGCTCTTCGACTTCCTGATGCAGAGCAGGGCCGGGCACATCGGCATGATGGTCCACTTCCTCGCCGTCGGCCTGATCTTCTTCTGGCCGATCATGGGCGTGGACCCGGGCCCGCACCGCCCCGGCTACGTGATGCGGATGCTGGAGCTCTTCGCGGGCATGCCCTTCCACGCCTTCTTCGGGATCGCCCTGATGATGGCGAGCGAGCCGATGATCAAGACGTACGCGAACCCGCCGGCCTCCCTGGGCATCGACCCGCTCGACGACCAGCACTGGGGCGGCGGCATCGCCTGGGCCTTCAGCGAGATCCCCTCGGTGCTGGTGCTGATCGCGCTGGTCTACCAGTGGTACCACTCGGAGCAGCGGGCGGCGAAGCGCTCGGACCGGGCCGCGGACCGGGACGGTGACAAGGAGCTGGAGGCGTACAACGCCTATCTCGCCTCGCTTCAAGGGCGCGGCCAGTAGCGCCGGAGCCGCTCGGCGCGCCACCATGGGGCATGACCGGATCCGTTAAGGCGATGGCCGTCACGACCTTCGCCGCCCTGGTGGCCGTCTCCACGTACTCCGTGGCCCTCGGCAGCAACGGCTGGCTGTGGTTCGGCTGGGTGGTGCTGGGGCTGCTGACCCTGGGCCTGGCCGCCGCCGGCAGCTCCTGAGACCGGCCGGGGCCCGCGCGCCCGCTCCTCGCCACCGCATGGCAGATCCGTCCGTGGTCCGACCGTCGGGTGAAGGGAAGCACCGGGGTGTTCTACCACCTGCTCAAGCACGTGCTGCTCGGTCCGCTGCTGCGGCTGCTGTTCCGGCCGCGGATCGAGGGCCTGGAGAACATCCCCGAGGAGGGGGCC
Source organism: Streptomyces sp. NPDC032091 (assembly GCF_055580265.1). Lineage (NCBI taxonomy): Bacteria > Bacillati > Actinomycetota > Actinomycetes > Kitasatosporales > Streptomycetaceae > Streptomyces > Streptomyces sp. NPDC032091. The sequence continues at coordinate 93,377 of NZ_JBVILR010000004.1, read as the reverse complement.
GCGATCGTCGCGGGCAACCACCTGTCCTTCTCCGACCACTTCCTGATGCCCGCGATCCTGCGGCGCCGGATCACCTTCCTGGCGAAGGCCGAGTACTTCACCGGCCCCGGGCTCAAGGGCCGGCTGACGGCCGCCTTCTTCCGCAGCGCCGGGCAGATCCCGGTGGACCGCTCCGGCAAGGACGCCGGGCAGGCGGCGCTGCGCGAGGGGCTCGGGGTGCTGGCCAAGGGCGAGCTGCTCGGCATCTACCCGGAGGGGACGCGCTCGCACGACGGGCGGCTCTACAAGGGCAAGGTCGGCGTGGCGGCGATGGCGCTGGGGGCCGGGGTGCCCGTCGTCCCGTGCGCGATGCTCGGCACCTTCGAGATCCAGCCGCCCGGGCAGACCCTCCCGAAGATCCGGCGGGTCACGATCCGTTTCGGCGCCCCGCTGGAGTTCTCCCGGTACGCGGGGATGGAGGGCGAGCGGGCGGTGCTGCGCGCCGTGACCGACGAGATCATGTACGCGATCCTGCACCTCTCCGGCCAGGAGTACGTCGACCGGTACGCGGCCGAGGTCAAGGCCGAGGAAGAGGAAGAGCGGAAGAAGGCCCGGCGCACGAAGCGCTGAGCCTCCTCCCGCTCAGAGAGGTCTCCCGGGGTCCTAGCGGACGGCCGGGAGCTCCTCACGCTTGGCCGGCTCGGAGGCCGGGGCCTGGGCGAGCGACTTCGCGGCGGCCGGGGCCGGCGGCACCGGAGTGGCGTGCGAGCCGCACTTCACGTCCTGGGCGTCGACCTTGCCGGTCAGCAGGTAGGACTCCACCCGGGTGTTGATGCAGGGGTTCACCAGGCTGGTGACGCCGTGCGAGCCGGCGTTCTGCTCGGTGATCAGGCGCGAGCCCGCCAGACGGCGGTGCAGCTCGACACCGCCCTGGTACGGGGTCGCGGCGTCACGCTCGGACTGGACGATCAGGACCGGGGCGATGTGCTTCGCGCCGACCTCGATCGGGGTGCTCTGCTTGGACTTCCAGGTCGCGCAGGGCAGGTTCATCCAGGCGTTCGACCAGGTGAGGAACGGGTACTTCTTGTTGAGCTCGGTGTTGTCCCGGTCCCACTTGGCCCAGCTGGTCGGCCACTTGGCGTCGGCGCACTCCACCGCGGTGTAGACGGCGTTGCTGTTCTCCGAGGCGGCGTTGCCCTTGAGGTCCGACATGTCCGGGGCGTTGGCCTCGATCAGCGGCTTCTCGTCACCGGCGGCCCAGGCACTGAAGGCCTGCGCGACCGGGACCCACGAGGAGTCGTAGTACGGGGCCTTCTGGAAGAAGCCGATGAGCTCGTTCGGGCCGACGACCCCGCCGAGCGGCTTGGCCTTGGCCTGGGCGCGCAGCTGCTGATACTTGGCCTCGACCTTGGCGCGGGTGTCGCCGAGGTGGAAGGTGGAGTCGTACTTGGCGACCCAGTCCTGCCAGTCGTTCCAGCGGGTCTGGAACGCGACGTCCTGCTCCAGGTTGGCCTGGTACCAGATGTTGTCGGTGTCCGGGTTGACCACCGAGTCGACGATCATGCGGCGCACGTGGCCCGGGAACAGGGTCGCGTAGACCCCGCCCAGGTAGGTGCCGTAGGAGACGCCGAGGTAGTTCAGCTTCTTCTCGCCGAGGGCGGCCCGGACGACGTCCAGGTCGCGCGCGGTGTTGGTGGTGGTCATGTGCGGCAGCATCTCGCCGCTGCGCTCCTTGCAGCCGTCCGCGTACTCGGCGGCGAGCTTGCGCTGGGCGCGCTTGTCGGCCTCGTTGGACGGGACCGGGTCGGCCTTGGGGGCCTTCACGAACTCCTGCGGATCGATGCAGGAGATCGGCGCGGAGTGGCCGACGCCGCGGGGGTCGAAGCCCACGAAGTCGTACGCCTTGGAGGTGTTGACCCACAGCGGGCTCTTGGTGGTGACCCGGCGCGGGAAGCGCATGCCGGAACCGCCGGGGCCGCCCGGGTTGTAGACGAGGGCGCCCTGGCGCTCCTCCTTGGTGCCCGTGCTGACGGCGCGGTCGACCGCGATGTCGATGGTCTTGCCGAAGGGCTTGGTGTAGTCGAGCGGCACCTTCACCCAGCCGCACTGGATCGGCTTCTCGAAGCCCCAGTCGGCCGGGCAGTCCTTCCAGTCGATGCCGGTGCGCGCGGCGCGGGCGGCGGCGATCTGGGCGCCGACGGCCTCCGCGGCCCCGTTGTCCTTGGCGGCCGGAGCCGCCGAGGCGGACGGTGCGAGCAGCAGGCCCGCCGCCAGCGCGCCGGTGATGAGAGTGGCGGCGCTCCCCAGCGTCGCGTTGCGTATCACGTGGTCGATCCCCCTGGTCATGTGCCGCGTGAGGCGGCCGGGTTGGGTCAAGGGGATCCTTTCGCCTGACGGGTACCTGGCAACAGAGCGAGGTCGAGTTCTTTGCCAACCCGATAACCGGAAACGGGTGTACCGCTGAGCGGTGTCCCGTTCGCCCGCAAAACGCCCGCCCTTCACCCGCCCTGTGCCGGGGTCTCACCAGCCGTAGGTACGGGCCGCCTCCTCCAGCAGCTCGCGCAGCCGCAGCGCGTCCGGGGCCAGGGCCGTCACCAGGACGGCCGGGCCGGCGAGCGGGGTGACCGCCGCGAACTCCCCCAGCACCGCGGCCGGCGGCGGATCCTGCGCGAACCGCGGGTCCACGACCAGGAGCTGGCCCAGCGCCCGGTGTCCGGCGAGTCCGGCCGGGCCGTCCCAGCCGCCGGGTGCGCCGGGCCCGCAGGACAGTTCCTGGTCCAGCAGGGGGCGGCCGCCCCGGCTGACCGTGAGCCGGCTGCGCAGCAGACCGGGAGCCTCGCCGGTGCGCCCCAGCACCTGTTCCTCGCGCAGCATCAGCCGGGCGGAGGGGGCCAGTTCGGCGCGGGTGGAGACCCGCAGGTCGCTGCCGCGCACGGAGACGAGCGGCTCCGGCAGCCAGCGCACCGCCGACTCCTCGGCCAGCGTCAGCCGTACGTCGTAGCGGGCGCTCTCCCCGCCCCGGCCGGGCAGGGCCAGGGTGGCGGCCGCCGAGCGCAGGGCGAGCCGGGCGCCCGGGCCCGCGTCGGCCTCCACCGCGAGGCGGTCGCCGCCGAGGGGGGCGCTCATCGCACCGACCAGCATCACGCCGGCCTCGGGGCCTTCGCCGCGGACCCGGCGCAGGGCGAGCGGTCCTTCACCGGCCAGCACCGGCAGGGCGGTGCCGCCGCGCCCGTCGGCGGTGGCGGCGATGCGGGCGGTGGCCCGCAGCCCGGCCGGCGCGAGGGGCGCCTCGGCGGGAGGCGCGCCGGTCACCGTACGGCCCAGGCCGCGAGGCGCTCGCGGACCCAGGCGGCCACGGGGGCCACGCCCTCGGCGCCGCGCAGGGACTGGAAGGCGACGGGCAGGTCCCCGCGCTGCTCGGCGGCGTCGCGGGCCATCCGCTCCAGGTCGGAGCCGACGTACGGGGCGAGGTCGGTCTTGTTGACGACGAGCAGGTCGGCGGTGGTGACGCCGGGGCCGCCCTTGCGCGGGATGTCGTCGCCGCCGGCCACGTCGATGACGAAGATCTGGGCGTCGACCAGGCCCCGGGAGAAGGTGGCGGTCAGGTTGTCCCCGCCGGACTCGACGAGGATCAGGTCGAGGGGGCCGACCGTCTCCTCCAGTTCCTCGACGGCCTCCAGGTTGGCGGAGATGTCGTCGCGGATGGCGGTGTGCGGGCAGGCGCCGGTCTCGACCGCGCTGATCCGCTCGGGGGGCAGGACCGCCTCGCGGAGCAGGAACTCGGCGTCCTCGCGGGTGTAGATGTCGTTGGTGACGACGGCCATCGACAGGTCGGCGCGCAGGGCGCGGCAGAGCGCGGCGACGGTGGCGGTCTTGCCGGAGCCGACGGGTCCGCCGAGGCCGATGCGCAGGGCGCGGCGGGTGCCGTCGGCGCGCAGGGGCGCGGCGCTGTGCGTGTGCCGGTGGGGGTACGTCACGTGGTGGTCGAGGTGCACGGCTGTTCTCCTTGGGGATGGTCTGTGGTGGGGGGCGCCCGCGCTCAGGAGGCGAAGAGGCGTACCGCCCAGTCGGCATGGGCCTCCGCCGCGATCTCCAGCAGCGGGGACGAGGCCGCGGGCAGCGCGTCCGTGCCCTGGTCGCGGGCGAGCCCCGCGGCCTCGGCGGCCCGGGCCGCCACCGCGTCGAGCTCGGGTGCCAGGCCGGCCAGGACGGCACTCGCCTCGAAGGGGTCGAGGCCCAGCAGCCGTACGGTGGCGGTGGCCGGACCGCTGACGCTCTCGTACGCCGCCACGTGCGCGGCGTCCAGGGCGCCGAGCCCGGCGGCCCGGGCGGCGAGGCCGAGCACCACGGGCTGGTGCGCCCCGCGCGGGAAGGCGGCGGCCAAAGCGTCCAGTTCGGCGGCGGGCCAGGTGGCGCGGGCCGCGCGCAGCAGCTGCCGGCCGAGCCGGCGGGCCGCGGCGCGCAGCGCGGGCGAGGGGGTGCGGGCGTCGGCGGCGGCGTCGAGCTCCGCCGGGTCGAGCCCGAGGGCGGCCGCCGCCGCGAGGGCGGCGGCGGTCAGCCCGGCGGTGTGCAGCCGGCCCCGGCAGAACTGGTCCAGGGAGGCGGCGTCGTGGATCCGGCCCGCCTTGCAGGCGGCCTCCGCCCCGCCGGAGTGGGCGTGCCCTCCGGCGGGGAAGCGGCCGTCCGCGAGGACGAGCAGCGCGGCGAGGCTCATCGGGAGCGGTCCTCCATCAGAAGAGGAAGTAGCGCTGGGCCATGGGCAGCTCGGCGGCGGGAGCGGGCTCCACGACCTCGCCGTCGATGCTGACGGTGAAGGTGTCGGCGTCGACCTCGACCCTTGGCATGGCGTCGTTGTTGCGCATGTCCGTCTTGCCGGTCTCGCGGGTGCTCTCGATGGCCGTGAACCGCTTGGTGAGGCCGAGCCGTTCGGGCAGGTGGTCGTCGAGGGCGGCCTGGGAGGTGAAGTTGAGCGAGTTCAGGCCGGGTGCGCGGCCGATGGCCCCGTACATGGGCCGGGGCAGCACCGGCTGGGGGGTGGGGATGGAGGCGTTGGCGTCACCCATCTGCGCGTACGCGATCTGGCCGCCCTTGACGACGACCTCGGGCTTGACGCCGAAGAAGGCCGGGTTCCACAGCACCAGGTCGGCGAGCTTGCCCACCTCGATCGAGCCGATCTCCTTGGCGAGGCCCTGGGCCACGGCCGGGTTGATCGTGTACTTGGCGACGTAGCGGCGGGCCCGGTGGTTGTCTGCGGGCCCGTCGCCGGGCAGGAAGCCGCGCCGCTTCTTCATCACGTGGGCGGTCTGCCAGGTGCGCAGCACGACCTCGCCGACCCGGCCCATGGCCTGGGAGTCGGAGGAGATGATGGAGATGGCCCCGAGGTCGTGGAGCACGTCCTCGGCCGCGATGGTGGAGGGCCGGATCCGGGACTCGGCGAAGGCGAGGTCCTCGGGGACGGCCGGGTTGAGGTGGTGGCAGACCATCAGCATGTCGAGGTGCTCCTCGACGGTGTTGACGGTGTGCGGCCGGGTGGGGTTGGTGGAGCTGGGCAGGATGTTCGGCTCGGAGACCACGGTGATGATGTCGGGGGCGTGACCCCCGCCCGCGCCCTCGGTGTGGTACGAGTGGATGGTCCGCCCGGCGATGGCCGCGAGGGTGTCGCCCACGAAACCGGCCTCGTTGAGGGTGTCGGTGTGGATGGCGACCTGCGTGCCGGTCTCGTCGGCGACGGTCAGGCAGGCGTCGATGACGGCGGGGGTGGCCCCCCAGTCCTCGTGGATCTTGAACCCGAGGGCGCCGCCGCGCAGCTGAGAGTACATGCCCTCGCGGGACATGGTGTTGCCCTTGCCGAGCAGGCCGATGTTGACGGGGTAGTGCTCCAGCGCCGCGAACATCCGGGCCAGATGCCAGGGGCCGGGGGTGACGGTGGTGGCCTTGGACCCCTCGGCGGGGCCGGTGCCGCCGCCGACGAGGGTGGTGATGCCGGAGGCGAGGGCCTCGTCGACGACGGTCGGCGAGATGAAGTGGATGTGGGTGTCGATGGCGCCGGCCGTGACGATCTTCCCGTTGCCCGCGATGATCTCGGTCTCGGGTCCGATGACCAGGGCGGGGTCGACGCCGTCCATGGTGTCGGGGTTGCCGGCCTTGCCGATGCCGCAGATGCGGCCGTCGCGGATGCCGACGTCGGCCTTGACGATGCCCCAGTGGTCCAGGACGACCACGCCGGTGATCACGGTGTCGGGGGCGCCCTCGGCGCGGGTGGTGCGGGCCTGTCCCATGGACTCGCGGATGACCTTGCCGCCGCCGAAGACGGCCTCGTCACCGGAGTGGCCGGGGCCTCCGCTGAGGTCCTGCTCGATCTCGACGAAGAGGTCGGTGTCGGCGAGCCGGATGCGGTCGCCCCGGGTGGGGCCGAAGAGGTCGGCGTACGCCTGGCGCGAGATCTCAGCCATCGAGGGGTCCTCCGGTCTCCCCGCGCAGTCCGGGCACGGTGCGCAGTCCGCCGAGCGGTACGAGTTCCACGGCGACCGGGATGCCCGGCTCGAAGCGGACGGCGGTGCCGGCGGCGATGTTCAGGCGCAGGCCGCGCGCGGCCTGCCGGTCGAAGTCGAGGCCGGGGTTGGCTTCGGCGAAGTGGTAGTGGGAGCCGACCTGGACGGGCCGGTCGGCGGCGTTGAGCACGGTGAGGCGGGTGACGGGGCGGCCTTCGTTGAGGCGCACCGGACCGTCCCCGAAGGCGATTTCGCCGGGGATCATCGGGTCGGTCCTCTTCAGACGATCGGGTCGTGGACGGTGACGAGCTTGGTGCCGTCGGGGAAGGTCGCCTCGACCTGGACGTCGTGGATCATCTCGGGGATCCCCTCCATGACCTCGTCGCGGGTGAGCACCTTGCGGCCGGACTCCATGAGCTCGGCCACGGTCCGCCCGTCGCGGGCCCCTTCGAGGAGGTGGGAGGTGATGAGGGCGATGGCCTCGGGGTGGTTGAGGAGGACCCCGCGCGCCCTGCGCTTCTCGGCCACGTCGGCGGCGACGTGGATCATCAGTCTCTCTTGTTCGTGTGGTGTCAACTGCACCTGTATCACCAAGCTTCCGGGACAAGATCTCATCGCGCCGTGGCGAACCGTACCGGTCGTCAACACTTTGTTGACCTGCGTATATCCATGCCAAGCATGTCTTGCCCAACGCAGAGCGAGGCTTTCCGTCCCGATCACCGCCGCTTTACCGGCCCATGGGCGGCCGTTGGCGAAAGGCCGCGGAGCACACCCTAGGGGCGGCAGTTTTCCGCCTGGTTAACCCACGTTTCCGGAAGCCACCCGGTTCATCCCGTCGGGGGGTACGGCGCCGGGTTCGTCATACGATCGCCCGGTCCGCCGCCCTCAGCGGCCCCGGACGGTCCCGGCGGCGGCCGCGCCGGCCGGCCAGGGCAGCGAGATCCACACCGTCTTGCCGCCGTCCTCGGTGGGGCTGACCGAGAGCCGGCCTCCGGCCTCCGCCGCCAGCCAGCGGATGATGACCATGCCCCGGCCGTTGTCCTGCTGGACGGCCGCGGGCAGCCGCCTGGGCCAGCGCGGGTGACTGTCGGTCACCCCGACGCGCAGCCACTCCTCGCGCTCCAGACGCAGGTCGACGGTGAAGGTGGGCGACTGTCCGAAGGTGTGCTGGACGGAGTTGGTCGCGAGCTCCGATACGACCAGCCGTACGGTGTCGGCGGTGTCGGCGTCCTCGGGCAGTCCCCACTCGCCCAGCACCTGGGCGACGTAGCGGCGGGCGGCGGCCACCGAGACCGGGTCGCTCGGCAGGGTGACGGATGCTTCCAGCTGATCTGCCATGGCGACGTCCCTTTCCCACCGGGACGGAACCGCCCCGGATCTGCGCTGAGCGCCAGAGTGCCACCCATCGTGCCGCCGTTTCCGCCGTTCCCCCAAGATATGCATATATCTGTCGCCCAATGCGGTGAACTCTGCTACGGAAGAGCGTATTTGGACGGCAGACTGGTGCGAGCTGTGCCGGTGGAAGGAGAGCGGGTATGCAGCACGGCCCCGCGGTGCGCCGGCGCAAGCTCGGCGAGGAACTGCGCGCACTGCGCGACCGTACCGGGCTCACGAGCGGCGAGGTGGCCCGCATCGTGGGCTGGCACCAGTCGAAGGTCAGCCGTATCGAGACGGGCCGCAGTGGCGTGAAGACGCAGGACATCCGGCTACTGCTGGACGCCTACGGCGACGTGGTGGGGCCCCAGCAGCGCGCCCTGCTGGAGGCCCTGGGGGCCTCGGCTGCCGGGCCGGCGGCGGGTGGCGGGGAGGCGCGCGGGCGGCAGTGGTGGCACGACTACCGGGGCCTGCTCCCGCAGGAGTACCGGGACTTCATCAGCCTGGAGGCCGGGGCCCGCTCGGCGCGGACGGTGGAACTCTCGGTGGTGCCCGGCCTGCTGCAGACCGCCGGGTACGCCCGGGCCGTCACCCGGGCCGCGCTGGGCGGGCTGCCGGAGCCGAAGGTGGACGCGCTGGTCGAGGTACGGCTGGCCCGACAGGCGGTGCTGCGGGCCGATCCCCCGCTGGAGCTGAGTGCCGTACTGGACGAGGCGGTGCTGCGCCGGCAGATCGGCGGGCCGGGGGTGATGCGGGAGCAGCTACGGCACCTGGCGGAGGTGGCACGGCTGCCCCAAGTGCACCTCCAGGTGCTGCCGTTCACCGTGGGGGGTCATCTCGGCCTGACCGGACCGTTCGTCATTTTCTCATTTCCGAACATCGCCGATCTGGATGTGGTGGTACTCGACCATTTGACGAGTAGCCTCTATCTGGAGCGGAAGGAAGACCTTGAGGCGTACAGCGCCGCGTTCCGCGCGATCCAGGCGCACGCCCTCCCGCCCCGTGACTCGTCGGACCTCATCAGCTCACTCGCTGACGACGCGTAAGGAGGCACCCCCCGTGTCCGCAACCCCCTTATCCCCCGGCGGACTTCTGCACAGTGCGCGGTGGCGGCGGAGCAGCCGCAGCACCGGGATGAACAACTGCGTGGAAGCGGCCGCCCTGACCGGCGGCCTGCTGGCCGTCCGCGACTCCAAGCGGACGGACGGCCCGGCCGTGCTCTTCACCGGGCCGGCCTGGGACGGCTTCCTCGCCTCCGTACGGACGGACGTGCGCGTGTGACGTCCTACCGCTGAACCGGGTCCGTGGCTCCGGCCGGTGCGGTCCGCAGGACCGTCGCGACGGCCCGGGCGATCTCGTCCCCCGTGAGATCGGCCCGAGCGGTCAGCCGCAGCCGGGAGATGCCGTCCGGCACCGACGGCGGACGGAAGCACCCCACGGACAGTCCCTCCTCGCGGCAGTCGGCGGCCCAGCGCAGTGCCGCCGCGGCCGACGGGGCCCGTACCGACACCACGGCCGCGTCCGGCCTGGCCGCGGTCAGGCCGGACGCGGTGAGCCGTCCGTACAGTTCGGCGGCCACCTCCCGGACCCGGGCCGCGCGCTGCGGCTCCCGCTCCAGCAGGCGCAGGCCCGCCAGCGCCGCGCCCGCCGCGGCCGGGGCGAGGCCGGTGTCGAAGATGAACGCGCGGGCGGTGTTGACCAGGTGCCGGATCACCTTGGCCGGTCCCAGGACCGCTCCGCCCTGGCTGCCCAGCGACTTCGAGAGGGTCATCGTCGCGACCACCCCGGGAGCCCCCGCGAGCCCGGCCGCGTGCAGGGCGCCCCGGCCCCCCTCGCCCAGCACCCCGAGCCCGTGCGCGTCGTCCACGACCAGGGCGGCGCCCGCCTCCCGGCAGGCGGCGGCGTACGCGGCGAGCGGGGCGGCGTCCCCGTCGACGGAGAACACCGAGTCGGTCACGAGCAGGGCGCGGCCCGCCTGCCCGGCGAGGGCCTTGCGGACCTGCTCCACGTCGCCGTGCGGGGTCACCTCGACCTCCGCGCGCGAGAGCCGGCAGCCGTCGACGATCGAGGCGTGGTTCCCGGAGTCGGAGACGACCAGGGTGCCCCGGCCGCTCAGCGCGGTCACCGCGGCGAGGTTGGCGGCATACCCGGACGAAAGCACCAGGGCCGCCTCGAAACCGGCGAAAGCGGCCAGCTCCCGCTCCAGTTCGGTGTGCAGCTCGGTCGTCCCCGTGACCAGGCGGGAGCCGGTGGCCCCCGCGCCCCACCGCTCGGCCGCCGCGCAGGCCCCGCGCACGGTCTCGGGGTGCCGGGAGAGGCCGAGGTAGTCGTTGCTCGCGAGGTCCAGGAGGGGCGAGTCGGCGGGGCGCGGACGCAGCGTCCGTACCAGTCCCGCCTCCTCGCGCCGCCGCTCCGCGCCGTCGATCCAGGCGAAGACGTCCTCGGGTTCCGGGCTGGGCTGGGTCATCGGCGTCCTCGCGTCCCGTCTCACGATGTGTCTCGCGTTTTGTCGGCAGTCGACAGATCTGCTCGACCCTATCCGGACGTGACCCGAGGGGTCGGTGTGGCGATCCACACACTCCCTTCCGGCCATGTTGTCCGATCTCTCCTTGGCCGGGAGTGGTCGCGTGGGACAGGATCGGGCGCATGGACCTGCTGAACACCCTGGTGGACAAGGGGCTGCGGCGCGAGCTGCCGACCCGCGAAGAGGCGCTCGCCGTGCTGGCGACCTCCGACGACGAACTGCTCGACGTGGTGGCCGCTGCCGGCAAGGTGCGCCGCCAGTGGTTCGGGCGCCGCGTCAAGCTGAACTACCTGGTCAACCTGAAGTCGGGGCTCTGCCCCGAGGACTGCTCGTACTGCTCCCAGCGACTGGGGTCGAAGGCCGAGATCCTCAAGTACACGTGGCTGAAGCCGGACGAGGCCTCCCAGGCCGCCGCGGCCGGTGTCGCCGGCGGCGCCAAGCGGGTCTGTCTCGTGGCGAGCGGGCGGGGTCCGACGGACCGCGACGTGGCCCGCGTCGGCGAGACGATCGCCGCGATCAAGGAGCAGAACGAGGGCGTGGAGGTGTGCGCCTGTCTGGGTCTGCTCTCCGACGGCCAGGCCGAGAAGCTGCGCGACGCGGGTGCGGATGCCTACAACCACAACCTCAACACCTCCGAGGCCACGTACGGGCAGATCACCAAGACGCACACCTACGCGGACCGCGTGGACACGGTGCAGAAGGCGCACGCGGCGGGCCTGTCGGCCTGCTCGGGCCTGATCGCCGGCATGGGCGAGAGCGACGAGGACCTGGTCGACGTCGTCTTCTCGCTGCGCGAGCTGGACTCGGACTCCGTGCCGGTCAACTTCCTGATCCCGTTCGAGGGCACCCCGCTCGCCAAGGAGTGGAACCTCACCCCGCAGCGCTGCCTGCGGATCCTGTCGATGGTCCGGTTCGTCTGCCCCGACGTGGAGGTCCGGATCGCCGGCGGCCGCGAGGTGCACCTGCGCTCGATGCAGCCGCTCGCGCTGCACGTGGCCAACTCCATCTTCCTCGGCGACTACCTCACCAGTGAGGGCCAGGCCGGCCAGGCCGACCTCGACATGATCGCGGACGCCGGCTTCGAGGTGGAGGGCGCCGGCACCACCACCCTGCCCGCGCACCGGGCCGACGCCGCCGAGGCGGCGGCCGCGGCCCGCGCCGGCGGTGTCTGCGGCTCGGCCGGCGGCGGCTGCGGTCCGGCGGACGCCGAGGCGCCCGGCTGCGGTGCGGCCTGCGGCGGGTGCTCCGGTCACGCCCACGCCGAGGCTCCTGCCGAGGCCCCGGCCCAGGCCGAGCCGGGCGAGGTGCGTCCGGACCTGGTGGCGGTGCGGCGCCGCGGCGCGGGGACGGATCTCGCCCCCAATGCGTGACCCGTTCCCCCTGCACGACCCGCTCGACCCCGCCTCGTCCACGGCCGGCCTGCTGGCCCTGGACCGGCAGCACGTCTGGCACCCGTACGGCCCGATGCCCGGGCGGCAGGAGACCCTCGTGGTCTCCTCCGCCTCGGGGGTCCGGCTGCGGCTCGCCGCCCCGGCGCAGGGGCGGGAGGAGCTGGTCGACGGCATGTCCTCCTGGTGGTCGGCCATCCACGGCTACAACCACCCGGCGCTCAACGAGGCGGCCACCGCCCAGCTGGGCCGGATGTCGCACGTGATGTTCGGCGGGCTCACCCACGAGCCCGCCGTGCGGCTCGCCGCCCGGCTGGTGGAGATCACCCCGCCCGGACTGGAGCACGTGTTCCTCGCGGACTCCGGTTCGGTGTCCGTCGAGGTCGCCGTCAAGATGTGCCTGCAGTACTGGCGTTCGCTGGGGCGGACGGGCAAGACCCGGCTGCTGACCTGGCGCGGCGGCTACCACGGCGACACCTGGCAGCCGATGGCCGTCTGCGACCCCGAGGGCGGCATGCACGAGCTGTGGCAGGGCCACCTGCCGCAGCAGGTCTTCGCGGACACCCCGCCCGGGGACTTCGACTCCCCCGTCGACCCGGCGTACACCGCCCACCTGCGTTCCCTGGTCGCCGCGCACGCGGACGAGCTGGCCGCGGTGATCGTGGAGCCGGTGGTGCAGGGCGCGGGCGGCATGCGCTTCCACAACCCGGGCTACCTGCGGGTGCTGCGGGAGCTGTGCGACGAGTACGGGGTGCTGCTGGTCCTCGACGAGATCGCGACCGGCTTCGGCCGGACCGGCGCGCTCTTCGCGGCCGACCACGCGGGGATCACCCCGGACGTGATGTGCCTCGGCAAGTCCCTGACGGGCGGCTACCTCACCCTCGCCGCCACCCTGTGCACGGGGAAGGTCGCCGACGGGATCTCGCAGGGCGAGGTGCCGGTGCTGGCGCACGGGCCGACCTTCATGGGCAACCCCCTCGCCACGGCCGTGGCGCTGGCCTCCGTCGACCTGCTGCTCGGCCAGGACTGGGCGGGCGAGGTCAAGCGGATCGAGGCGGGCCTGCGCGAGGGCCTCGCGGAGGCCTCCGGGCAGCCGGGGGTCGAGGACGTAAGGGTCCTGGGCGCGATCGGCGTGATCCAGCTGGACCACCCGGTCGACGTGTGGGCCGCGACGCGGGCCGCGGTCCGGGAGGGCGTGTGGCTGCGCCCGTTCCGCGACCTGATCTACACGATGCCCCCGTTCGTCACCGGCGACGCCGACGTCGCCCGTATCTGCCGCGCGGCCGTCGCCGCGGCCCGGGAGGGCTGAGATGTCCGTGATCGTCGTGTCCGGTACGGGCACGGAAATCGGCAAGACGGTGGTCACCTCGGCCATCGCGGCGGCCGCGGTGGCCGCCGGGCGTTCGGTGGCGGTGCTCAAGCCGGCACAGACCGGCGTGGGACCGGACGAGCCGGGGGACGCGGCCGAGACCGTACGCCTGGCCGGGCCGTCCGTGACGGCGCTGGAGCTGGCCCGCTACCCCGAGCCGCTGGCGCCCGACACCGCGGCGCGGCGCTCCGGGCTGCCGACCCTCGCGCCGTCGCGGATCGCGGAGGCGGCCGCCGGGCTGGCCCGGGCGCACGACCTGGTGCTGGTGGAGGGCGCGGGCGGGCTGCTGGTCCGCTTCGACGAGGAGGGCCACACCCTGGCCGACGCGGCCCGGCTGCTGGCGGCGCCGGTGCTGGTGGTGGCCCCGGCGGGGCTCGGCACCCTCAACTCCACGGCCCTGACGGCGGAGGCCCTGACCGCGCGGGGGCTGCGCGGGCTCGGGGTGGTGGTGGGCAGCTGGCCGGACTCCCCCGACCTGGCCTCCCGCTGCAACCTGGCCGACCTCCCGAAGGTGTCCGGCCTCCCGCTCCTCGGCGCCGTCCCGCAGGGCTCGGGCGCCCTGGCCCCGGACGCCTTCCGGGCGGCGGCCCCGGCCTGGCTGGCCCCGGCCCTGGACGGCACGTGGTCGGCGGACTCCTTCCTGACCGCCTGGCCGGCGTAGGGCCCGCCGGGGGCACCTCCCGGCGGTGGCGGGGGAGAACGGCGGAAGGGCGGGTGGGGCCGGCTCCGCGCGGCGGTACTCCCCCGTAGCCCCGACGGGCCGGTTTCGTGGCACGGCGGGGTGGGGAACAGCCCCCGGAGGGCACACGTGCGCGCCCGTGTGTCCGCCCGTCAGCCCCCGACCCGCGCCCGGAGGCCGCCCCATGCCCGCCCACGCCCCCGATTCGGTCCACCACCCCTGCTTCGCCCGGTTCTACGCCCGCGCCAGCACCGCCGCCGAGACCCGTGCCGGGATCGGGGCGCTGCGCGAGGAGCTCCTGCGGGGGGTGTCGGGCCGCGTCATCGAGATCGGCGCCGGCAACGGTCTGAACTTCGCGCACTACCCGCGCGCCGTCTCCGAGGTCGTCGCGGTCGAACCCGAGGCCACCCTGCGCCGGCTCGCGGCCTCCGCCGCCCTGCGCGCCGAGGTGCCGGTGGACCTCGTGCCGGGTGTCGCCGAGGCCCTCCCCCTCAAGAGCGAGGCCTTCGACGCGGCCGTGGCCTCGCTGGTGCTGTGCACCGTACGGAACCTGCCGCGCGCCCTCAGCGAACTGCACCGGGTGCTGCGCCCCGACGCCGAGCTGCGCTTCCTGGAGCACGGGATCGCCCCCGGCCCCGGTATGGCCTCCGTGCAACGGGCGCTCGACCGGACGGTCTGGCCCCGCCTGTTCGGCGGCTGCCACACGGCCCGCGACCCGCTCGCCGCGATCGAGGCGGCCGGCTTCCGGATCACCTCGCACCGCTCCTTCCGCCTGCCCGAGCGCGGCCCGTCCCTGCCCACCTCGTACTGCGTCATCGGCTCGGCCCGGCGCCGCGACTGAGACGTGTCCCCGTACGGCCGTCCGCCCCGGCGGGGTCAGCCGGCCAGCGGCTTGACCCAGCGGGTCCAGATCTCCTCGGGGTGGTAGCCGGCCGCGTCCCAGGCACCGTGCGCCTGCCCGTTCCCGTCGAGGACCATCGCGTCGGCGCGCCGCCCGCCCAGCTCCGCGAACCGCTCCTCGGCGGCGGCGAGCAGGGCCGACCCGATCCCCCGCCGGCGGTGCGCCGGGTGGACCGCGAGCCGGTACAGGTGGCAGCGCCAGCCGTCGAACCCCGCGATCACCGTGCCGACGAGCTCCCCGCCGCGCCGGGCGAGCAGCAGAGCCTCGGGGTCGCGGGCGTGCAGCCGCCCGATTCCGGCCAGGTCGTCGCTGATGCTCGTGCCCTTGGCGGCGGCCTTCCAGAAGTCCAGTACGGCGGGCAGGTCCGCGGCGGAGGCTGTGCCGATACGAAGATCGTCCATGCGCCGATCCCACCACCCGCGCATACTCGGCCAAAAGGAGGAGCCAATCCCTTTGCCTTTCCTTTACCATGTGGTGAGGGTCCTCCCGGGCCCCTCGGAACCCGTCCGAGCCCTCCCGACCGAAAGGTGTGAGCGTCCGCCCATGGGCGAGCCTCCCAGTCCCCGGCACTCCCGCGCGCGACACCGCGCGGCACCCCGTCCCCTGGCCGATCATGGGACGGAGGTGATCGACCGATGACCGAAGTGCTCCTGCTCGTCGTGGCGCTGCTGCTCTGCCTTGCCTGTGGGATCTTCGTCGCCGCCGAGTTCTCGCTGACCACCGTCGAGCGCAGCGAGCTCGAACGGGCCGTCGAGCGCGGCGAGCGCGGCGCGGACAGCGCACTGGCCGCCGTCCGCAGCCTGACCTTCCAGCTCTCCGGCGCCCAGCTCGGCATCACCGTGACCGGCCTGGTCATCGGCATGATCTCCAAGCCGTCGATCGCCGCGCTGCTCACGGGCCCCTTCAAGGCCATGGGCCTGTCGGCCCCTGCCGCCTCCTCCACCGCCCTGGTCCTCGGCACCGTCGTGTCGACCGTGGTCCTGATGGTCGTGGGCGAGCTGGTCCCCAAGAACTGGGCCATCTCCTCCCCCCTGGCCATCGCCAAGCGCGTGGCAACCATGCAGCGGGTCTTCAGCCGCGCCTTCCGTCCGCTGATCAGCCACCTCAACACCACCGCCAACCACCTGGTGCGCCGGCTGGGCATGGAGCCCGCCGAGGAGCTGGCCTCCGCCCGCAGCCCCGAGGAGCTGGTGGCCCTGGCCCGGCACTCCGCCAAGGCGGGCGCGCTGGAGAAGGACACGGCGGAGCTGTTCGTGCGGACGCTGAACCTGGCCGACCTGACCGCCGAGAACGTGATGACCCCGCGCGTACAGGTCACGGCCCTGGACGTGCAGACCACCGCCGAGGACGTGGCCAACGCGACCATGGCCACCGGCCTGTCCCGGTTCCCCGTCTACCGGGGCAGCCTGGACACCGTCGTCGGGACCGTCCACATCAAGGACGTCCTGGCCCTGCCCGCCGAGGAGCGCCACCGCCACCCGGTGTCGAGGCTGCTGCGCGAGCCCCTCCTCGTACCGGAGTCGCTGACCGTGGACCGGCTGCTGGACCGGCTCTCCGGCCGGCAGACGATGGCCGTGGTGATCGACGAGTACGGGGGCACCGCCGGTGTGGCCACCCTGGAGGACATCGTCGAGGAGGTCGTCGGCGAGGTGCGCGACGAGCACGACCCGCACGAGACCTCCGACCTGGCACCGGCCGGCACGGACGAGTCCGGCCGCGCCCTGTACTCCGCCGACGGCGCCGCCCGCACCGACCAGCTCCGGCGGATCGGACTGCGGGTGCCCGAGGGCCCGTACGAGACCCTGGCCGGGCTGATAGCCGCCGAACTGGGCCGGATCCCGGCCGTCGGGGACCGGATGGAGCTGGAGGGCTGGCGCCTGGACGTGGTGGACGCGAGCGGCCGCCGCGCCGCGCGGGTGCTGCTGCACGCCCCGGCCGAGACACCCGGCGACGAGAGCCCGGAGGGGGACCGATGACCGCGATCCAGCTGCTGATCGGCCTGGCGACGCTGGTCGTCAACGCCTTCTTCGTCGGCGCGGAGTTCGCGCTGATCTCGGTCCGGCGCAGCCAGATCGAGCCGTACGCCGAGCAGGGCGACCGGCGGGCCCGCGCGGTCGTGTGGGGCCTGGAGCACGTGTCGGCGCTGATGGCGGCGGCCCAGCTGGGCATCACCCTGTGCACCCTGGTGCTGGGCGTGGTCGCCGAGCCGGCCATCGCGCACCTGCTGAGCCCGCTGCTCGACGCCGTCGGGGTGCCGTCCGGGGTGACGCACGCGATCTCCTTCGTGATCGCGCTGGCCCTGGCCACGTACCTGCACATGCTGTTCGGCGAGATGGTGCCCAAGAACGTGGCGCTGGCCGAGCCGGTGCGCACGGCGCTGCTCCTGGGCCCGCCGCTGGTGGCGATGACCCATGCGCTGAAGCCCGTCATCTTCGCGATCAACGCGTTCGCCAACACCCTGCTGCGGCTGCTGCGGGTGGACGCGAAGGACGAGGTCGCGGCCACCTTCTCGGACGACGAGCTGGCCCGGCTGGTCAAGGACTCCAGCGACGCCGGGCTGATCGACGGCCGGGCGAGCGAGCGGCTGCACGACGCCCTGGAACTGGGGCGGCGGCCCGTCGCCGACGTGGTGCTGCCGGTGGCCCGGGTGGTCACGGCCCGGCAGGGCATCACCGCCGCCGGGCTGGAGCGGCTGTCGGCCGAGTCGGGCTACTCCCGGTTCCCGGTGGTCGACGGGCAGCGGAGGATCCTGGGCTACCTGCACGTCAAGGACGCCCTCGACGTGGTGGAGCGGAGCCGGCCCTTCCCGGTGTCCGAACTGCGCCCGATCGCCCAGGTGCGGGCGGAGACCCCGCTGGACGACGTGCTGACCGCCATGCGGGCCAGCCGTACCCACCTGGCGGCGGTCCTCGGGGCGGACGGCGCCATGACGGGGCTGGTGACGATGGAGGACGTCCTGCGCGAGCTCTTCGGCAGGCCGGCCTCGGCCTAGACCACCGGGTGGGGCCTGGTGCGGTCCCCGGCCCTGCACGGCCGGGGTACCGCGCGGTAGCATCGCTCCGCCATGGAGATGAATGCGTCATACACCAGTTTCGTCGCGGTCGGGGACTCCTTCACCGAGGGGATGTCCGACCTGCTCCCGGACGGCTCCTACCGGGGCTGGGCCGACCTCCTCGCCGCCCGCCTGGCGGCGCGCGAGCCGGGCTTCCGGTACGCCAACCTCGCGGTGCGCGGGAAGCTGATCGGGCAGATCGCCGAGGACCAGGCCCCAGTCGCCGCGGCGATGCGGGCGGACGTGGTGACGCTGGTGGGCGGGCTGAACGACGCCCTGCGGCCCAAGGTGGACATGGGGCGCGTCCGCGGCCACCTGGAGGCCGCGGTGGAGCTGCTGACCCCGTCGTGCGGGCGGCTCGTCCTGATGCGCTCGCCGGGCCGGCAGGGGCCGGTGATGGAACGTTTCCGGCCGCGCATGGAGGAGCTCTTCGGCATCCTGGAGGAGCTCTCCGCACGCCACGGCGCACTGCTGGTGGACCTCTACGGGGCTCCGGCGCTCGGGGACCCGCGGCTGTGGGACGCCGACCGGCTGCACCTGACGGCCGAGGGCCACCGGCGGGTGGCGGAGGCGGTCTGGCAGGCCCTCGGGCTGCCCGCCGAGGACGACTGGACACGGGCCCTGCCGTCCGCCGCCGCGCCGGGCTGGGGCGTACGGCGCACCGAGGACCTGCGCTTCGCGAAGCGGCACCTGCTGCCCTGGATCGGCCGCCGCCTGACGGGCCGCTCCTCGGGCGACGGCCGCCCGCCGAAGCGGCCGGAGCTTCTGCCATACGGGAACCCGCCGCTCTTGTAGCAAGCCACAATTGCGGGCACTGCCCCCACCTGCGTAAACGCACAGCTCCGGCCCCAGTAGAATCCCTACACGTGACAGCCAAGCCCCGCATCCCCAATGTCCTGGCCGGCCGCTACGCCTCCGCGGAGCTCGCCGTCCTGTGGTCCCCCGAGTACAAGGTGACGCTGGAGCGGCGGCTGTGGCTCGCCGTCCTGCGCGCCCAGAAGGACCTCGGCATCGAGGTCCCGGACGCCGCCCTCGCCGACTACGAGCGCGTCCTGGAGACCGTCGACCTCGCCTCCATCGCCGAGCGCGAGAAGGTCACCCGGCACGACGTGAAGGCCCGCATCGAGGAGTTCAACGCCCTCGCCGGCCACGAGCACGTCCACAAGGGCATGACCTCCCGCGACCTCACCGAGAACGTCGAGCAGCTGCAGATCCGCCTCTCGCTGGAGCTGGCCCGCGACCGCACCGTCGCCGTGCTCGCCCGCCTGGGCAAGCTCGCCGGCGAGCACGCCGAGCTGGTCATGGCCGGCCGGTCCCACAACGTCGCCGCGCAGGCCACCACCCTGGGCAAGCGCTTCGCGACCGCCGCCGACGAACTGCTGGTGGCCTACGACCGCCTGGAGAACCTGCTCGCGCGCTACCCGCTGCGCGGGATCAAGGGCCCCGTCGGCACCGCCCAGGACATGCTCGACCTGCTGGGCGGCGACGCCGCCAAGCTGGCCGACCTGGAGCAGCGGATCGCCGCGCACCTCGGCTTCTCCCAGGCCTTCACCTCGGTCGGCCAGGTCTACCCCCGCTCCCTCGACTACGACGTGGTCACCGCCCTGGTGCAGCTGGCCGCCGCCCCGTCGTCGATCGCGAAAACGATCCGCCTGATGGCCGGCCACGAGCTGGTCACCGAGGGCTTCAAGCCCGGCCAGGTCGGCTCCTCCGCGATGCCGCACAAGATGAACACCCGCTCCTGCGAGCGCGTCAACGGCCTGATGGTCATCCTGCGCGGCTACGCCTCGATGACCGGCGAGCTGGCCGGCGACCAGTGGAACGAGGGCGACGTCTCCTGCTCCGTCGTCCGCCGCGTGGCCCTGCCGGACGCGTTCTTCGCCTTCGACGGCCTGCTGGAGACCTTCCTGACGGTCCTCGACGAGTTCGGCGCCTTCCCGGCCGTCGTGGCCCGCGAGCTGGACCGCTACCTGCCGTTCCTCGCGACCACCAAGGTGCTGATGGGCGCGGTGCGCGCCGGTGTGGGCCGCGAGGCCGCGCACGAGGTCATCAAGGAGCACGCGGTCGCCTCCGCGCTGGCCATGCGCGAGCAGGGCGCCGAGCGCAACGAGCTCCTCGACAAGCTCGCCGCCGACGACCGGATGCCGCTGGACCGCGCGCAGCTGGACGCCCTGATGGCCGACAAGCTGTCCTTCACGGGCGCCGCGGGTGACCAGGTCGCGACCGTGGTCTCCCGTATCGAGGCCATCGCCAAGGAGCACCCGGAAGCCGCCGGCTACGCCCCGGGGTCGATCCTCTGACCCCCGAAGAGCTCGAAGCCGCCCGCGACCGCGTCCTCCCGGACGTGGTCGCGGGCGGTCTGCGTGTGCTGTTCTGCGGTATCAACCCGGGCCTCCTCTCCGCCGCGACGGGCCACCACTTCGCCCGCCCCGGCAACCGCTTCTGGCCGGTCCTGCACCTGTCCGGCTTCACTCCGCGCCGGCTGGCCCCCGCCGAGCAGGAGGAGCTGCTGTCCTACGGCCTCGGCATCACCAACGTCGTCGCCCGGGCCACCGCCCGCGCCGACGAGCTCAGCGCCGAGGAGTTCCGCGAGGGCGGGCGGATCCTGACCGCGAAGGTGGAACGGCTGCGTCCCCGGTGGCTGGCCGTGGTCGGGGTGACCGCCTACCGCACGGCGTTCGGGGAGAAGAAGGCCGTCATAGGCCCGCAGGAGCGCACCATCGGCGCGACCCGCATCTGGGCCCTGCCCAACCCGAGCGGCCTCAACGCCCACTGGACGGCGGCCTCGATGGCCGAGGAGTTCGCCCGCCTCCGCGAGGCCGCGGAAGGCTCCTAGGGCCTGTCGTCACACTCCCGTCGTCGCCCGGAGGGCGGCCCCGCGGCGTCTGGTGCGTGCTCTCGGTGCGCCGGGCGGAAGCCCGCGTACTGGACGTACTTGGCTTTCGCCCGGTGCGGCGAGAGCGCGTGCCAGGCGTCGCGGGGCAGACGGGAGTTTGACGACAGGTCCTAGGGCGGGTCGGTCACGGTGATCCCCGCTGTCAGCAGGTAGGGGAACTCCTTGTCCCACTGCGCCACGTACACCACCAGCCACTGGTCCCCGGCCCGCCACAGGTGCACGTGGTCGGTGGTGTTGCAGATGACGTCCCAGGGCTCCGGTATCTCCTCTCCCGCGAACTCCCGGTCCAGCAGTGAGCCGACGGCGAAGACCTGCGGCTCCCCCCACCGGTCGGTCAGGGCCTGGGTCAGCGCCCCGTACTCGGCGGCGATCTGCTCGCCCGCCTCCTCCCGGCCCGAGCCGTCGTCGTCCCAGAAGTCCCGGGTGAGGCTGAGCGTGACCAGGTGGTGCGCCGGCCCGCCGCTGTGGTGCGGGCCCTGTGCCGGCAGCGGCGGGAAGGCCGTGGCCCGGAGCCGGTCGATCGTGTCGAGGTGCTCTGCCGTGGTCATGTCGTCAGTATTCCGGCGACCACTGACAACTGGCCCTGCGTCAGGCCGCCCTGCGCCGCACCGCCAGCCAGCCGCCCGCCAGCGCGGCACCGGCCCACAGGGCCAGGACGCCCAGCCCGCTCCATGGCCCGAGACCGCTTCCCGCCTGGCTGTGCATCACCGCCTGCCCCGCCCGGTCCGGCAGGAACTCGGCCACACCGCCGGTGGCCGCCCCGACGATGAAGGACACCATCAGGAACAGGGGTATGAGCAGGCTGAGCACGAGCGCCCCGCTGCGGAGCAGGGCCGTCAGTCCGGCCGCGAGCAGGGCGATCAGCGTGAGGTAGAGGCCGCTGCCGACGATGGCGCGGTAGCTGCCGGGATCGCCGAGGTGGAGGGCGTACGGACCCATGAGGGCCTGACCGGCGAGGAAGGTGAGGAATCCGGTGACCTGGCCCACGACGAGGGCCAGCCCGCCGATCACCACCATCTTCGACAGGTAGAAGCGGGTACGGCTCGGCACCGCCGCGAGCGAGGTGCGCAGGGCGCCGTGATGGAACTCCGCCGCCAGGGCGGTCGTCCCGAAGGCCATGGCGGCGATCTGGCCGAAGAGGATGCCGTAGTAGGCCGCGAACAGGGGGTCCTCCCCCAGGACGCCCTGCTGGTTGCGGCCTATCGCGGCGGCCGTCAGCGTCTGGACCCCGACGGTGGCCACCAGGATCATGACCAGCGCGGTGGAACTGGCACGCAGGGACCGTATCTTGATCCATTCCGAGTGCAGGACGGGTCGGGTGGGCAGGGCGGTGCTCATGGCGAAGCCTCCTTCGGGGCGGGTCAGCGGGTGGCGGCGAACTGGGCGTGTTCGGCCGTCAGATCGAGGTAGGCCTGTTCCAGCGAGGCCCGCTCGTCGGCGAGTTCCAGCACGGGGACGCCCTCCCCGGCGGCGATCCGGCCGAGGCGCTCGGCCTGTATGCCCTCGACCGTCCAGCACCCGCCGTCGGCATCGGTCAGCTCGAACCCCTCCCGGGCCAGGGCCGCCCGGAGCCGGGCCGGCTCGGAGGTGCGCAACCGCACCCGCGGGGTGCTGCGGGCGTCGATGAATTCCTCCATGGAGGTGTCGGCCAGCAGCCGGCCCCGCCCGAGGACGACCAGGTGGTCGGCGAAGGCCACCGTCTCCGACATCAGATGGCTGGAGACCAGGACCGTACGGCCGTCGGCGGCCAGCTCGCGGAGCAGCTCGCGGATCCAGACGATGCCCTCGGGGTCGAGGCCGTTGGTGGGCTCGTCCAGGAGCAGGACCTCCGGGTCGCCCAGCAGGGCCGAGGCGATGCCCAGCCGTTGGCGCATGCCGAGGGAGAAGGACTTGATCCTCCGCCCGGCCACCGGGGCGATGCCGGTCTGCTCCATGACCTCCTCTACCCGGCCCGCCGGGATGCGGCCGGCGGCCGCGAGCATCCGCAGATGGTCCCGCGCGGTCCTCCCGCCGTGCGCCGCCTGGGCGTCCAGGAGCGCTCCGACCCGGCGCAGCGGGTCCGGCAGGTCGCGGTAGTGCCGTCCGCCGACGGTGGCCGTGCCCGAGGTCGGGCGCTCCAGGCCGAGCAGCAGGCGCATCGTGGTGGACTTGCCGGCCCCGTTGGGTCCGAGGAAGCCGGTGACCCGGCCGGGCAGGACGTCGAAGGTGAGGCGGTCGACGGCGCGGGAGGCGCCGTACGCCTTGGTCAGTTCTCGGAACGCGATGGTGTTCATGGCTCAAGACTCCTCGTCCTGCCTCTCCCCCTCCTCCCCCGTGCGAGGGTCCCGTCTCCCCCGTACGGGGGAGACGCCCGGTGAGGGGGCGCTGCGACGATGAGGGCATGTTCCGACTTCTGCGCGCTCCGTTCCAACCAGTCACGTACACCCGCTGGTTGCACCTGTGCGTGCCCGTACTGCTGGTGGCCGTGTGGCAGTTCATAGACGTGGACAAGCCGTGGGTGCCGCTGGTGATCGTCGCGCCGTTCGGGTTCGTGCCGTGGGTGCGGATGGCCGAGGGGCTCCAGGCCCGGTTCCTGCTCGCTCCGTACGAGCGGGACGGCGCCGACGCCACGATCAGCGCGGAGCCGTCGGCGCGCTGGGCCGACCGCTGGCGGACGCTGGTGTGGCTGGAGACGAGGATGCTCTTCGCCGCGGTCGCCATGGGCGTCTCGGTCTGGCTGCCGGTCACGACCGTCGACCTCATCCGCCTGGCGTGCGGATACGGGTCGAGCGAGGAGCTGGAATGGCTCCTGCCGGACACGATCGCCCCATGGGCGGCGGCGGCGTTGGCGCCCCTGCCCCTGGTCCTGCTGATGGTGGTGGTGTTCGTCCTCGGCGAGCTGGTCACCGTGGTCGCCGGGCGGCTGCTGGGGCCGTCGGCGGCGGAGCGGCTCAGTGCGCTGGAGGCGCGTACGGAGCAGTTGCTGGAGCGGGCGCGCATCGCGCGGGAGCTCCACGACTCGATCGGGCACGCGCTGACCGTCGCCGTGGTCCAGGCGGGTGCGGCGCGGGCCGCCGGTGACCCGGAGTTCACCGACCGGGCGCTGCTGGCGATCGAGGAGACGGGGCGGGCCGCGCTGGAGGACCTGGAGCGGGTGCTGCTGGTGCTGCGGGAGTCCGCGCAGCCCGCGTCGCAGCGGCCGACGCTGGCGGAGGCGGACCGGCTGCTGGAGTCGGCCCGCGCCTCGGGGGCGTCGGTGGACGCCGAACTGACGGGCCCGCTGGAGAAGTTGCCGGGCCCCGTCACCCGGGAGGGTTACCGGATCTTGCAGGAGGCGCTCACGAACGTGCTGCGGCACTGCGGCCCCGTCCCCGTCCGCGTGCGGGTCGAGATGGCCGAGGGCCGGCTGGAGCTGGAGGTGACGAACCCGCTGCCGGAACGCCCTTCCTTCAGCACGGGAGGGGGGAGCGGGCTGCGCGGGATGCGGGAGCGGGCATCGCTGCTGGGCGGCCGTGCCGAAACGGGTCCCCACGACGGCGGTTGGAGGGTGCGGGCGCTGCTTCCCCTGGAGCGAATAGGCTGAGCGGATGCCGGTAACCGTACTGCTCGTCGACGACGAACCCCTGGTGCGCGCGGGGCTGCGCGCCGTCCTGGATTCCCAACCCGACATCGAGGTGGTGGGTGAGGCGGCGGACGGGGCGTCCGTCATCCCCCTGGTCCGCCGACTGCGGCCGGACGTGGTGGCGATGGACGTGCGGATGCCGCTGCTCGACGGGATCGAGGCGACCCGGGCGGTCCTGCGGTCGGTGGACTCACCTCCGAAGATCATCGTGGTCACGACCTTCGAGAACGACGAGTACGTCTACCAGGCGCTGCGCGCGGGGGCGGACGGGTTCCTGCTGAAGCGGGCCCGGCCGGCGGAGATCGTGCACGCGGTGCGGCTGGTGGCGGAGGGGGAGACGCTGCTGTTCCCCTCCGCGGTACGGGCCCTGGCCGCCGAGTACGGCAACCGGCAGGCCCGGGCCGCCCTGGAGCGGGCCGCGCTGACGGAGCGGGAGGAGGGCGTCCTGCGGCTGATGGCACGCGGGCTGACCAACGTGGAGATCGCCCGCGAGCTGATCGTCGGCACGGAGACGGTCAAGTCACACGTCAGCGCGATCCTGGGCAAGCTGGGGGCGCGTGACCGGACCCAGGCGGTCATCACCGCGTACGAGTCCGGATTCGTCTCACCGGCCTGAGGGGGGCCGCTCCTCGCCGAGCCGCCGCGGGCGCAGTACGATCCGGCTGACAGGGCCGCTAGCTGGGAGGACACACGTTGGGGCAGCTGACCGGCGGGGATCCCTCTCTGCTCAGGCGGATCAATTCGGCCGTGGTGCTGCGCGCACTGCGCGCGGCCGAATCGCCGACGCTCACCGACCTCACGCGGGTGACCGGGCTCTCCCGGCCGACGGTCGAGGGGGTGGTGGAGGGGCTGATGGGCGCCGGCCTGGTGGTCGAGGCCGACGCGGAGGAAGGCGCGCGACGGCAGGGCCGCCCGGCCAGGAGGTTCCGGTTCCGGGCCGAGGCCGGCCATCTGCTGGGCATCGAGATCGGCTCGCACCGGATCGCCGTGCTGCTGTCCGGGCTGGACGGCCGGGTCATCGGGGCCGGCACGAAGGACGTGGCCGAGACCGCGTCGGCCGACGAACGGCTGGAGCGGGTCAGGGCGGCCGTGGCCGATCTGCTGCGCCGGGCCGGCATCCCGCGCGACTCGCTGCGGGCGGTCGGGGTGGGCAGCCCCGGCATCGTGGAGGCCGACGGCACGGTCCGCCTCGGGACCGCCCTGCCCGGCTGGACCGGTCTGCCCCTCGGGGAGCGGCTGCGGCGCTCGTTCCGCTGCCCGGTCCGGGTGGAGAACGACGCCAACGCGGCGGCCGTCGCCGAGCACTGGAAGGGCGCGGCGCGGGACAGCGACGACATGGTGTTCGTGATGGCCGGACTGAGCCCCGGCGCGGGCTCCCTGATCGGAGGCCGGCTGCACCGGGGCTTCGGCGGCGCGGCGGGCGAGATCGGCGCGCTGCACCTGCTGGGGCGGGAGGCCACCCCGGAACGGCTGCTGTCGACGACGGGCGAGCCGCTGCACCCGCTGGACGAACCGGCGGTCGCGGAGGTCTTCGCGATGGCCAAGCGGGGCGACGAGCGGGCGGTCGCCGCGGTGGAACGGTTCCTCCAGCGGCTGGTGCACGACGTGGCGGCGCTGGTCCTGGCGATGGATCCCGAGCTGGTCGTGGTCGGCGGCTGGGCGGCCGGCCTGGACGGGGTGCTCGATCCGCTGCGGCGGGAGCTGGAGCGGTACTGCCTGCGGCCGCCGAGGGTGGCGCTGTCGCTGCTGGGTGAGGCAGCGGTGGCCACGGGGGCGCTGCGGCTGGCGCTGGACCATGTGGAGCAGGAGCTGTTCGCGGTGGAGAAGACCGTCACCGCCAGGTGACTCCTCCGGCTCCCCCTCCGGGGCTCCGCCCCGGACCCCGCGCCTCGGCGTCGGCGGGGGGCCGGGGGTGGCCGGTGTTGCCGCTCGGTCAGGAGGCGGCGCGGGTTTCGGTGATTTCCATGCCCGTGTCACCGAAGGTGAGGCGGCAGGTGTCGGCGCGGTAGGTGGCCACGGAGACCGCGGCCGTGCCCTCGGCGGTGAAGTAGCGGGTGGTCACCAGGAGCACGGGGGCGCCCGGCAGCCGGTCCAGTTCCTTGGCGTCGTCGGCGCGGGCGGAGCCCAGCTCCACCGAGCGGTCCTGCCCGTCCAGCGCGAGCCGCTGGAGTTCCCGCAGGACGGCGCGCGCCCGCGCGGGTCCGGCGGGGGCGTCGATGGCGGAGAGCCCGGGCACGGAGGTGGCGGGCACGTACAGCAGTTCGGCGGCGACGGCCTGGCCCTGCGTGACGCGGGTCCGGCGCACCGTGTGGACCGGCTGGCCGGCGGCGGTGCCCAGCAGCGCCAGGACCGCGCCGGCCGGGACGGTCTCCACCGCGTCCACGGCCTCCCAGCCGTCGGCGCTGTCGCCGGGCCAGCCGTCTCCCGCGCTGCCGACGGAGACGCCCACCCGCGGCGGGGCGACGGTCGTGCCGACCCCGCGGCGGCGCTGCAGGCGCCCTTCGAGTTCGAGCTGTTCGAGGGCTTGGCGCAGGGTGGCCCGGGCGACGCCGAAGCGGGCGGCGAGTTCACGCTCGTTCGGCAGGACCTCGCCCACCGCGAAGTCCCGGTCCAGCGCCTCGCTGAGGACGGTCTTGAGGTGCCAGTACTTCGGCTCCGGTACCGATTCGAGCTGCGTGGTCCCCACCCTGACTCCTCCTGCGATCGCCGCCGTCGCCGTGTCCGGCGGCGGTTCGAGCGGCAGTTCCGCGCCGCAGTTCCGCGCCTTTGTTTATTAAAGGTTCCTGCACTATCCCTGCGACGATAGGACGGCGCACCCCCTTGGTCAAGACCAATCCTGGCCACGCGGCCGGGCAGATCGGGCATATGTAGCAAGACGTTCACAGGATGTTCGTGCCCGCCTCGCGTTTCCCGGAAGGCCCTGACCCGGCGGCTACCGGACGGTAATGATGGGGGCGGCGGTCCTCAGCGACGGCCCGCACCGCATCGCGTCCACCCGACGAGGAGCAGCATGACCGCAACGGTCTCCTTCACGATCGACACGCCGCAGGGCCCTCGCACCGCCACCGTCGCCTACGAGCGCAAGGGCGCGGGCGAACCCCTGCTCCTGCTGCACGGCATCGGCCACCACTTCCAGGCCTGGCACCCGGTCTCCGCGATCCTGGCGGCCGAGTACGACGTCATCGCCGTCGACCTGCCCGGTTTCGGGGCCTCCGCGCCCCTGCCGCCGGGCGTCCCGTACGACCTCGGCACCGTCGCGCCGGCCCTCGGCGCGCTCTGCGCCGCGCTGGGCGTCGAGCGCCCGCACCTCGCGGGGAACTCCCTCGGCGGCCTGCTCGCCCTGGAGATGGGACGCCTCGGCCTCGCCCGCTCCGTCACCGCCCTCTCCCCCGCCGGGTTCTGGTCGGAGCCCGAGCGGGTCTACGCCTTCGTCGCCCTGCGCGCGATGCGCGCCGGAGCCCGGTCCCTCCCCCTCCCGGCACTGGAGCGGCTGGCGCGCAGCGCCCCGGGCCGCGCCGCGCTCACCGGCAGCATCTACTCCCGTCCGGGCCGGCGCTCCCCGCAGGCCGTGGTCGCCGAGACCCTGGCGCTGCGGGAGGCCACCGGCTTCGAGCGGACCCTGGCGGCGGACGGCCCCGTGCGGTTCGGCCACGACCTGCCCGGCCTGCCCGTGACGATCGCCTGGGGCTCCCGCGACCGGCTGCTCCTGCCCCGCCAGGGCGTGCGCGCCAAGCGGACCATCCCCGGAGCCCGCCTGGTGCGGCTGCGGGACTGCGGGCACGTGCCGATGAACGACGACCCGGCGCTCGTCGCCCGGGTCGTCCGCGAGACCGCCCGCGGCAGCGGCAGCGGCAGCGGCAGCGGCAGCGGCAGCGGCAGCGGGTGACCATGATCGGCTGACGGGTGTTCATCCACGGTTCGCGTGGGCGTACCGGCCGGTCCGGTGTGCGGCGGCACACTGGTCCGGCCATCCCCCCTGCCGTCCCTGGAGCCGCACCCATGGCCTCGATGCCGCACACCCGACGGTCCCTGCTCGGCGGGTCCCTCGCCGTCCCGGTGGGCCTGGCCCTGTCCACGGCGCTCGCCGCGCCCGCGCTGGCCGCCTCCCCCCGGGTGCCCGCCTTCACCCGTTCCGGCCGCCCGGCCGCCCTCTGGGGCGTCCAGTCCGGCGAGATCACCGCCCACTCGGCCACCGTCTGGACCCGCTCCGACCGGCCCGCGCGGATGTACGTCGAGACCTCCCCGAGCGAGTCGTTCCGTTACGGCGTCCACCGCCACGGCGGCCCCTTCCTCGGCCCGGCCACCGACTTCACCGGCACCGTCGCCCTGCGCGACCTGCCGCCCGGCCGGCAGATCCACTACCGGGTCGTCCTCACCGACCCCGACGACCCCCGGCGCTGCGGCGAGCCGGTGCGCGGCAGCTTCCGCACCACGCCCGTCTCCCGCCGCCAGGACGTGCGCTTCCTGTGGTCCGGGGACCTGGCGGGGCAGGGCTGGGGCATCAACCCCGAGCTCGGCGGATACCGGGTCTTCGACGAGATGCGGCTGCGCGACCCCGACTTCTTCCTCTTCAGCGGCGACACGATCTACGCCGACGGGCCGCTCAAGGCCGCCGTACCGCTGCCCGACGGCCGCGTCTGGCACAACGTCACCACCGAGGAGAAGGCCAAGGTCGCCGAGACCCTCGCCGAGTTCCGCGGGAACTTCCGCTACAACCTGCTCGATCACAACCTGCGCGCGTTCTACGCCCAGGTCCCGGTCCTCGCCCAGTGGGACGACCACGAGGTGCGCAACAACTGGTACCCGGGCCAGCTGCTCGACGACCCGCGCTACACCGTCAAGGACGTGGACACCCTCGCGGCCCGCGCCCGCCGGGCCTTCGGCGAGTACTTCCCCGTGACCGACCTGCGGGGCGGCCGCGCCGAGGGGCGGATGTACCGGGTACTGCGGCACGGCCCGCTGCTGGACGTGTTCGTGCTCGACATGCGCACCTACCGCGACGCCAACTCCCCCGGCCGCCAGACCGACGACCCGGTCGGCATCCTCGGCACCGAGCAGTTGGCCTGGCTCAAGCGGGAGCTCTCGCGCTCCCGGGCGACCTGGAAGGTGATCGCCGCCGACATGCCGCTGGGGATCGTCGTCCCGGACGGCGCGGCGGACTTCGAGGCGGTGGCCCAGGGCGACCCGGGGGCCCCGCTCGGGCGCGAGCTCCAGATCGCCGACCTCCTGCGCCACATCAAGCACCAGCACATCACGGGCACCCTCTGGCTCACCGCCGACGTCCACTACACCGCCGCCAACCACTACGCCCCCGAGCGCGCGGCCTTCACCGACTTCGCCCCGTTCTGGGAGTTCGTCTCCGGACCCGTCGGCGCGGGCGGCTTCCCCGCCGGGAAGCTGGACGCGACGTTCGGGCCGCGGACCGAGTTCGTCCAGTCGGCGCCGGTCGCCAACATGTCCCCGGCGGAGAACCCCCCGTACTACGGCGAGGTCGAGATCGACGGCGACAGCGGGGAACTCACCGTGCGGTTGCGCCGGCAGGGAGGCGGCGTACTCTTCACCCAGGTGCTCCAGCCGGGCCGCGTCGGACAGGCGTGAGCGCACCCGCCGGACCGCGATCGGCAGCAGCCGAAACCTGCCGGAAAACCGGGAGAAACGGGCCAGAGCGACACTTAACCAGTCGGTCACAGACTGTTCGTGATCACGCAACACCCGGCCGCCAGAGTGTTGTGCATGACTGACCGTAACCTCGCCCCGCGCGCCCCGCGTCCCCACCGCCACCACTGGCGCCGGGACCTCGTCGAACTCGCCGCCCTCTTCTGCGCCGTGGCGGTCGCCGACGGCATCGCCAACCTCGTCGCGCACGGCCCCCGGGGCCCGCTCCTGCTGGTCGCCTCGGCCGTCGCGCTCCTGGTGACGGCGGCCTTCCACACCTGGTGGGCCCGCCGGCACAGCCATGCGCCGCCGCCGGAGGCCACCGCACCCTCCGATCCGCCCCCGGCCGCGCCGGAGGAGGCCCCGGCGGACACCGCACCGGTGGCCGGGGTCCTCTGGCGGATGCGGACGACCGTGCGCGACGCCCCCGGCAGCCTCGCCGCGCTGTGCACGGCCCTGGCCCGGGCCGACGTCGACATCCTGACCCTCCAGACCCACCCCCTCCCCGAGGGCGGCACGGTCGACGAGTTCCTGCTGCGCGCCCCGCGCCACCTGGCCACCGCCGACCTGACCCGCGCCGTCGCCCGGGCCGGCGGCCGCGGCACCTGGATCGAACGCGCCGACGCCCACGACCTGGTGGACACCCCCACCCGGGTCCTGGGCCTGGCCACCCGCACCGCCCTGGACGCCGCCGAACTGCCCCTCGCGCTGCGCCAGCTCCTCGGCCGCTGCACCATCCAGTCGATCCCCGCCACCACCCTCTCCGGCCGCCCCAACCACGGCGCCGACGCCCCCGTCGAGGGCGTCCTGGAGGCCACCGTCATGCGGCTGCGCGACCCCTCGGGCGGGGCGATCACCGTGGAGCGCCCCTACCTGCCCTTCACCCCGACCGAGTTCGCCCGCGCCCGCGCCCTCGTCGAGCTCGACGCCCGCCTCGGCCCCCGCGTCCCCCGGAGCCGGGACGTGCTGACCCTGCCCGAGGGCAACGAGATCACCGTGCGCCGCGCCGACGGCTCCGACCTGGCGGCCGCCCGCGCCATGCACGACCGGTGCAGCGACCGCACCCTCGCCCTGCGCTACCACGGCCCCGTCGCCGACGCCGACCGCTACCTCGGCCACCTCCTCAGCCCCCGCTTCGGCCGCACCCTGGCCGCCACCACCGCCTCCGGCCGGCTCGTCGCCCTCGGGCACCTGCTGTGGGACGGGGACGAGACCGAGGTCGCGCTCCTCATCGAGGACGAATGGCAGCGCCGGGGCATCGGCTCCGAACTGCTGCGCCGGCTGCTCGCGATGGCGGTCGAGGCCGGTTGCGACAGCGTGTACGCCGTCACCCAGGCCTCCAACACCGGCATGGTCGCGGCCATGCGCGGCCTCGGCCTGCCCCTGGACTACCAGATCGAGGAGGGCACCCTGGTGATCACGGCCCGGCTGGAGCCGGCCAAGGCCGCCAGGCGCCCGGGATCCGGACTGCGACAGGAGAACAAGCCCGTACGGTGATGACGTAGGGGTGCCGCTCATACGAAGATGTCCGCATGTCAGACACCCTCCACAGTGACAGCGCGGCTCTTCTGCCCCGTCAGGTCGCCGACGCCTACGTCGACGAACTCATCGCCATCAACCCGATCGTGGGCACCTACCTCGGTGTCGCCGCGAGCTCCGGCAGGCTGCCGGACTTCTCCCCCGCCGGCCGCGCCGAGGCCGCCCGGCTGTCGCGCAGCACGCTGGCGCGGCTCGACGAGGCCGAGCGGCTGCCCGGCGCCGACACCGACGTCGAGCGCCGCTGCGCCCGCCTGCTGCGCGAGCGCCTGAACGCCGAACTCGCGGTCCACGAGGCCGACGAGGATCTGCGCGCCGTCAGCAACATCCACTCCCCGGCGCACGAGGTGCGCGAGGTCTTCACCCTCACCCCGGCCGACACCGAGGAGGACTGGACCGCCATCGCCGAGCGGCTGCGCGCCGTCCCGGCCGCCCTCGCCGGCTACCGCGAGTGCCTCGCCCTCGGCCTGGAGCGCGGGCTCCTCGGCGGCCCGCGCGCCACCGCCACCTTCATCGGCCAGCTCACCACCTGGGCCGGCCAGGACGACGACGCCGAGCGCGACTTCTTCGGGGAGTTCGCCTCCGCCGGTCCCGACGCCCTGCGCGCCGGCCTGGACGCCGCGGCCGCCGCGGCGACCGCCGCCGTGGTCGCACTGCGGGACTGGATGCGGGACGTGTACGCCCCGGCCGTCGCGGACGCCCCGGACCCGGTGGGCCGCGAGCGCTACGCCCGCTGGTCGCGCTACTTCAACGGCACGGACCTCGACCTGGACGAGGCGTACGCCTACGGCTGGGCCGAGTACCACCGCCTGCTCGCCGAGATGAAGGCCGAGTCGGCCAAGATCCTCCCGGACGAGCCCAACCCGTGGAACGTCCTGCGCCACCTGGACGAGCACGGCACCCACATCGAGGGCGTGGACGAGGTCCAGGCCTGGCTGCAGGGGCTGATGGACGAGGCCATCGAGAACCTCGACGGCACGCACTTCGAGCTCGCCGAGCGGGTCAAGCGGGTCGAGTCGAAGATCGCCCCGTCGGGCGGCGCGGCGGCCCCGTACTACACCAACCCCTCCGAGGACTTCTCCCGTCCGGGCCGCACCTGGCTGCCCACCATGGGGCAGACCCGCTTCCCGGTGTACGACCTGGTCTCCACCTGGTACCACGAGGGCGTTCCGGGCCACCACCTCCAGCTGGCGCAGTGGACGCACGTGGCCGACCAGCTGTCGCGCTACCAGGCGAGCGTCGGCCTCGTCAGCGCGAACGCCGAGGGCTGGGCGCTGTACGCGGAGCGCCTGATGGACGAGCTGGGCTACCTCAAGGACGCCGAGCAGCGCCTGGGCTACCTGGACTGCCAGATGATGCGCGCGGCCCGCGTGATCGTGGACATCGGCATGCACCTGGGGCTGGAGATCCCGGCGGACTCGCCGTTCCACCCGGGCGAACGCTGGACGGTGGCCCTGGCGCAGGAGTTCTTCGGGATGCACAGCGGCCGGCCGGCGGACTTCATCGAGAGCGAGGTGACCCGCTACCTGTCGATGCCGGGCCAGGCGATCGGCTACAAGCTGGGCGAGCGCGCCTGGCTGCTGGGGCGGGACAACGCCCGCGCCGCGCGGGGTGAGTCCTTCGACCTGAAGGCCTGGCACATGGCGGCGCTGTCGCAGGGTTCGCTGGGTCTGGACGACCTGGTGGACGAGCTCTCGCGGCTCTGAGACCTCTGGGACCCCGTACGCCACCACGGCCGCCCGCCCCCTTCGCCGGGGGCGGGCGGCCGTCGTACGGGGGGCGGCGGTTCAGCAGCCGCAGTCGTCCGAGTCGGTCGGGGCGGTCAGCGGGTCGGCCCCGTCGCGGCGCTGCGGACCCTGCCAGGTCTCGACCTCGAAGCCCTCGCGGATCCAGTACTCGATGCCGCCGAGCATCTCCTTGACCTGGAAGCCGAGTTCGGCGAGGGCCAGGGCGGAGCGGGTGGCGCCGTTGCAGCCGGGGCCCCAGCAGTAGGTGACCACGGGGAGGTTCTTGTCGAGGAGCTTCTCGGCCTGTTCGGGGATCAGCGCGGTGGGCAGGTGGATCGCGCCGGGCACGTGGGCCTGGTCCCAGGACGGGGTGGAGCGGGAGTCGATCAGCTGGAAGCCGAGGTCGGCGCCCTGCTCGCGGTGGGCCTTGACGGCCGTGGCGACGTCGGACACGTCCGCGTGGAAGGCGAGGCTGGCCGCGAAGTAGGCGGCGGCAGCGGCCGGGGCGGCGGGCGGGACCCGCAGGACGGGGTTGGTGGTGGCGGGGGCGGTCGTGTGGTTCGTCGTCGTCATGGCTCAAAATCTACGAAGCGTTGATCATCCCGGGAAGTGGGATTCCCCGGCTTTCGGCTTGTTCCGCCGGGGAATCCCCTGCTAGACCTGCCGCATGACCGGCTATTCCCCCGACGCCACCGACTGGCGCATCCTGGCGGCCCTCCAGCGCGACGGCCGGGCCAGCTTCACGGAGCTCGCGCGCGCCGTGTCGATGTCGGCCAGCGCCGTCACCGAGCGGGTCCGCAGGCTGGAGGAGGCCGGGATCATCACCGGCTACACCGCGGTCGTCGACCACGAGAAGCTCGGCAAGGCGATCCTGGCACTGGTGCGGCTGCGCTATCCGCACGGCAACTACAAGCCGTTCCACGACTTCCTGGAGGCGACCCCGGAGATCCTGGAGGCCCACCACGTGACGGGCGACGACTGCTTCGTCCTGAAGGTGGCCGCCCGGTCGATGGCGCACCTGGAGGAGGTCACCGGGCGGATCGCCGGCCTGGGGCCGGTGACCACCAGCATCGTCTACTCGTCCCCGCTGGCGCGGCGTCCGCTCAGTCCGTGACCCCGGCGGTGCGGTGGCGCACCACCGAGCCGCCGCGCTGCTTGACGATCTCCAGCTGGGCCTGGACCCGGGTGCGCAGATCGCCGACGTGGCTGACGATGCCGACGCTGCGGTCGCGTTCGCGCAGGCTGTCCAGTACGTCGAGGACCTCGTCCAGGGCCTGGTCGTCGAGGCTGCCGAAGCCCTCGTCGATGAAGAGGGTGTCCAGCCGCATGCCGCCCGCCTCGTCGGTGACCACGTCGGCCAGCCCCAGGGCCAGGGCGAGCGAGGCGAAGAAGGTCTCGCCGCCGGAGAGGGTGGCGGTGTCCCGCTCGCTGCCGGTCCAGGCGTCCAGTACGTGCAGCCCCAGCCCGGAGCGCCCGCGTCCGTTCGCCCGGGCGTCGGAGTGGACGAGGGTGTAGCGGCCTCCGGACATGCGCAGCAGGCGTACGGTCGCCGCGGCGGCGACCTGTTCCAGCCGGGCGGCCAGCACGTACGACTCCAGCCGCATCTTGCGCTCGTTGTCGGCGGAGGTGCCCGCGGTGAGCCCGGCGAGGCGGGCCACCCGCTCGTAGGCCTCGCGCAGCGGGCCCAGGGTGCGCAGTTCGTGTTCCGCCTGCCGGGACAGCCGGTCCAGTTCGGCGCAGCGGACCCGGGCGGCGTCCACGGCCGAGCCGGCGGTGCGCAGCCGGGCGGCGGCCCGTTCCGCGGCGGCCTCGGCGGCGGCCGGGTCGGCCGGGGGCAGGGCGGCGGCCGCGGCGGTGCCGGCCTCGGCGCGGCGGTCGGCGAGCATCGCCTCCTCGGCCTGCCAGGCGTCGAGGCGGTGCTGGAGGGCGGTGCGCTCGTACTCGGGGAGCACGGCGTCGGCGGCCTCGTCGGTGGTCTCGAAGCCGGCCTTGTAGGCGGCGTCGGCGAGCTGGTCGTCGGCCTCCTTGAGCCGTGCGGCGGTGACCTCGGCGCGGCGCAGCGCGGCCGCGGCCGTGGTGACCATCCGGATGCGGTCCTCCAGGGTGCGGGCGCGGGCCGCGACGCTGGGCGAGTCGCCCCGGACGAGGACCAGCTCGGCTTCGAGGGCGGCCTGCTCCCGGTCGAGGGCCTCGCGCCGGGAGGCCCGGGCGGCGGCGCGGCGTTCGGCTTCGAGCCGGTCGGAGCTGCGGGCCTCGTGCTCCCGCTCGGCGCGGGCGAGGCGTTCGCGGGCGGTGTGGAGCCCGGCGGCCTCGGCCTGGGCGGCGGCGTGACGGCCGCTCAGGTCCTCGGTGAGGGCGAGGAGTTCGGCGGTGGTGGCGGACCCGGCGGCCCCCGCCGCCTCGGCCTCGGCCTCCCGGAGGGCGGCGAGCCGGCGTTCGACGGCGGCCCGGCGCTCCTCGGCCTGCTCGAAGCGGGCGTGGGCGGCGTCCTCGGCGGCCCGGTCCACGTGCCCGGGGGCGGGGCGGGCCGGGGCGGGATGCTGCTCCGATCCGCACACCGTGCAGGGCTCCCCGGCGACGAGGGCCCCGGCCAGCTCGGCCGCGATGCCGCGCAGCCGGTCCTCCTTGAGCCCCAGCCAGCGCTCCCGGGCGGCGTACGACTCCTCGCGTACGGAGTCCAGCTCGCCGGCGGCGGCTTCGGCGTCGGCCGCGAGGGTGTCGCGGCGCCGGGCGGCGGTGAGCTGCATCCGGGCGGGCTCCAGCCGGCCGGCGAGCTGTTCGGCGAGGGTGAGGGCCTGCTGGGCGGCGTCGACCCGCTCCTGCAGGGCGGCGCGGGTGGCGTCCCAGCGGGCCAGCCAGTCGGCGGACTCCTGGTGCTGCTCGTCGGCGTCGCGGGACTCGCGCTCCAGCGTGGCCCGCTCGCGGCCGATCTCGGCGCTGCGCTGTTCCGCCCGCTGGGCGGCGCCGGCCGCGCCGAGGTCCTCGCGCAGGCGCCGCTCGACGGCGCCGAGCTGTTCGGTGCCGGCCCCGCCGAGGGCGGCGGGCAGCTCCACCCGGGCGAGGGTCTCGGCGTGCGCGGCGGTGAGGTGGGCGGCGGCCGCGGCCCCGCGCAGTTCCAGGGCGGGGGCGACGAGGGCACCCCGGCGGGCCCGGTCCAGCAGCTCCCGCACCCGGGCGCGTTCCGGCTCGGCCTGCTCCAGCAGAGCGGCCCGGCGGGCGGTTTCGGCGTGGCGGTGCTGGAGCCGGTCGAGTTCCCGGGCCTCCTCGGCGGCGCGCCGGGCCGCGGCGTGCCGTCCCTCGGCGGCGGCCAGGGCGTACTCGGCGACGGTGAGCCGCTCGCGGGCGGAGCAGCGGGCCACGGCCGCCCAGGCCCGGACGGCGTCGGCGAGGCCGGGGTCGCCGGGCTGGTGGGCGGGGAGCGGCCAGGCCCGCAGGTCGGCGCTGTCGCCGGCGGCCTGGGCGAGGCGCTGGGCGGCGGCGAGCACCTTCTCGTCGCCGGCCCGCACCCTGGCCTCGGCGGCCCGGCGGCGTTCGGCGAGCAGGGCCTCGACGGCGGCGAAGCGGCGGGTGTCGAAGAGCCGGCCGAGGAGGCGGCCGCGGGCTTCGGCGCCGGCCCGCAGGAACTGGGCGAACTCGCCCTGCGGGAGGAGGACCACCTGGCAGAACTGCTCGCGGCTCATGCCGAGCAGCTGTTCGATCTCCTCGCCGATCTCCTGGTGCGAGCGGCTGAGCGCGGTCCAGCCGTCGGCCGTGTGCTCGCGGAGCCAGGACTGGGCCTTGTCCTTGGTGGTGCCGGTGCCGCGCTTCTTGGGGCGGTCCTGTTCGGGGCGCCGGGTGATTTCCAGGCGGCGGCCGCCGGCGGTGAGTTCGAGGGTGACCTCGGTCGGGGTGTCGGGGGCGGCGTGGTCGCTGCGCAGGGTGGTGCCGGGGGCCTGGCGGGAGCCGGGCACGGAGCCGTAGAGGGCGTAGCAGACGGCGTCGAGGACGGAGGTCTTGCCAGCACCGGTGGGGCCGTGCAGCAGGAAGATCCCGGCGCCGGACAGGGCGTCGAAGTCGATCCTCTGGGGTGCGGCGAAGGGGCCGAAGGCGGTGACCTCCAGGCGGTGCAGCCTCATCGGGCGGCCTCCCGGCGGCCGTCCTCGCAGGCCGCGGCCTGGACGCGGACCTCGTCGAAGGCGCCGCGCAGGACGGCCCGTTCGGCCTCGTCGGCGCTGCCGCCGCCGCGGACGTGGGCGACGAAGTCCTCGGCGATCTCCTGGTCGCTGCGGCCCCGCAGCCGCTGGGCGTAGGAGGCGGCGCCGTCGTCCCGGCGGCCCTCGGGTTCGAAGGCGAGGCTGAGGGTGTGGGGGAATCGGGCGGTGAGCCGGGCCATGGGATCCCGGGGCCGGACGGGGTCGGTGAGGACCGCCTCGATCCAGCTGTCCTCACGGCCGGTGAGCGCGGGGTCGTCCAGGAGCTCCTCCAGGCGGCCGCGGAGCCGGGCGAGGGGGCGGGGGACGGGGGTGTCGAGCCGCTCGGCGGTGATCTCCCCGGCGGGGCCGAGGTCGACCAGCCACATGGACTTGCGGTGGTCGGCCTCGGAGAAGGAGTAGGCGAGCGGGGAACCGGAGTAGCGGACCCGTTCGTTGATCGTCTGGCAGCCGTGGAGGTGGCCGAGGGCCGCGTAGTGGACGCCGTCGAAGACGGAGGCGGGTACGGCCTCGACCCCGCCGACGGCGATGTCGCGTTCGCTGTCGCTGGCCTGCCCGCCGGTGACGAAGGCGTGCGCGAGGACGACCGAGCGGGTGCCCTCGGGCCGGCCGGCGAGATCGGCGCGGACGCGGTCCATGGCCGCGCCGAGGACGGCCTCGTGGCTGACCTTCTCCGCCGCGAACGCGTCCTTGACCAGGGCCGGTTCCAGGTACGGCAGCCCGTAGAGGGCCACGTCGCCGTGGGCGTCGGCCAGCACCACGGGGTCGGCGCAGCCGGCCGGGTCGGTCCTGAGGTGGATCCCGGCCCGGCCGATGAGTCCGGCGCCGACGCCGAGGCGGCGGGCGGAGTCGTGGTTGCCGGAGATCATCACGGTGGGCACGCCGAGGTCGGCGAGGCGGTGCAGCGCCCGGTCGTAGAGCTCGACGGCGGGCAGCGGGGGCACGGCCCGGTCGTAGACGTCCCCGGCGACGAGGACGGCGTCGACCGCGTGCTCGCGCACGGTCTCGACGAGGTGGTCG
The DNA here is from genome assembly GCF_055580265.1 of Streptomyces sp. NPDC032091. NCBI lineage: Bacteria > Bacillati > Actinomycetota > Actinomycetes > Kitasatosporales > Streptomycetaceae > Streptomyces > Streptomyces sp. NPDC032091. The sequence goes on along the minus strand of NZ_JBVILR010000004.1, from coordinate 54,995 downwards.
ACGAAGACGGCCTGGGCTCCGAGCATGTTCACGCGGTGGAAGGACCGGCCCAGGTGCCAGTCGGAGGTGTGCAGGAACTTCACTCGACCGCTCCGACCCGCACGCCCGCTCTCCTCCACGCCTTCCGCGCCGACAGCGCTGCGCGTCGGCCATCCACGGTAACCCGTCCGCGCCGCCGCCCCGGCCCGCGGGGGAAACCGGCCCCCTCCGTTACGGGGCCGTGGCGGCGGTGCCAACGTTCCGTGGCGGGTACGCGGTGGCGGCTTCGCGTGCTTGTCCGCCGCCGGGGCCGCTCGCTAGCTTCGCCGCATGCCGCTCCCGCGACCTTCCCGCACACCGCTCCCGCGACGTTCCCGCACCCCGGTTCCGGGCCCCGCCCGCCCGCCGGTGCCCCGGCCGTCCCGCACCCGTCCCGCGCTGCTCGCCGCCGGCTGTGCGGCGCTGCTCGCGCTGAGCGCGGCCGTCCCCTCGGCCGCCGCGCCCGTCCGGCCGGGCCCGGCCGGCGCCGGTGCGGTGGTGCTCGACTGGTACGACGTCACCGCGCGGACCGTGGCCGCGACGGCCGCCCCGACGCAGATCACCAACAGCCGCACCTGGGCCGTCGGCTGGATCGCCGCCGCGCGGGCCGCCCGTGAGGCCCCCGGCGGCGGCCCGTCCCGGGGCCGGTTCCAGGACGCGGCCGTCGCCTCCGCCGTCCACGACGTGCTGGCCGCCCTCGCCCCCTCCCGCAAGGACGACCTCGACACGGCCCTCGCCACCACCCTCGCCGGGATACCGGACGGGCCGGCCGAGGACCGGGGGGTGGCCGCCGGAGCCCGTCAGGCCAGGGCGGTGCTCGCCGCCCGGGCCGGTGACGGCCTCGACCCGGCCTCCTCGAACGCGCCCTTCCCCGTGCCCCCGGCCGCCCCGGGCGTCTGGCAGCCGACCCCCGACGGCTACGCGCCGGCCATCCAGTACGGCAACCGGCTCGCCCGGCCCTTCCTGCTGGAGCACGCCGACCAGTTCCGGCCGGGCCCGCCGCCCGCGCTGGACTCCGTCCGCTACCGCGCCGACCTGGAGGAGGTCCGGGCGTACGGCGCGGCCGGCAGTACGGTGCGCACGCCCCGCCAGACGGAGACGGCGAACTTCTGGTACGGCGGTTCGCTGACCCTCTACACCGACGCGCTGCGGGTCGCCGTGGCCCGCTCGCACGGCTCGACCGCCGACCGGGCGGCGCTGCTCGCCCTCTTCCACGCGGCGTCGGTCGACACCCAGATCGCGACCTCCGACGCCAAGTACACGTACCTGCGCTGGCGGCCGGTGACGGCGATCCGCACGGGCACGATCGGCACCGACCCGGCCTGGCGTCCCCTGCACAACACCCCGGCCCACCCCGACTACCCCAGCGGCCACGCCACGTACGCGGGCGCCGCGCAGGCCGTCCTCGACGCCCTCGCGGGACCGGTCGCGGAGCCGTTCGACCTGACCAGCCCGACCGCGCCGGGCGTTCACCGCGCCTACTCGGGCTGGGACCAGCTCACCCGGGACAACGTGGACGCCCGGGTGTACTCGGGGATCCACAGCCGCTCCGCCGACGAGGCGGGCGCACGGCTCGGGGAGACGGTCGGCCGGTACGCGCTGCGCCACGCGGACCGGCTGCTGTCCGGCCGCCTCTGACGGCCGGCGCGGGGCTCAGCCCTCGCCGTAGGCCTCTCCGCCCAGTTCGAAGCCGGCGGTCCCGGCGGTGACGTCGTTCAGCCAGGCCCGGAAGGAGTCCACGTCCGCCTCGGGGAGGCCGATCTCGATGGAGACGGCCTCCCCGTAGCGCACGTCCAGCACCGTCCGGCCGGTGGAGCGCAGGTCGTTCTGCGTCTTGCCGGCCCGCTGGTGGTCGACGGTGACGGTGGCCAGCCGGTAGCGGTGGCGGGTGACGGTGCCGAGCGCGTCGAGGGCCTCGCCGACGACCCCGCCGTAGGCGCGGATCAGTCCGCCCGCGCCGAGCTTGACGCCGCCGTAGTAGCGGGTGACGACGGCCACCGCGTAGCGGATGTCGCGCCGGGTCAGCATCTGGAGCATGGGCAGACCGGCGGTGCCGCCCGGCTCGCCGTCGTCGCTCGCCTTCTGGACGGAGGCGTCGGCGCCGATCACGTAGGCGAAGCAGTTGTGCGTGGCGGTGGGGTGCTCGCGGCGGATGCGCGCGATGAAGTCCTGCGCCTCCCGCTCGGTCGCGGCGGGCGCCAGCGAGCACAGGAAGCGCGAGCGGTTGATCTCGGACTCGTGCGACCCCTCGCGGGCCACCGTCTCGTACTGGTCTGCCTTCACCGCTCCACCCTAATCCGTACTCAAGAGCAGTCCGGGCCGGAGGACAACCGGGCGGGCTGTTCGAGCACCAGGGCCGCCACAACCGGCTCCACCCGGGCCTTCGAGGCCGTCCCGTAGATCGGGCCAGCAGTATGACGAGGAGCTGGCCTTCCCAGCCCCACCTGCCGAGATGGGCGCAGCGGCCGCCTAGCCAGGGGTTGATTGCTGGTCCGGGGGCCGCACCCAGGGGGCGAAGCGCTGACCCGGGCCTGCGTCCTCGCGCCAGTACCGCAGGACGGACTCCTGGACGACCTCGAACCGCTCGGCTGCGATCAGGCACGAGACCGGCTCCTGCCCGCCCGCGTCGGCCTCGAAGGCGACCACGACGGGCGGCCTTTCGCCGACCTGACGCGTGACTCTGAGGACCTCGTCCGCGGTCGGTGCACGGAAGATCGGATCGTGAAACATCGCCGGGCAGCAGACGAAGAACGGATCGCCGAAAACCAGTTCCAGGCCGTGGTGGTAAGACAGGTCGTAGCCGGCGGCAAGCCTGAGCTGCCCGCCGTCCCAGGCGATCACGTCCCAGTCCCACCAATTGCCTTCAGGGAGCTGGATCGGAGCATGCGCTCCTTCGATGTCCACCCCGGCGTCCCCCTCGCTCGTTCGAACAGATCGACAGGGTACACAGCGGCCACGGCCGTGCGACGTGACGAGTCAGGGCCCTGAGCTGTCTACGGGGAATCGGACAGGTGTCCTTTCCGTTGATGCTGCGGAACACCCACCAGACCCGGCAGCAGCAGGAGGCGGCGTACGTGTACGGCGACCAGGCGACCATCCGCAGGATCCTCACCGAGCTCGGCGACACCTGGGCGGTGGTGGGTCTGTCCGGCAACGAGGACCGGGCCGCCTACGGGGTGGCCAAGGTGCTCCAGCGGTTCGGCAAGCGCGTGGTGCCCGTCCATCCCAAGGCGGAGACGGTGCACGGCGAGCCGGGGTATCCCTCGCTGGACGCCATCCCCTTCAAGGTGGACGTGGTCGACGTCTTCGTGAACAGCTCGCTCGCCGGTGAGGTCGCGGACCAGGCGGTCGCGGCGGGGGCGGAAGCCGTCTGGTTCCAGCTGAACGTGATCGACGAGGCCGCCTTCGCCCGGACCCGCGCGGCCGGGGTGGAGATGGTCATGGACCGCTGCCCCGCCATCGAGATACCGGCGCTGTAGCGCGTCCCGCCCCGCGTCCGCCCCGAGGCCCCGTCCGCGTCCGTCAGCGGTGGGTGTCCGCGCGCTGGACGGGCGGGATGGACACGGCCATCGTCATCTCCATCGGCACGGCGCCCTCGTTGCGGTAGGCGTGCGGGACGTTCGCCTCGAAGGAGACGGCCCCGCCCGCCGGCACCACGTGCCGGTCGTCGGCGATCTCCAGTGTGAGCTCCCCCGCCGTGACGTGGAGCATTTCGAACGTCCCGGCCGGGTGCGGGTCGGAGGCCGTGCCGTCGCCCGCCTCCAGGCGGTAGGTCCACATCTCCACCGGGCCGCGCCGGTCGTCGCCCAGCAGCATGCGCGCCTCGCTGCCCGGGGCGCTGGACCACATCCGCACCCCCTGCCCCGGCAGCACCAGGTGCACCTGCGGGCTGCGGTCGTGGTCCAGCAGGGTGGTGATGCTCACGCCGAGGGCGTCGGCCAGTTTGACCGTGGTGCCGACGCTCGGGTTCGTACGGGCCTGCTCGATCTGGATGATCATGCCGCGGCTGACCCCCGCGCGGGCCGCGAGCGCGTCCAGGGTGAACCCGCGCTCCCCGCGCCACCGCTTGAGGTTCCGGGCGAGCGCCTGGGTGAGCTGTTCGAGATCCGACACCATTCCGTCCAATATTTTGGATGACACAGTTCAACAGACTGAACTAACCTGCGGTGTAATCGATGCTGCACTCCACCGTTCACCGCACTGTACTGCGAGGTCCCGCCATGACCGCCCTCTTCGCCCTGGCCACAGCCGTGCTGTGGGGCCTCGCCGACTTCGGCGGCGGGCTGCTGACACGCCGCCTGCCGGCGCTCACCGTGGTCGTGGTCTCGCAGATCGCCGCGGTCCTCGTGCTCGGCTCGGTCGTCCTCGCGACGGGCGCCTGGCACGAGGCCGGACCGCAGCTCTGGTTCGCGGTGGCGGCGGGCGTGGTCGGACCGGCCGCGATGCTCAGCTTCTACAAGGCCCTGGCGCTCGGCCCGATGGGCGTGGTCTCCCCGCTGGGCTCGGTCGGGGTGGTCGTCCCGGTCGGGGTGGGGCTGGCGCTGGGCGAGCGGCCCGGGCCGGGCCAGTTCGCGGGCATCGCGGTGGCCTTCGCCGGCATCGTGCTCGCGGGCGGCCCCGAGCTGCGGGGTGCGCCCGTGCAGCGGCAGGCGGTGGTCCTCACCCTGGCCGCGGCCTTCGGCTTCGGTGCCGTGATGGTGCTCATCTCGCACGCCTCCACCACCGTCACCGGGCTCTTCCTCGCCCTGTTCGTCCAGCGGGTCACCAACGTCGCCGTCGGCGGGGCCGCCCTGTGGGCGCAGACCCGCCGCGGGACCCCCGCCCTGCCGCAGGGCACCGGCCCGCGCGTCCTGTGGGGCCTGCTGCCCGCGCTGGTCTTCGTCGGCCTCGCGGACGTCGCGGCCAACGGCACCTACGCGCTGGCCGCCCAGAGCGGTCCGGTGACGGTCGCCGCCGTGCTCTCCTCGCTCTACCCGGTCATCACGGCCCTCGCCGCCTTCGCCGTGCTCAAGGAGCGCCTGCGCAGCGTCCAGGCGGCGGGCGCCGGACTGGCCCTGGCCGGCACGGTCCTGCTCGCGGCGGGCTGACCCCGGGCCGGGGCGGACCGCCTCCGAGCCCCACCGCGCCGCCTCCGACCCACCGCACCGGCCCCGGCCCGCGACGGACCGGCCCCGGCCCCGGCGGGCAGCTCCTACTCGGCCTCCGCCAGCCGGGCCAGGCCCCGCAGCTGCTCGGAGGTCACCCCGTCCGGGATCGGCACCGGCGCCGGGGTGCGCAGCGGCGGCTGCCAGCCCGTCTCCGGCTCCCACCGGCGCACGATCCGGGCCGGGGCCCCCGCCACCACGGCGTGGTCCGGCACCTCGCCCCGTACGACGGCCCCCGCGGCCACCACCACGTTGCGGCCCAGCTTCGCCCCGGGGAGGATCACCGCCCCCGTGCCCAGCCAGCAGCCCGGCCCGATCTCCACCGGGGCGCTGCGGGGCCACTGCCTGCCGACGGGCTCGTGCGGGTCGTCGTAGCTGTGGTTGGTGGAGGTGATGTAGACACCGGGGCCGCAGAAGGTGTCGTCGCCGATGCTGATGCGGGCGTCGGCGATGACGTGGCTGCCCCGGCCGAGGACGACTCCGTTGCCCAGGACCAGTACCGGGTCGGGGCCGAGGTCGAGGTCGGGCATCATCCCGGCGGTCAGGGTGACCTGCTCGGCGATGATGCAATGCCCGCCCATCCGGATCCAGGCCTCGCCGAAGACGGTGCCCTGCGGGAAGGCGAGGCGGGTGCCGTCGCCGATCGCGCCGAAGCGCAGCCGGCCCGGGTTCTGCGCGGTGACCGCGCCGGCCCGCTGCATCCAGCGCCAGCCCGCGTGGACCGCGCGGCTGGCGACGCTGCGGCGCAGGGCCGCCAGGGATGAGAACGTGTTCTGGTTCTTCGGCACCCGGCCACGGTAGTGGGCCGCGCGCCGGACGTCCGGACCGCGTTCCTGTGATCTTCACCCCATCGCGGACCGGGGGTGGCCCGTGCCCTACGGTGCCGGTAGCGCGGCATCCGGAAACAGAGGGAAACGATCATGACGAACCACACGGGCCACCCCGGCCAGGCCGGTCAGGGAGCTCTCATCGCGGCCGTGGGCGACCGGCGGCCGTCCGTGGACCCGACGGCGTTCACCGCCCCGACCTCGGTCGTGGTCGGCGACGTCACCCTGGGCGCGGGCGCCAGCGTCTGGTACTCGGCGGTGCTGCGCGGCGACTGCGGCCCGATCACGCTCGGCGCCGACAGCAACGTCCAGGACAACTGCACCCTGCACGTGGACCCGGGCTTCCCGGTGTCCGTCGGCGAGCGGGTGTCGATCGGCCACAACGCCGTCGTGCACGGCTGCACCGTGGAGGACGACTGCCTGATCGGGATGGGCGCGACCGTGTTGAACGGGGCCGTCATCGGCGCCGGTTCGCTGGTGGCCGCGCAGGCCCTGGTCCCGCAGGGGATGGTGGTGCCGCCCGGTTCGCTGGTGGCGGGCGTACCGGCCAAGGTGCGGCGGGAGCTCACCGCGGAGGAGCGCGAGCACATCAAGGTGAACGCCGCCATGTACACGGAGCTGGCGAAGCAGCACCGCGCCTCGGTCACCCCGGAGTCCTGAGCCCGCCGTCTCCCCCGGCCCCGGCCCCGGGGCCGGGGCCGGGGGTCAGTCCGCGGCGCCCGCGGGGGCGGTCACCCGGGCGGCCTCCTCCTCGCGGGCGGCGGCCGCGGCCTTCTTCATCCGGCCGCGGACCACCAGCGTCACGGCGAGCCCGAACAGCAGGGCCGCCACCAGGGCCAGCCAGGAGAACCGCTTCAGCCACGGCTCCGCGACGATGCCGACCGTGTAGATGACCGCGGTGGTGCCGCCGGCCCACAGGACGCCGCCGAGGACGTTGGCGATCAGGAACCGCCAGTACGGCATGCGCAGCACGCCCGCGAGCGGTCCGGCGAAGATCCGCAGCAGGGCCACGAACCGGCCGAAGAAGACGGCCCACATGCCCCAGCGGTCGAACGAGCGCTCCGCCACGGCCACCTGGTCCGGCCCGAAGTGCTTCGGGAAGCGCCGGCCCAGCCTCTCCAGCAGCGGCTTGCCGCCGCGGCGGCCGATCGCGTAGCCGATGGAGTCGCCGACGATCGCGCCCGCGACCGCGCACAGACCCAGGACCACGGGGTCGATGTGCCCCTGCTGCGAGGCCAGCAGGGCCGCGCTGACGAGGATGATCTCCCCTGGCAGCGGGATGCCCAGGCTCTCCAGCCCGATGACCAGACCCACCAGGAGATAGACACTGATCGCCGGAATCGTCTCCAGCCATTCCTGGACGTGCACCGGTTCGCCCTCCCTCGTCGTGACCGGCGCGCCCTCGGGACCCGCCGAACAGGCAGCCTATCCGCTCGCCGTGACGGGCTCCGCCCGCAGCACGGGTCAGGCGTGGGGGCGCAGGGTCCAGACCACGGTCATCTCCCCGGTCACGGCCTCGTCCTCGCGCTGGATGGCGATGGTGACGGGGAACTCCGGGCGGCCGCCCGCGTCGAGTTCGGCGACGACCTCGGAGGCCGGGCGGCCGAGGGTCGCGGTGGCCGTCACGACGCCCTTGGCGAGCTTCTTGTAGCCGATCTCGGCCTTGACGGCCAGCGGCACCGCGCGCGAGAGCTGGTCGCCGAAGGCGGCCAGGACGATCGCGCCGCTGGCGGACTCGGCCAGGGTGAACATCGCGCCGGCGTGCGGGCCGCCGACGTGGTTGTGGAAGTCGGGCTGGTCCGGGAGCCGGACGACGGCGCGCTCCGGAGTGGTCTCCAGGAACTCCAGGTTGAGGGTGCGGGCCATCGGGACGGTCTGGGCGAGCAGTTCGCCCACGTTCATCTGTTCTGCGCTCATGGCACGCGATGTTACCCACGAGTAGATGAAGTTGGCCAGAGCCCGTGAGGGGGCGGACGTGGCTCCCGCAGGCCACTCCCACTATCGTTACCGGCCATGTGGCCAGGACAGCAGCAGCAGCCCGGGGGACAGCAGGGCCCCCAGGACGCGCAACAGAACCCGTACCAGCAGCAGCCGGGACAGCCGAACCCGTACCAGCAGCAGCCCCAGCCGGGATTCGGTCAGCAGCAGCCCGGCTACGGCTACCCGCAGGCGGGCGGCTACCAGACCCCGCCGCCGGTCCAGCCGTGGGGCCAGCCCACCCCGCAGCCGGCCGCGCCCCCGCCGTCCGGCGGAAGCCCGTTCTCGACGAAGACGGTGGCCATCGTGGCGGCTTCGGCGGTCGTCGTGACGGCGGCCGCGACCGGCGCGTTCGTCCTCACCCGGGACGACAAGGGGAGCAACCAGGCGAGCAACAAGCCCGCCGCCGCCTCCTCCGCCCCCGCCACCTCCGCGGCCCCGCCCGCCCCGAGCGGCAACCCGCGCGGCGGCGGCGACGCCAAGCCCGTCATCCCGGGCTGGAAGGTGGTCATCAACCCGAAGCACGGCACCGCCTTCGACGTCCCGCCGGAGTGGAACGTGGCGAGCTCCGGGGTGATCTCCGGCTTCGAGGACGCCGAGAAGCACGACGGCTCCCCCCTCGTCACCTTCTCCGCACCCGCCTTCCTCAAGGAGGACTGGTGCAAGGTGGACTCCAACAAGGACGGCAAGGAGGAGAGCACCGGACTGGCCGGCACCGGCACCAAGGGCGGCCAGGGCGCCAAGGACACCGCCGGGGCCGCGCACAGCGAGGCGGGCACCTGGGTGTTCGCCGCCTACTCGCAGAAGCTCCCGAAGGAGCAGGTCAAGATCTCCGAGTCCAAGGAGTACACGACCCTCTCCGGTCTCAAGGGGCACTACGCGACGGCCACCGTGAGCAACGTCCCCAAGGAGAACAAGTGCTCCTCGGACGGCAAGAGCATCGCCTTCAGCTTCCGCAACTCCAAGGGTGACTTCGCCAGCTGGGTCATGTGGGCCGCCGCCGGGGTCCCCGGCGAGGTGGACCAGGCCACCGAGGAGAAGATCATGAGCTCGGTCCGTCTCATCGACAACTGACCTCACGTCACCCCGACCCACCCCCTCCGGGCCGATTATCCTTTTTCCGGTTATTCGTTTGGATTCTCGGCCCGGGGCGGGGGATAGTCCCCCGGTGAGCTCTCCCCCCACCGACTCCCCCGCCGCTCCACGCCGCCTCCCCTCCTGGGCGGGCCGCAACTACACCCTGCTGACCGGCGCCGCGGTCGTGACGAACCTCGGCAGCCACGGAGCGCTCATCGCCTCCGCCTTCGCCGTCATGGACGCGGGCGGCTCCGGCGGCGACGTCGGCCTCGTCGCGGCCGCCCGTACGCTGCCCCTCGTCCTCTTCCTGCTCGTGGGCGGCGCCCTCGCCGACCGGCTCCCGCGCCACCGCGTGATGGTGGCGGCCAACGCCCTCAACTGCCTCTCGCAGGCGGCCTTCGCGGTGCTGGTCCTCACCGGCGAGCCCCGGCTGTGGCAGATGATGCTGCTCACCGCCCTCTGCGGCACCGGCACGGCCTTCTTCAACCCGGCCGCCGAGGGCATGCTCCTCTCCAGCGTCTCGGGCGAGCACTCCAACCGGGCGTTCGCGCTCTTCCGGATGGCGATGAACGGTGCGGGCATCGGCGGCGCGGCCCTCGGCGGCGCCCTGATCGCCGCGATCGGCCCCGGCTGGGTGCTGGCCGTGGACGCGGCCGCCTTCGCGGTCGCCGGCGCCCTGCGCGCCTTCCTCGATGTCGGCCACACCGCCCGCCGGGCACCCGGCGGCGGCCTGCTGGCCGACCTCCGCGAGGGCTGGGTGGAGTTCCGCACCCGGCCCTGGCTGTGGAGCATCGTGCTCCAGTTCTCCGTCGTCGTCGCCGTCGTCGGAGCGGCCGAGGCGGTGTACGGGCCCCTCGTCGCCCGCGACCGGCTGGGCGGCCCCGCCCCCTGGGGGCTGGCCCTGGCCTTCTTCGGCGTCGGCACCATCGCCGGCGCCGTCCTGATGATGGTGTGGAAACCCCGCCGTCTGCTGCTGGTCGGCACCCTGTGCGTGTTCCCGCTGGCGCTGCCCTCGGCGGGCCTCGCGGTGCCGCTGCCCACCTGGGGGCTGTGCGCGGTGATGTTCGCCAGCGGCGCCGCCGTCGAGGTGTTCAGCGTGAACTGGATGACGACGATGCACCAGGAGATCCCCGAGGACAAGTTCTCCCGGGTCTCCGCCTACGACTGGTTCGGCTCGGTTTCCATGCTCCCGCTGGCCACCGCCCTGGCCGGCCCGGCCGAGACGGTCTTCGGCCGCACCCCGGCCCTGTGGGGCTGCGCGGCCCTGGTGATCGTCCCCACGGCCCTGGTCCTGCTGGTCCCGGAGGTCCGCCGCATCACCCGCCGGCCGGTCCCCCCGAAGTCCGCGGCCGCCGGCGCGCCCGCACCCGTACCCGCCGCCGCCCCCACCGTCACCCCAGGCTGAACGCCCCCTCCGGCGGCTCCGGCGAGGCGACGGCGTCGGCGTCCGCCACCACCCGCGCCCCGCGCATGAACCGTGCGAGCCCCTCCCCCGCCTCCACCCGGGCGGGGAACGCGTCCCCGGCACACCGCCGGGCCAGCTCGGCCACCGGCAGCGGCGCGTCGGAGGCCAGCAGCACCGCGTTGCCGAAGCGCCGCCCGCGCAGCACCCCCGGCTCGGCGATCAGCGCGAGCTCCCCGAACACGGCGGCGAAGTTGGCCAGCTGGGCCTTCAGGAAGCCGAACGGCGCCCCGTCGGCCAGGTTCGCCGCGTAGAGCCCGCCGGGCCGCAGCACCCGGGCCGCCTGGCGGGCGTACTCCACCGAGGTCAGCCGGGCCGGCACCCGCGAGCCCCCGAACACGTCGGCGACCAGCACGTCCGCACTGGCCTGCGGGGCCCGTTCCAGCCAGGCCCGCGCATCGGCGGCGTGCACCTCCACCCGCGCCCCGGCGGCCAGCGGGAGGTGCTCCGCCACCAGCTCCACCAGGGCCGCGTCGAACTCGACCACGGTCTGACGGGAACCCGGCCGGGTCGCCGCCGCGTAGCGGGGCAGGGTCAGCGCGCCGCCGCCCAGGTGCAGCAGGTCCAGCGCCTCCCCCGGCCCGGCCGCGCAGTCCAGGACGTGCGCGAGGCGGCGTACGTACTCGAACTCCAGGTGCTCCGGCTCGTCGAGGTCCACGTAGGACTGCGGCGCCCCGTCCACCGTGAGCAGCCAGGCCCGCTCCCGGTCCACGTCCGGCATCAGCTTGGCGGTGCCCTGGCCCACTTCCCGGATCACCGGGATCTGTTCGTCGCTCACCCCACCATTGTCGGGCCCGCGGGCCCGCGCCCGGCCCGCTCAGGCAGCCGTCCAGACGGCGGCCGCCTCCGCCACGTGCGCGGCGGCCTGGGCCAGCCCCGCGCGCGCGGCGGGAGCCCGCCGGGCGGGGTCGAGCAGGTTGCGGCCGAAGGCCTTGCGGGCCTCCGGGGACGAGATGATCAGCAGCACCCGCGCCCCCTCGGCCCGCAGCCGCTCGGCCTGCTGGACGGGAGAGGGGAGCCGCCCCACGCCGACGGGCAGCGGGGCGAGGATCACCACGCGCCGGTAGCCGGACGCCAGGTCGGCGTTGACGGCCGAGCGGAAGCCGCCGTCCACGTAGCGGCGGCCGCCGATGGTGACGGCCGGCCAGACCCCGGGCACGGCGCAGCTCGCCGCGACGGCGTCCACCAGCCCGGCCCCGCCCTCCCGGTCGAAGGCGGCGCTCTCACCGGTCAGCGCGTCGACGGCGGGGACGACCAGGCGCCGCTCGGGCCACTCGTGCGAGACGAGCCGGGCCGCCAGGACCTCGCGCCGCTCCGCCTCGGTCGGGGTGCCGGCGGCGGCGAGGGCGATGGCGCCGGCCCGCCTGCCGTACTCGGCGGCGTCGCGCGAGCGGAGCATGGCGAAGAGGTACCGGGCGATGAGGCCGGCGCCGATCTTCGCCGCGATCTCCCCGGCGGGGTCGGCGAGCTGGCGCTCGTACAGCTCGCGCGGGGTGAGCAGCCCGGAGGTCAGCTGGGCGCCGACCACCGAGCCGGCGGAGGTGCCGACGACGAGGTCGGCCCCGGTGAGGTCCACTCCGGCGCGGGCGAGCCCGTAGAGGATCCCGGACTCCCAGCCGACGCCGGTGAGCCCGCCGCCGCCGAGCACCAGTGCCGTCTCGCGTGCCGCCGTGCCGCTCATCCCCGCCCGCCCCTCGCTCAGCCCGTCTGGTGACGGCAGTCTGGCAAACCCCGACCACCGCCACCACACCCGGGCCTACCCGAGGACCTCGGTCACCGTCCCCGCGCCGACGGTGCGCCCGCCCTCGCGGATCGCGAAGCCGAGGCCCGCCTCCAGGGGCACGTCCCGGCCCAGCCCGACGGTCATGGTCACCGTCTCCCCGGGGCGGGCCACCCCGGCCGCGCCCAGGTCCACGTCGCCGACCACGTCGGCGGTGCGGATGTAGAACTGCGGCCGGTAGCCGGAGGACAGCGCCGTCGTCCGGCCGCCCTCCTTCCCCGAGAGCACGTACACCCGCGCGGTGAAGCGCCGGCTCGGCCGCACGCTGCCGGGCGCGGCGACCACGTGCCCGCGGCGGATCCCGTCGCGGTGCACCCGCGCAGCAGCAGCGCGACGTTGTCCCCCGCCTCGGCGGACTCCATCGGCTTGCCGAAGGTCTCCAGACCCGTGACGACGGTCTCCACGGGCTCGCCCTCGCCGCCGAGGAGCGCGACGCGGTCGCCGAGCCGGACGGTGCCCCGCTCGACGGCGCCGGTCACGACGGTTCCCCGGCCGGTGATGGTCAGGACGTTCTCGACGGGCAGCAGGAACGGCGCGTCCGTGTACCGCACGGGCATCGGCACGTACGTGTCGACCGCGTCGAGCAGCGCCTCGATCGCCCCCGTCCAGCGCGGGTCGCCCTCCAGCGCCCCGAGCCCGGAGACCCGTACGACCGGCGCCTCCTCGCCGCCGTAGCCGTGGGCGGTGAGCAGCTCGCGGACCTCCAGCTCGACCAGGTCGGTCAGCTCCGGGTCCCCTGCGTCGGCCTTGTTGAGGGCCACCACGATGTGGTCCACGCCGACCTGCCGGGCGAGGAGCACGTGCTCGGCGGTCTGGGGCATGACCCCGTCGAGGGCGGAGACGACGAGGATGGCCCCGTCGAGCTGGGCCGCGCCGGTGACCATGTTCTTGATGTAGTCGGCATGGCCGGGCATGTCGACGTGGGCGTAGTGGCGGGTGTCGGTCTCGTACTCGACGTGCGTGAGGTTGATGGTGATGCCGCGCCGGGCCTCCTCGGGCGCCCGGTCGATCCGGTCGAACGGCACGAAGGAGGCGCCGCCCCGCTCGGCGAGGACCTTGGTGATGGCGGCGGTGAGGGTGGTCTTGCCGTGGTCGACGTGCCCCATGGTGCCGATGTTGAGGTGCGGCTTGGTGCGGGCGAAGGCCGTCTTGGCCATGATGATGTCTTTCCCGTGTCTCGAAGCTGGAACGGGACCCCTGGAGCGAACCGACCCTCCCCCTGCGGGGTCCGCCGGACGATCCGGGAAGGGTCAGCTTCGTGCGCCGTCGAACGCGGCGAGTGCCGCTGCGGCGAAGGCCTCTGCCAGGGCGAGTGCCGAGGAGGCGGAGAGGGCAGCCTTCGGCGCGTCCGCGACTGCGGACGGCGCTGCGGGGAAGGCGTACCGGGACATGGCCCTGATCCTGCCCGAGGGGCGGGGGCGCGGCGAACGAATTACGGCCGGACCGCGGCGCGTCCGCCCGGATCCCTCCGGGCGGATGAGGCCCGGATGAGGTCCGGATTACGGCGGAGTGCCGCACCGGTCGGTTAATCTCCCCGGATGTCCCTCCTCCTCGCGCCGTGGACGCGGCTGTCGCTGCTCGTCGTACTGCTCGTGGCGGCCGGGGTCTGCGTCCTGGTATACGAGCCCCAGCGGCTGCTCTCCCAGGGCTGGCCTCCCGGGCTCCCGGTGGGCGTGGCGGTGCTGCTGTTCGCGGGCGCGTACGGGCTGTGCACGGCGGCGTTCGTGCCGCGTCCGCTGCTGAACCTCGCCGCGGGGGCGGTCTTCGGCACCGGGTCCGGACTGGCGGCGGCCGTCGGCGGCACGGTGCTGGGCGCCGGGATCGCCTTCGGGCTGGGCCGGGCCATGGGCCAGGAGGCGCTGCGGCCCTTCCTGCGCGGGCGCTGGCTGGAGGCGGCCGACGCCCAGCTGAGCCGGCACGGCTTCCGCTCCGTGCTGGCGGTCCGGATCCTCCCGGGGATCCCGTTCGCGGCGGCCAACTACCTGGCGGCGGTGTCCCGCTGCGGCTGGCTCCCGTTCCTCCTGGCCACGGCGCTCGGCACGGTGCCCAACACGGCCGCGTACGTGATCGCCGGGGCCAGCGCGTCCTCCCCCGGATCCCCCGCGTTTCTCGTCTCGTCCGGGTTCATCACCGTCTCCGGAGCGGTGGCCGCGGCGGTCGCCTGGCGCAGGCGCCACCGCCTCGCCGCCCCCTCCGTGGGCGAGCCCGCGTCCGTACACCCCCCTGTGGTCGGTGCCGCTCCGCACGGGCCCTAGCATCGGACCCGAACTGCCCGACGATCACAAGGACGAGCACCCACCGACATGAGCTGGTTCGAATCCCTAATCCTCGGTCTCGTCCAAGGTCTCACGGAGTTCCTGCCGATCTCCTCCAGCGCGCACCTGCGCCTCACCGCGGCCTTCGCCGGCTGGCACGACCCGGGTTCTGCCTTCACGGCGATCACCCAGATCGGCACCGAGGCCGCCGTGCTGATCTACTTCCGCAAGGACATCGCGCGGATCATCTCGACGTGGTTCCGCTCGCTGTACACCAAGTCGCTGCGCTCGGAGCAGGACGCGCGGATGGGCTGGCTCGTCATCGTCGGCTCGATCCCGATCGGCGTCCTCGGCCTCGTCTTCAAGGACCAGATCACCGGCCCGGCCCGTGACCTGCGGCTGACCGCCACCACCCTGATCGTGATGGGCCTCATCCTCGGCTTCGCCGACTGGCTGGCCTCGCGGGACGAGCAGGGCGGCCGGCACCGGGTGGTCAAGCAGCGCAAGACGCTCAAGGAGCTGGGCGTCAAGGACGGTCTGATCTTCGGTGTGTGCCAGGCGATGGCGCTGATCCCGGGCGTCTCGCGCTCGGGCGCGACGATCTCGGGCGGTCTGCTGCTGGGCTTCACGCGCGAGGCGGCGGCCCGCTACTCCTTCCTGCTGGCCATCCCGGCCGTGCTGGCCTCGGGCGCGTTCGAGATCAAGGACGTGATCGAGAGCCCCGGTCACATCACCTGGGGGCCGACGATCTTCGCCACGGTGATCGCCTTCTTCGTGGGCTACGCCGTCATCGCCTGGTTCATGAAGTTCATTTCGAGCAAGAGCTTCATGCCCTTCGTGATCTACCGGATCCTGCTCGGCGTCGCCCTGTTCGTACTGATCGGCATGGGCGTCCTCGAAGCCGAGGCGGGCGCGACCGGCAGCTGATCGGGCCGTTCGGACACGCGTACGCGGCGAAGGCCGCCCGGGAACGTTCCCGGGCGGCCTTCGCGTCGTTGTGCCCGGTGGACCTGAACGGCGAGCAGCAGGGGGTGTCCCATGCGTCGGGTGGTACTGGAGCGGTTTCCGGCCGGGAGTCCGCGGGGCAGCTGGCCCGCGGAGGAGTACGCGGCCCAGCGGATGCGCGAGGGCGTGCCGGCGGAGGTGGTGATGGACCTGGCCAGTGACGCGTTCCTGGTCGTGGTCCGGCAGCGGGAGGTGCGTTCCGGCCACCGGGCGGCACCGTGAAGATCCGGTCGCCGCACGCCCCTTGGCCTCGTCGGCCGCCGGCCGCACACTGACCCGATGACGCAGCGTGTGGACCTGGCGACGGTGATGGACCGGCTGGCGGTCGACGAGGTGGTCTCGGAGTACGCGGCCGCCGTCGACGACGGTGACTGGGCGGCCTACCGCGCCCTGTTCACCCCCGGCGGGCGGGCCGACTACGGCTCGGCGGGCGGGGTCGAGGGGCCGGCCGGGGAGGTGGCCGACTGGCTCGCGGAGACCATGCGGCTGTTCCCGGTGCGCCAGCACCTCATCGTCAACCGGCGGATCCTGCTGGAGGACCGGGACGGCTCCCCCGGGGACGGCGCGCGGGTCCTGGCCGACTTCCTGAACCCGATGCGCCTGGCGGGCGAAGGCGACCGGGGCACCGCCCCCAACTTCGTCGCCGCCGGGCGCTACACCTTCACGCTCGCCCGCACCGCGGAGGGCTGGCGGCTCACCGGGGTGACCGTGCACGAGAAGTGGCGCCACGCGCAGGCCTGAACGGCGGCCCGGAGCGTGCGGGCGCGGCCCGCCGGACGCGGTCCCACACTGGAGGCGGAGGCATGTCATGGTCGCGGAACCGAGCGGGCGGAACGGGCTGAACAGCCTGAACCTGAACGGCCTGAACGGCCTGAGCGGACGGAACGGACGGAACGGGCGCGACGCCCCGAACGGGCCGGGCCGGCGCCACGGACACCGCGTCCGGAGCCGGCCTGACGCGCACGGCGGCCCGGGCCGGCGGGTCCGGTGGTGGCGGGCGGCGGGCGCGGTGGCCGCCGGGGCGCTGCCCTGCCTGGCCTTCCCCGCCCCGGCCCTGTGGTGGCTGGCGTACGGGGCCCTCGTGCCCTGGATGCTGCTGCTGCGCTCCGCCCCCACCGGGCGGCGGGCGGCCCTGGAGGGCTGGCTCGGCGGTGCGGGGTTCATCGTGGCGGTGCACCACTGGCTGCTGCCGAGCCTGCACGTCTTCCTGGTGCCGCTCGCCGGGATCCTGGGGCTGCTGTGGATCCCCTGGGCGCTGCTGGTACGGGAGTTGCTGGGCGGGGCACCGGCTCCGGGCCGGGCCGCGGCCGCGCTGTTCCTCGTACCGGCGGGGTGGCTGCTGTCGGAGCTGGCCAGGTCCTGGCAGGGGCTGGGCGGGCCGTGGGGGCTGCTGGGGGCCAGCCAGTGGCAGGTGGCCCCGGCGCTGCGGCTGGCTTCCGCGGGCGGGGTGTGGCTGGTGAGCCTGCTGGTGGTGGCGGTGAACTGCGCGGTGGTGCTGCTGGTCGCCGTGCCGGGGGCGCGGGGCGCGGCGCTGGCCTCGGTGGCGGGGTGCGCGGTGCTGACGGCGGTGGTGTGGGTGTGGCTGCCGCGCCCGGAGGCGTCGGGCGCGCTGCGGGTGGCCGTCGTCCAGCCGGGCCCGGTCGACGGGGAGGACAGCGGGGACCGGCGCTTCGCCGTCGAGGAACGCCTGACCGCCGATCTGGCGGGGAGCCGCCCCGACCTGGTGGTGTGGGGCGAGAGCAGCATCGGTGCGGACCTGTCGGCACGGCCCGACCTGTCCCGGCGGCTGGCGGAGCTGTCCGCGCGGGTCGGGGCGCCGCTGCTGGTCAACGTGGACGCCCGCCGCTCGGACCGGCCGGGGATCTACAAGAGCTCGGTCCTCGTCGGCCCTCGAGGCCCCACCGGGGACCGGTACGACAAGATGCGGCTGGTGCCCTTCGGCGAGTACATACCGGCGCGGTCGCTGCTGGGCTGGGCCACCTCGGTCGGGAAGGCGGCGGGCGAGGACCGGATGCGGGGCGACGGGCCGGTGCTCATGGACCTGCCCGGCGGCACCCGCATCGGCCCGCTGGTGTGCTTCGAGTCGGCCTTCCCCGACATGAGCCGGCACCTGGCCGGCGAAGGGGCCGGGGTGCTGGTGGCCCAGTCGTCGACCTCGACCTTCCAGGAGAGCTGGGCGCCGTCCCAGCACGCCTCGCTGGCCGCCCTGCGCGCCGCCGAGACCGGCCGCCCGATGGTGCACGCCACCCTGACCGGGACCAGCGCGGTGTTCGGCCCGTCCGGCGAGGAGGTCGGCGCGACGCTGCCCACCTCGGCGAGCGCGGCGGTCGTCTACCGGGTGCCGCTCGCCCGGGGCACGACCCTCTTCGTCCGCTTCGGGAACTGGCCCGGCGCGGCCTCCCTGGCCGGGTTGGCCCTGTACTGCGCGGCCCGGGGCGCCCGGGCGGTCAGGCCCGCGAGGACTGCTCCAAAGCCGTCAGCACCACCCGCTCGCACAGCTCGTGGGTGAGCAGCGCGTCCCGGGCGCTGAGCACCTTGCCGCCCTCCACGGCCTCCAGGAAGGTGTCCACGGCCTGCTCGATCCCGCGCTGGCGGGCCACCGGGACCCAGTCCCCGCGCCGGCGCACGGTCGGCTGGCCCTTGTGGTCGATGACCTCGGCGAGGTTGACGACCTGGCGCTTGGAGTCCTGGCCGGAGACCTCCAGGACCTCCTCGGCGGAGCCGGAGAGCCGGTTCATGATGCCGAGCGCGGTGAACCCGTCGCCGGACATCTGGAGCACCACCTGTGACATCAGGCCCCCGCGCACCACGGCGCGGACGTCGACGTGGTCGGCCTCGCCGGGCAGCAGGAAGCGCAGGGTGTCGACGACGTGGATGAAGTCGTCCAGGACCAGGGTGCGCGGGTCCTCGGGCAGCCCGACCCGGTTCTTCTGCAGGACGATCAGCTCGCGCGGGTGGTCGGCGCACTGCGCGTACCCGGGCGCGTGGCGGCGGTTGAAGCCGACGAAGAGGGAGGTGCCGCGCTCCTCGGCCAGCTCGACCAGCCGGCGCGAGTCCGCGAGCTCGTAGGCGAGCGGCTTGTCCACGTACGTGGGCACGCGCGCCTCCAGCAGCCGCTCCACGATCTCGGGGTGGGCGGCGGTCGGGGCGTGCACGAAGGCGGCGTCGAGGCCCTGGGCGATCAGCGCGCCGAGCGAGGCGTGGCGGCGACCCTCGGGGACGTGGTGGACCGCGCCGAGCCGCTCCAGCGTGGCGTGGGTGCGGGTCTGCAGGTGCAGCTCGACCCCGGGGCGGGTGGTGAGCACGGGCAGGTACGCCTTCTGCGCGATGTCGCCGAGTCCGATGACGCCGACCTTCACCGGGAGCCTCCTGGTATGTGCCTTTTCCGTGTGGGACTCCGCAGCATAATCGCTGGTCGCCGACGGCGCGTTCGAGCAGGATGGCGGCCATGACGATCTCCCCCGGAAACCACCGCGCCGAGCCCGCCACCACCGCCGACGAGCGGGAGATGCTGGACGGCTGGCTCGAATACCACCGCGCGACCCTCGCCTGGAAGTGCGAGGGCCTCTCCGACGAGCAGCTGCGCGGCCGCCCGCTCCGTCCCTCGGCGCTGAGCCTGATGGGGCTCGTACGGCACATGGCGGAGGTGGAGCGGTACTGGTTCCGGGAGATCTCGCTGGGCGAGGACCTGCCCGACCTGTACAGCACCCAGGACAACCGGGACGGGGACTTCGAGTTCACCGACGCGGACACCTGGGCCGACGCGGAGAAGGTCTGGCGCGAGGAGGTCGAGCTGGCCCGGCGGGCGGCGGCGGGCCGCTCCCTGGACGCGCTGTCGGACGCCGCGAGCCACCACCGGGGCGAGGTCTTCAGCCTGCGCTGGATCTACACCCACATGATCGAGGAGTACGCCCGCCACAACGGGCACGCCGACCTGCTGCGCGAGCACATCGACGGCGTCACCGGCGACTAGGCCGGGACCCGCTCCGGGCGGGTGGTGTCCTCCGGACACCCGCTCCGCGTCACCCGTGCGGGGTGAATATCGGCTCAGGGTTTTCGCAACGGGGCCTTCGCACAGCAGAGTTGCGCGAGTGCATCCAACCCGAACCTCGACGAAACTGCTCCTCGGAGCCGCCTGCGCCGTCTCGGCGGTCTCGGCGGTCTCCGGCTGCGTGAACGTGAGCCCCGCGCCGATGCGGCCGGCCGGCTCCCCCGCCGACGGGGTGGCGCCCCGGTACGAGCCGCGTGGGGGCCCGGGGGCGTTGCCGGTGGTGGTCCAGGCGCCCGCCCTGGAGGCCCTGAAGGCGGTGCCCGGCGACGGCGCCGCCCGGCCATCGGCGCCCACGACCGCCGGCCGGGGCACGGCGCGCACCGGACCCGGGAGCCCCGCGGAGTCCGGGAACACCGGGGAGGCCGCCGAGTCCGGCCGGCCCGTCCCCGACATCCCGGAGCCCCGCAGGCCCGCCGGGCACGCCGGACGGCCCCCCGGGGAGCTGTCCGGGGCGGTACGGCCCGACGCGCGGGTGCCGCGCGAACTGGTGCGGGAGCTGCCGGTGCGCCCGGCGGACGTGTGCGCGATGGGCCGCCGGCACGGGCACTGGCAGCCGGACAGCCCGGAGGCCCGCATCTGCTCGGGCGTCCACGAGGGCTGAGACGGAGGCCGGGACGGGGCCGTAACGGGGCCGCGGGCCCTCAGGGCGACTGCTCGGGGAACGGCCGGGGCCCCGGCCCCGCCTCCTCTTCGAGCCGGCGCTCCAGCCGGGCGATGGCGTCCCGCACCCCCGCGCCGTACCGGTCGTCGGGCAGGGCCCGGGTGGCGGCCCGGGCCCGGGCCAGGTGCACCCGGGCGGCCTCGGGGCGGTCCAGCTTGAGGTAGTCGGCCGCGAGGCTGAGGTGCAGGGACGGGTAGAAGACGCGGACCGCGTCGCCGAGCCTGTCGGCGGCGCTCAGGGCCCTCAGGTCCCAGGCCAGTTCGTCGGCGGGGTCGTCCTGGGTGTCGGCCATGTAGTGGGCGAGCGTGCAGCGGTGGAGGGAGTCGCCGTCCTCGCCGATCTCGGACCAGATCCCGCAGAGCCGGTTGCGGGCCTCCTCGCGGTCCCCGGCGTGCAGCAGGATGACCGCCTGGCCGATCCTGGTCATGACGGCGTCCTCCGACGCCTCCTGCTGCTGCTCCGTCAACGGGGCCTCCGGCTCGCTCCGCGGACCTGATCCGGTCCGATCGTCAAGACGCTAACCGGAGGCACCGGCTCTGGCGCCGAGGCGCGGTGGGGTGTCAGCCCAGGTCCGGGATCCGCCAGTCGATCGGCTCATGGCCCTGGGCGGCGACGGCCTCGTTGATCTGTGTGAAGGGCCGGGAGCCGAAGAACTTCTTGGCCGACAGCGGCGAGGGGTGCGCGCCCTTGACGATGACGTGCCGCTCCTGGTCGATCAGCGGGATCTTCTTCTGGGCGTAGGCGCCCCAGAGGACGAACACGCACGGGTCGGGCCGCTCGGACACGGAGCGGATCACCGCGTCGGTGAACTTCTCCCAGCCCTTGGCCTTGTGCGAGTTGGGCTCGGCCTCGCGGACGGTGAGCACGGCGTTGAGCAGGAGGACGCCCTGCCGGGCCCACGGCATCAGGTACCCGTTGTCCGGGACCTCCAGGCCGAGCTCCTCCTTCATCTCCTTGTAGATGTTGCGCAGCGAGGGCGGGGTCTTGACCCCGGGCCGCACGGAGAAACACAGGCCGTGCCCCTGGCCGGGGCCGTGGTACGGGTCCTGGCCGAGGACGAGCACCTTCACCTTGTCGAACGGCGTGGCCTCCAGGGCCGCGAAGACCTGCTCGCGCGGCGGGTAGACCGGCCCGTTCGCCCGCTCCTTCTCGACGAACTCGGTGAGCTCCTTGAAGTAGGGCTGGTCCAGCTCCCCGCCGAGGACGGGCAGCCACGACTCGGGCAGCATCTGGGTCACGTCGACAACCTCCGGTACAAGTTCGTGCAACTCCCCAGAACCTACCGGGCCCCACTGACAACGCCGCGCCCCGGGCGCCTCCGCGCCCGGGGCCCGCCGTCACCAGCTGGTCTTGCGGTACAACTCCCACATCTGCATGGCGGTCTGGGGGTCCAGGGCCCGCTCGGCACCGGCGATGTCCTCGCGGGCGCCGACGTAGAGCTTGCCCTGCCACAGCGGCAGCAGCCGGACGTCCTGCGCGAAGATCTGCTGGGCCGTCTCGAACTCCTTGACGCCGGCCGCGCGGTCGCTCTCGCGACGGGACTTGGGCAGGATGTCGGTCAGGATCTGGGCCGGCTCGTACGGGGTGCCGACCGCGTTCTCCTTGCCGACGAAGGGCGCGATGAAGTTGTCGGGGTCCGGGAAGTCGGGGAACCAGCCGCGGCCGAAGACCGGGTACTCGCCGTTCTTGTAGCCGACCTGGAAGTCCTTCCAGGGCTTGCCGCGCAGGGTGATCCTGAAGAGGCCGCTCTCGTCGAGCTGCCGCTTGAGCTCGGTGAACTCGTCGGCGGTGGAGCCGCCGTAGCGGTCGGTGGTGTACCAGAAGGTCAGCTCCACCGGCGTGTTGATCCCGGCGGACTGGAGGATCTTGCGGGCCTTGGTGACGTCCGCGTTGCCATACAGGTCGTAGAAGGGCGTCTTGTGGCCGACGACCCCCTTGGGGACCATCGAGTACAGCGGCTCGGCGGTGCCCTGGTAGACCTTGGTGACGAGCGCCCCCCGGTCGACCAGCTGCGCGATGGCCTGGCGCACCTGCACCTTGGCGACCTGCGGGTCCTTGGGGTTGAAGACCAGGTAGCGGATCTCCGAGCCGACGTTCTCGACGACCTGGACGCCCTGGTTGTGCGAGGCGGGGCTCTGCAGGTCCTTGATCTCCGCCGCCGACAGGCCTCGGTAGGTGGCGTCGATCTCCTTGTTCTTCAAGGCCGCGACCATCTCGTCGGACTTCTTGAAGTAGCGGATGGTGACCGCGTCGTTACGGCGGTTGGCGAAGCCCTCGTAGCCCTCGTAGCCGCCGAGGACGGCCTCGGAGCCCTCCTTGTACGAGGTGAGCGTGTACGGGCCGGAGCCGGTCACCTTGCCGTCCGAGCGGAGCTTGTCGGCCGGGTACTCCTTGGGCGCGACCAGCGAGGCTGCGGGCGAGCCGAGGACGTACGGGAAGGTGGCGTCGGGGGTCTTCAGGTGGAAGACGACCGTGAGCGGGTCCGGGGCCTCGATCTTGTCCAGGCTCTCGAAGAGGCCCTTGGGGCCGACCTGGGAGTTGATCGTCCGGATCCGGTCGAGGGAGTGCTTGACCGCCTTGGAGTCGAGCGGCTCCCCGTCGGAGAACTTCAGGCCCTTGCGCAGGGTGCACCGGTAGGCCATGTTCGCCGTGTCGGTGAAGTCGCAGCTCTGGGCGGCGTCGGGCTGCGGCTTGGTGCTGCCCGTGGGGAACGCCAGCAGCGTCTGGTAGATGTTCCGGTAGAGCTCCCAGGAGCCGTCCCATGCCGCGGCGGGGTCGAGAGTGCTCGGCGCGCTCGTCGTACCGACGGTGATCCTCTTCGCGGCCGCGTCGGTGTCGTCCGACAGCAGACCGCATCCGGCGACCAGGGATATGGACGCAACGGCCGCAGTGATCTGCAGGCATCTGGTCCGGTTGAACACGTGCACGCTCCTCGATCAGCCACCGGGTGCGGCAGACCCTACCGCAGAGCGTCACAAATCCAATGGGCAGGTTTCATGAGGCTCTTGACCGTTTTCGCGCGTGTTCGATACGTATTTGCCTCCCCCTGGGAGGCAAATACGTCCGGTTATCGGTCAGTGCACACCGGCATTCAGGAACATTCCCCCGTCGACGACCAGGGTTTGTCCAGTAATCCATTCCGCTTGTGCAGATGTAAGAAATGCGGCGGCGCCCCCGATGTCCTCCGGGACCCCCAGCCGGCCGAGCGGATAGGCCGCCGAGGCCTCCTGCTCGCGGCCCTCGTAGAGCGCCTGGGCGAACTTCGTCTTGACCACCGCCGGGGCGATCGCGTTGACCCGCACCCGGGGCGCCATCTCGTGCGCGAGC
Source organism: Streptomyces sp. NPDC032091 (assembly GCF_055580265.1). Taxonomy (NCBI): domain Bacteria; kingdom Bacillati; phylum Actinomycetota; class Actinomycetes; order Kitasatosporales; family Streptomycetaceae; genus Streptomyces; species Streptomyces sp. NPDC032091. The sequence goes on along the minus strand of NZ_JBVILR010000004.1, from coordinate 31,411 downwards.
TGGAGCGTGAGGTTGATCATCGCGGCCTTGCTCATCCCGTACGCCCCGATGAAGGGCGACGCGGAGACGCCGGCGATGGAGGCGATGTTCACGATCGCCCCGCCGTTGTCCTTCTGCCAGGCGTGCCAGGTCCGCTGGGCGAAGCCCAGGGCCGAGATCACGTTGGTCTCGAAGACCTTGCGCGCCACCTGGAGGTCCAGGTCGGCCATCGGCCCGAAGACCGGATTGGTGCCCGCGTTGTTCACCAGGAAGTCGACGCGGCCGAAGGCCTCCATCGCCCGGTCGACGGCGACGGCCTGGTGGGCCTCGTCGTGCGCCTTCCCGGCCACGCCGACCACCCGGTCCGCCCCGAGCCGCTCGACGGCCTCCTTGAGCGCGTCCTCGTTGCGCCCGGTGATCACGACCCGGTCACCCCGGGCGACGAGCGCCTCTGCGATCCCGTAGCCGATGCCCCGGCTCGCGCCGGTGACCAGTGCGACCTTGCCGCTGTCCGTGCCGTTGTACGTCATGCCGTACGCCCTGCCTCTCGGGGGTGTCGTCAGTTGAGCGGGCCGCCGGCCACGTAGAGCACCTGGCCGGAGACGAAGCCGGCGGCCTCGCCGGTGAAGAAGGCGATGGCGTTGGCCACGTCGTCCGGGCGGCCCACGCGCTGGACGGGGATCTGCGAGGCGGCGGCGAGCTGGAACTCCTCGAAGCCCATGCCGACGCGGGCGGCGGTCTGCGCGGTCATCTCGGTGGCGATGAAGCCGGGGGCGACGGCGTTGGCGGTGATGCCGAACTTGCCGAGCTCGATCGCCAGGGTCTTGGTGAAGCCCTGCAGGCCGGCCTTGGCGGCGGCGTAGTTGGCCTGGCCGCGGTTGCCGAGCGCGGAGCTGCTGGAGAGGTTCACGACACGGCCGAACTTGGCCTCCACCATGTGCTTCTGACAGGCCCGGGCCATCAGGAACGCGCCGCGCAGGTGCACGTTCATGACGGTGTCCCAGTCGGTGTCGCTCATCTTGAAGAGCAGGTTGTCGCGCAGGACGCCCGCGTTGTTGACGAGGATGGTCGGGGCGCCCAGCGTGCTCGCGACCCGCTCGACGGCCGCCTCCACCTGGGCGGCGTCCGAGACGTCGCAGCCGACGGCCAGGGCCCGGCCGCCGGCCGCGGTGATGGCCTCGACGGTGTCCTTGCAGGCCGCCTCGTCGAGGTCGATCACGGCGACCGCCCGGCCCTCGGCGGCCAGGCGCAGGGCGGTGGCCGCGCCGATGCCCCGGGCCGCCCCGGTGACGATCGCGACGCGCTGCTCGGTGGTGGACATGCTGGTTCTCCTCGCCCTTGAGAAACGGCCGCCCGAGGTGAGCAACCGCTTAGTAGCTTCAGCTGAGGAGACGCTAGGAGCCCTGGCACCCGGTGTCAACGGGGTCCCGGCCCGACGGGGTTCGCGCCGCGGCCGGGCCGCCCGCCCACCGCCCGGTCAGCGGACCAGCAGGTCCAGCAGGCGCTCCACCTCCGCCGCGGGATCCGCCGTCAGCCCGGTGTGCACCGGCCCGGGCTGGACCACGGTGCTGCGGGGGGCGATCAGCCAGCGGAACCGCCGCCCCGGGTCGTCGCCCGCCGCCTGGCCCGCCCGCTCGCCGCCCTCGCACAGCCCCTCGACCCCGCGCAGCGCGGCCCGGACCCCGGCCACGTCGGCCTTCGGGTCCAGGGCGAGGAGCTTGGCCTCGTCGAGGTGGGTGCGCGCGGCGACGTAGGAGTGCGCCCGGCAGTAGACGATGACGCCGGCGTTGAAGCACTCGCCGCGCTCCATCCGGGGCACCACGCGCACCAGCGCGTATTCGAACACGTCCCGCTTGGTCACTCGTCGCCGCTCTTCTGCTCGGTCTTGTTCTTATTCTTGTCGGGCTGGGGAGGGAGGCGCTCGGCCAGCCAGCCCGGCGGACCGGTCTGCGGCCGCACCTCGGCCTCCATGGTGATCCTCTCGTGGATCGTCGCCGCGCGCGGCAGCAGCGCCTCCACGTAGGCGCGGCGTACCGCGTCGGTGGAGTCGAAGCCCGGCTCGTCGACGAGCCACTCGTCGGGCACGTCCGCCGCGACCTCGGTGAGCAGCTCCTCGGTGACGAGGGGGGCCAGCTCGGCGGCGGCGGCCGCGATGTCGGGGCCGACGGGGGCCAGGACGTGGTCGGAGGCGTTGTAGGGCTTGGCGGCCGCGGCCCGGGCGGTCGGCCAGTTGTGGTGCCAGATCATCGTGGCGCCGTGGTCGATGAGCCAGAGGTCCCCGTGCCAGACCAGCAGGTTGGGATTGCGCCAGGACCGGTCGACGTTGTTGATCAGGGCGTCGAACCAGACCACGCGCCCCGCCTCGACCGGGTCCGCCCGGTAGGCGAGCGGGTCGAAGCCGATCGAGCCGGGCAGGTAGTCCATGCCGAGGTTGAGCCCGCCGCTGGCCTTGAGCAGCTCCTGCACCTCCTGGTCGGGCTCGGCGAGCCCGATGACGGGGTCGAGCTGCATCTGCACCAGCCGGGGGACCCGCAGCCCCAGCCGCTGGGCGAGCCGCCCGCAGACGACTTCGGCGACCAGGGTCTTGCGTCCCTGGCCGGCTCCGGTGAACTTCATGACGTAGGTACCGAGGTCGTCGGCCTCGACGATTCCCGGGAGCGAGCCGCCCTCACGCAGGGGCGTGACATAGCGGGTCGCGATCACTTCGGACAACATCCGGCCAGGTTACGGCGGTCAGGGCCGCGGAGCCCACTGCGAAAGCAGTGCTTGTGCCGTGGTGACGGACGCCACCAGGACGAGGGAGTTGCGGATCACCTCGGCGGTGCAGGAGGCGGGCACCCCGGCGATGGCGTCGGCCGGGACCACGACCTCGTAGCCGAGGTTCACGGCGTCGAAGACGGTGTTGGGGATCGCGATGTTCGAGGAGACCCCGGTGACGACGAGCGTCCGGATGCCGAGGTTGCGCAGCAGGGCGTCCAGGTCGGTCCCGGCCATCGGGGAGAGCCCGTGCAGCCGGCGGACGACCAGGTCCCTCCCGTCCACGGTGAGGGGGGCGGCGACCTCCACCGCCCGGCTGCCGGTCAGCTGGCGCACGGGCAGCCTCCCGGCGGCCCGGAAGAGGCGCGCGTTGGTGTTGGCCGCGAGGCCGTCGGGGCGCCGCTCGGCGACCGCGTGGACCACCTGCACCCCGGCCCCGCGCGCGGCGGCGACGAGCGCGGCCACCCGGCCGAGCATCCCGGACTCCCGGGCCTCCTCGGCCAGCTCGGGCAGGGCGCTCTCCTCGCCGACGACCCCGTTCTGGCATTCGACGGTGAGCAGCGCGGTGGTGGCGGGATCGAACTCCGGCATGGCTCCCCCTGGTGCGTCGGCGGACGAGGACGCATGATTCCTGACACACAGTCAGATGTGAAGGGGTGCGGTGCCGATGGACGGGACGAGCGGGCCGGGGACGCAGCGGCGGGGCCGGCGCATCATGATGACCGACGGGGAGGTGGACGCGTTCCTGCGCGAGCAGCGCACCTGCCGGGTGGCCACGGTCTCCCCGGACGGGCGCCCGCACGTGGGCGCCCTGTGGTTCGCCTGGGACGGGACCTCCCTGTGGCTGTACTCGATCACGCGCAGCCGCCGCTGGTCGGACCTGCGGAAGGACCCCCGGGTGTCGGTGCTGGTGGACGCGGGAGAGGAGTACGGGGAGCTGCGCGGGGTCGAGCTGTCCGGCACGGCGGTCTTCGTCGGCGAGGCGCCCCGCACCGGCGAACCCTGCCCGGAGCTCGCGGAGGTGGAACGGATCTTCCCGCGGAAGAACTTCGGCATCGAGCGGATGCCGTACGACGGACGGCACGCCTGGATCCGCCTGACCCCGGACTCGCTCGTGTCCTGGGACTTCGCCAAGCTCTAGGGGATGCCCGCCACCGCGGCCGCCGCCTCCTTCAGGGCTTCGACGGCCGCGCGCAGGGAGGGCCGGCGGTCGGCGTCCGCGCGCCAGACGGCGTACACGTGGCGCCGTACGGTGTCGCACACCGGCAGCAGGCGCACGCCCGGCGGGACCGGCCCCCGCCCCAGCCGGGGCGTCACGCACACGCCCAGCCCGGCCTCCACGAAGGCGAGCTGGGTGTGGTGCTCCTCGGCGATGTGCGCGATGCGCGGCTCGACGCCCGTACCGCGCAGGGTGTGGACCAGCCACTCGTGGCAGAACTGCCCCTCGTTCCAGGAGATCCAGTCGTCGTCGGCGAAGTCGGCGAGGGAGATCTGCGCCCGGTCGGCGAGGGGGTGGTCGCGCGGGACCGCGATGTCGGCGGCGTCGTCGAGGAGGTGGGTCCGGGTCAGCTCGGCCGGTACCGGCATCCGCTTGTTGTGCCAGTCGATGGCCAGGGCCATGTCGAGGTCGCCCCGGACCACGGCGGCCATGCTCTCCTCGGGCTCCTTCTCCCGCACCAGCACCCGCAGTTCGGGGTGGTGGGCGCGCAGGGCGGTCAGCGTCCGGGGCAGCAGCCCGCGCATGGCGGTGGGGAAGGAGCCGATCCGCAGCTCCCCCACCGCGCGGCCGCGCTGGGCCTCGACGTCCGCCTGGGCCAGCTCCACCTGGGAGATGATCCGGGCGGCGTGGCCGGCCAGCAGCCGCCCGGCGTCGGTGAGCCGGATGCCGCGGCCGTTCTTGGCGAACAGCGGCTGTCCGACCTCCCGCTCCAGTTTGGCCATCTGCTGGGAGACCGCCGATGTGGTCACATGGAGGCCGCACGCCGCTCCGCTGACCGAGCCGTGGCGGGCGAGGGCGTCGAGGGCGCGCAGGCGTTCCAGGTTCAACATGTAAGCGATGCTACGCCGTGGTGGCCAGCAGATCTCGCTTGTCCTACGAGGTCGGGCGCAGCAGAGTGAAACCCATGAGCGCATCCGTCACCCCCCGTCCCGCCGCCTCCTCCCCCGCCACCACCTCCGTCGCCGCCGCCCCGCCGCGGGGTGCCGGCCGTACCGGTGGGCTCGACTGGCGGGTGCGCTTCGCCCTCCTCTCGGTGGTGTGGGGGTTCAGCTTCCTGTTCATCAAGGTGGGGACGGGGGCGTTCGCGCCCTTCCAGGTCGCCCTCGGCCGGGTGTTCTTCGGGGCGCTCGCCCTGCTGGCGGTGCTGCTGGTGCGCCGCGAGCCGCTCCCCCGGGGCCGGCGCACCTGGGGCCACCTGGCCGTGGCCGCGCTGCTGCTGAACACCGCCCCCTTCGCGCTCTTCGCCTACGCCGAGCAGTCCATCACCTCCACCCTGGCCGGGATCTGCAACGCCACCTCCCCGCTGTGGGGCATGGCGCTCTCGCTGGTCGCGCTGTCCGAGGACCGTCCCACCCGCCGCCGGTTCGCGGGCCTGGGCCTCGGCTTCCTCGGCGTGCTGACCGTGCTCGGCGCCTGGCAGGGGTTCACGGGCGTCGACGCCAAGGGCACCGCCCTGGCCCTGCTCGCCTCGCTCTGCTACCCGATCGGCTGGATCTACGTCCGCCGCACCCTGGCGGGCACCTCCGGCTCGCCGGTCGCCATGACGGGGGCGCAGCTGATCGTCTCGACCCTCCAGCTGGCCGCCGTCAGCGCCCTGTTCACCTCGGCCCCGGCCGCCTTCCCGCTGTGGCCGACCCTCTCGGTGATCACCCTGGGGGCCCTGGGCACGGGGGCGGCCCTCCAGATGCAGTACGGCCTGGTGGCGGAGGTCGGGCCGACGACCGCGCAGATGGTCACGTACTTCATCCCGGTGATCGCCACCACGGCGGGCGTCCTGCTCCTGGGCGAGCAGCTGCACTGGAACACCCCGGTGGGCGCCCTGATCGTCCTCGCGGGAGCGGCCCTCACCCAGGCCCGCCCGCAATCCCGCGGGCGCGCCTGACCTCCGGCCCCGCCGGCCCGGCCCCCGCCGCACCGCGCGGCGGGGGCATTCGCGTGCCCGCGCTCAGTCGAAGCGGGCCCCCGGCGCCGGCCGCACCGCCGCCGCCACGGCGCCGGCCAGCGACGGGACCTCCCGTTCACGCAGGGTGGAAACGGTGATCCGCACCCCCGGCCCCGCCTCCAGCCGGTAGACGGCTCCCGGGCGGACCGCCCAGCCCGCCGTCAGCAGCCGGGTGACCACCGCCGTCTCGTCGGCGACCGGCACCCACACGTTCATGCCGCTGCGCCCGTGCGCCGCCACCCCCCGCTCGGCGAGCGCCTCGACGAGCCCGTCCCGGCGCAGCCCGTACGAACGGGCCACCGCCGACGGGTCCACCGCGCCGGTGGCCCACAGTTCGACGACCGTGCTCTGGAGCAGCCGGCTCACCCAGCCCGGGCCCAGCCGCTGGCGGCCCCGGACGCGGTCCATCGTCACCGCGTCGCCCGTGAGCACCGCGAGCCGCAGGTCGGGGCCGTAGGCCTTGGCGGTGGAGCGGACCAGCGCCCAGTGCCGGGTGACGCCGCCCAGCGGGCAGAGCGGCAGGTCCACGATCCCGTGGCCGTGGTCGTCCTCGATGACCAGGACGCCGGGCCGGTCCGCCAGCAGCTCCCGCAGCAGCGCGGCGCGCGCCGGGCCCACCGCCGCCCCGGTCGGGTTCTGCGCGCGGGCCGTCACCACCAGGGCGCGGGCCCCCGCTTCGAGCGCTCCGGCCACCGCCTCCGGCCGGGGGCCCTCGTCGTCGACGGCCACCGGCAGCACCCGCAGGCCCAGCGCCGGGACCAGGTCCAGCACGCTGCCCCAGCCGGGGTCCTCGACCGCCACGGCGTCCCCCGGTCTCAGGTGGGCGGCCAGGACCCGCTCGATGCCGTCCAGCGCTCCCGACGTCACCGCCAGGGCCCCGGCCGGGACCCCGTCCGCCTCGAAGCCCGCGCGGGCGAGGCGGGCGAGGTCGGGCAGGACCGGATCGTCCCCGTAGCGGGTGGGGGCCTGCGCGTACCGGCGGGCCGCCGCGGCCAGGGGCCCGTCCAGGGAGGGCAGCAGCGACATGTCCGGGTTGCCGTCCGTGAGGTCCCGTGCGCCCTCCGGGACCTCCGCACGCAGTGCGTCGCGCGGGGTGCTGGCGGGCCGCCCGCGCACCCGGCTGCCGCGCCGCCCGTCGGTCTCGATGATCCCGCGCTCGCGCAGCGACCGGTAGGCGGCCGCCACGGTGTTGGGGTTCACCCCGAGCTCGCCCGCCAGCTCCCGCATCGGCGGCAGCGGCGCGCCGGGCGCGAGGGCGCCCGATCCGACGCCCGCCTCGATGCTGGCCGCGATGTCCGATGCGCGACGCCCACTGATCGTATATTCTCCTAGCACAAAGGCAATTATGCACTAGTACAACGGAGTCCGCATCATGAGCGTCACCCCCGCCGCCTACGAGCCGACCGAGCGCACCGTCCCGAGCCGCTCCCGCCAGCGGGCCCGCTACGACCGCGAGACGGTGCATTCGATACTCGACCAGACCTACCTCTGCCACCTGGGCTTCGTCCGCGACGGCGCGCCGGTGGTGCTGCCGACGCTGTTCGGCCGGGTGGGCGAGGCCCTGTACGTGCACGGCTCCACCGGTTCGCGCCCGCTGCTGGCCGCCGGGCAGCAGGACCCGGGCCTGCCGGTCTGCCTGACGGTGACGCACGTGGACGGCCTGGTCCTGGCCAAGTCGGCCTTCCACCACTCGATCAACTACCGCTCCGTGGTCGTCCACGGCACGGCGTACGAGGTCACCGACGAGGCGGAACGCCGGATGGCCCTCGACGCCCTGGTCGACCACGTCGTCCCCGGCCGCGCGGCCGACTCCCGCCCCGCCAACGCCAGGGAGCTCGCGGCCACGGCGGTGATCCGGCTGGACCTGGACGAGGTCTCCGCGAAGGTCCGCACGGGCGGGCCCAACGACGACGCCGAGGACCTGGAGCTGCCCTTCTGGTCGGGCGTGGTCCCGGTGGCGCCGGCGTACGGGACCCCCGTCCCGGCCGCCGGCCTGGCCCCCGGCATCGCCGTCCCGGACTACGTCAGCGCGCTCTGAGCCTCACGGGCGGGCCGGTCGGCGGGCCGGTCCGCCGAGCCCGCGGGCCTGCGCGCCTCGGCCACGATCAGCGCGCCCACCGCGGACAGCAGCAGGACGGTGCCCAGCACGACCGCGCCGGTCAGCCGCTCCCCGAGCACCCCGACGGCGATGGCGGCCGCGCTCACCGGCTCGATCAGCATGATCACCGACACCGTCGCGGCACGCACCGCCGCCGCCCCGGTGAAGTACAGGGCGTAGGCCAGGGCCGTCGGCACCACGGCGACGTACACCAGCAGGACCAGCACCCGCGCCGGCTCGGCGGTGTGCGGCAGCAGGCCCTCCACCGCCGCGAGGGGCAGCAGGCACACCGTGCCCACGCCCACCGACCAGGCGGTGGTCACCAGCGGGTCCCCGCCCGCCCCGCGCCGCCCGAGCCAGCGCGCCCGCAGGGTCATCCCCGCGTACCCGGCGGCCGACAGCAGGGCCCAGACGACCCCGAGCGGCCTCACCTCACCGCCCCCGGAGCCCAGCACCAGGACGGCGAGTCCGCCGAGCGCGCCGCCGACGGCGGCCAGTCCGCCCCAGCCGAGCCGCTCGCCCATCCAGTACCGGGCGCCCAGCGCGATCAGCACGGGCCCGGCGCCCAGGGTGACCACGGTGCCGACGGCCAGGCCGGTCTCGCGGACGGCCCCGAAGTAGGCGGCCTGGAAGAGCGTGAACATCAGACCGGTCCCGATCAGCGAGGCCGCCGAGGGCCGGCGGCCGCGCGCCGCCCCGGCCGCCCGCGCGGGACGGCGTACGGCCAGGACCGCCAGCAGCACCACCAGCCCGCCGGCGCTGCGCCAGAAGGACAGGGCGAGCGGACCGAGGTCACTGGCCAGGAAGAGGAGGGAGGCCGCCGCCCCGGCGGTGCCCCAGGCGACTCCGGCGACGACGAGGTAGAGCAGGCTGCGCCCGGTGGCGGGCGAGTGGTTCGACACGTGTTTCTCCGCGCTTGCGTGAAGGATGAGGACTGCGGGTCATCGCTTCGCGGGCAGCACGGACCGGCCCGGGAACTCCCGTGGCTGGTCTCTCGTTCGGCGGTGGCCGCCCGCGCTAGGCGGCCGGCGGCGAAAGCACGGTGTCGTACATGCAGAGCACCCTACGCCCTCGTCCGCTCGGGCGCGGCCTGGGGCTCCGCGTCGGCCCCGGCCCCGGCCTCGGCCTCGACCGCCGGCAGAACCGATTCGCCCGCCACCACCGGGGCCGGCCGCGAGGACTGCGCGATGAAGGCGCCGCCCAGCACCAGCGCCCCGCCGACCATCTGCCAGGTCGAGAGGTGCTCGTGCAGCAGCACCCAGGCCAGCACGGTGGCGACGACGGCCTCCAGGTTGGCCACCACGCCCGCGACCTGCGGGGAGAGCATGCGCACCGAGACCACGCCGGTCAGGTACGCGGCCACGGTGGCGACCAGCACCACCCAGCCGAGCAGCACCGGGGCGGGCACCCGCAGGTCCCCGAGCGCCGCGTCCCCGGCCAGCACCTGCCAGTCCATCTGCCAGGGGCGGGCCAGTACGGTCATCACCAGCGCACCGACGAGCATGCCGTGCGCGATCACGCCCATCGGGTCGGGCACGTCCTCGCCGTCGGTGCCCTGGTCCGCGAAGACGAAGTAGAAGGCCTGGCAGCAGGCGGCGGCGAGACCGAGGAGCACCCCGAGCGGGTCGAGGCTCAGCCCGGCCCAGATCTCGACCACGCAGGCCAGCCCCACGACGGCCACCGCCGCCCCGGCCGCGGCCGCCCGGGTCACCGGCTTGCGCTGCACGAACCGGATCCAGCCGAGCAGCAGCGCCGGGCCCAGGTACTCCAGCAGGAGGGCCACGCCGACCGGGATCCGCGACAGGGAGGCGAAGTAGAAGGCCTGCACGCCCGCGACGGCGACCAGCCCGAAGCCGGCGAGCAGCAGCGGCCGCCGCCGGACCAGGCCGCGGTGCCGCCAGGCCAGGGGGGACAGCACCAGGGCCGCCCCCGCCACCCGCAGCCACACCATGTGGAGCGGGTCCAGACCGGCTTCGATCAGCGGCTTCGCCGCGACACCGGAACCACCGAACGCACACGCCGAGACGAGGGCGAGGCCCAGTCCGGCGTTCTTCCCTGACGCTTGCATCGGGCCATCATGACAGGGCCCGTCAGGAGCGTCACCAGAGTGACACCTGTTGAGACGGACCCGATACCGAAGGCGCGGGAACCTCCGGTTCCTGACAGGTCATCAGTATTGAATGTTCCGACCCCCGGGGCTACGTTCCGCCGCACGAACCCGACGCGAAGGGGTGGACGCATGGCTGAAGTCACCGCGGAATCACGCATCGAGGCGCCCGCCGCGAAGCTCTGGGCCCAGCTGACCGACTGGGGCGCGTACGGCCGGTGGAGCATGACCCACACCGACTTCCCGAAGGGCGGGCCCGAGACCCTCGCGGTCGGCGCCACCTTCACCGAGAACATGAAGATGATGGGCTTCCCCGCCGAGGTCCTGTGGACCGTCTCCGAACTGGAGGACCAGCGCCTCTTCGCGATCACCGGCAAGGGCCCGATGGGGGTCGCCGTCCTGACCCGGTACACCCTGACCGCCGACGGCACGGCCACGACGGTCCGCATCGACGGGGAGTTCACCGGCGCCGCGGTCTCCCTGATGGCCGGCAAGCTCAAGGACTCGGCGACCGCCGCGCTGAACGAGTCCCTGCGCCGGCTGGCCGCCCTGGTCGTCTGAGCCACCCGGCCCCGCCCGGCCCCGCGCACGCACGAACGGCGCGCCCCGCGAGAGTCCTCGCGGGGCGCGCCGTCGTCATCGGGCCGGACCGGTTCAGTGCTCGTCGGCCAGGATCAGGTACAGCTTCTTGCGGGCGTCGTTGACGACCGCGAGGGCCTTCTCCCGCTGCTCGGGCGTGCCGGTCCTGAAGACCTGCCCGAAGGCCTCCATCAGGCCGGCGCCGGCGGCACGGATCTCGTGCATCGCCTCGAAGTCGAAGCCGCGCCCGGCGTCCGCCCAAGGGGCGTCCGGACCCGACTCGGCCTCGGCGCGGCCCGTGTCGGTGAGCGTGAACAGCTTCTTGCCACCCTCGCTCGCGCTGCTGATCAGCCCCTCGTCCTCCAGCAGCTGGAGGGTCGGGTAGACCGAGCCGGGGCTGGGCTTCCACGCCCCGCCACTGCGCTCGCCGATCTCCTGGATCATCTCGTAGCCGTGCATGGGGCGGTCGGCGAGCAGCGCCAGGATGGACGCCCGCACGTCGCCGCGCCTGGCCCTCCCGCGCGGGCCGCCGCGCCCGCCCCGTCCGCCGAAGGGGCCGCCGCCGAAGCCGGGCCCGAACGGCCCGAAGGCCGCGCGCAGCCCCCTGAACTCCTCCCGACGGTCCGGCCCGCAGTGGCCGTGACCCCGTCCGTGCTCATGTCCGTGGTCGTGCTGTCCGCGTGAACGCATCACTGCGCTCCTTTCGTCTCGTGTGTCTGCTTGACGTGTTCCACTATCGTTGATCCATCGCGATGCGTCAACGATGTATCGGAAACTATCGGAGACGAAGGCGGCAACACCGCTCCCCACCTGCACCCATTGGGGTGGAATGCCGGGAGAACTCCTAGGCGACGCTCGTCCGCGCGTGCTGTTCTTGCCCCGCTCCTCCATGGGAAGCCGACGAAAGGGGACATCCGTGCGCCATCAGGGACGGATCAGGAAGTGGCTCGCCGCCGCGGCCGGCGCGGCCGCGCTGCTCTCGGTACTGCCGGGGCCGGTGGCCACGGCCACCGCCGAGGACCGTCCGGCGCTGGTCGGCCGGTACTTCAACCTCCACCAGTGCGTGTACACCACCGCGCTCGGCGGTGACTTCTTCACCACGGTGGTACCGAGCGGCGACGGACGCTTCACGTCCGGGACGAACACCTCGGCCACCGCGGACACCAGCCGTTCCTGCGGCGCCGGGGACGGGAACTTCTCCCCGCTCTTTCCGTGGGCGGGCTTCGACACCCTCGACCTCAACGCGGGCCGCTACCTGAACCTGCACCAGTGCGTCTACTACTCCGACGCGACGCGCGACCACGTCACCACCGTCGCCTACCTCGGCGGCAACGACTTCTCCGCCCGCTCCAACGTCTCCGACACCCGGGACACGACACCGGACTGCGGCCCCGGCCGCGGCCTCTACCGGCTCGTCCCCCTGCTGTCCGACGTCAAGGTGCTGGACCTGTCGGCCGGGCGCTACGTGAACCTCCAGCAGTGCGTCTACTACTACGGCCGGAACGGGTTCGACGACCACTTCACCACGGTGGTGCCGACGACCCGCGACGGCCGGTTCACGACCGGCACCAAGGTCTCCGGCACCGTCGACACGGCCCCCACCTGCGGCCGGGGGGACGGGAACTACACCCTCATCCCCCTCCTGTCCGGCACCGCGGCCCTCTCCCGCACCTGACCCCCACCGCCGGCCCGCGCCAAGGCCAGTCATCCCGGATTGGCCTTGGCACGGATCCCGGCGGGCCCCCTACGGTCGGCCCATGCGCATCCGAATCATCGACGCCTTCACCGACCGCCCCTTCCACGGCAACCCCGCGGGCGTCCTCCTCCTCGACGGCCCCTTCCCCACGGACTCCTGGCTCCAGCAGGTCGCCGCGGAGGTCAACCTCTCCGAGACCGCCTTCGCCCACCCGCTGCCGCCCGGCGGGGACGCCGACTGGGCGCTGCGCTGGTTCACCCCCGTGGCCGAGGTCGACATGTGCGGCCACGCCACCCTCGCCACCGCGCACGCCCTGGCCACGAGCGGCCTGGCCAAGGGGCTGATCCGCTTCACCGCCCGCTGCGGCGTCCTCACGGCCGAGGTCGCCGAGGACGGGACGGTCACCATGGACTTCCCCACCTCCTCCCTCACCCCGGTCGAGCCGGACCCCGAGATCGCCCGCGCGCTCGGCGCCCCGATCACGTCGGTCCACGACACCTCCGCGCACATCGGCGACCTGGTGGTGGAGCTGGCCGACGAGCGGACCGTACGGGAGCTCGCCCCCGACTTCGCGGTCCTGCGCGGCCACTCCCGCCGCGGGGTGATCGTCACCGCGCCCGCCGAGGACCCCGCCCGCGGCTACGACTTCGTCAGCCGCGGCTTCTTCCCCGCCCTCGGCATCGACGAGGACCCGGTCACCGGCAGCGCGCACACCGCCCTGGCCCCGTTCTGGGCGGCGCGCACCGGCCGCACCGAGATGACCGGCCTCCAGGGCGGTACCCGCACGGGCCTGGTCCGGGTCCGCCTCGCGGGCGACCGCACGCTCCTGACCGGCCACGCGGTCACCGTCATCGACGGCGAACTGCACACCTCCGCCTGAGACTCCGGCCCGCTAGGGGGTCGGCAGCCAGCCGACCTTCCCGGCGAGCAGGGCGTAGCCGCCGAAGGCCACGACGTCGAGCAGCGCGTGGGCGACGACCAGCGGCGCGACGCGGCCCCAGCGCCGGTAGGCGAGGACGAAGACGACGCCCATCACCATGTTGCCGACGAACCCGCCGATGCCCTGGTACAGGTGGTACGAGCCGCGCAGCAGGGAGCTGGCCAGCAGCGCGGCCGTCGGCGACCAGCCCAGCTGTCCGAGCCGGCGCAGCAGGTAGGCCAGCACGATGACCTCCTCCACCACGGAGTTCTGCACCGCGGAGAGGACGAGCACCGGGAACTTCCACCACACGTCGGGCAGCGCCTCCGGCACCACCGTCAGGTTGAAGCCGGTGGCGCGGGCCGCCAGGTAGAAGGCCAGGCCGGCGCTCCCGATGCCGGCGGCCACGAGCGCGCCCCGGGCCAGGTCCGGGCCGGGCCGGGTGCGGTCGAAGCCGAGCACCCGCAGCCCGGGCGCGCCCTCACGGGTGAGCAGGTGCGCGACGAGCAGGACCGGCACCAGGGCGGTGGCGATGCCGAACAGCTGCCAGGCCAGGTCGAGCCAGGGCCGCCCGGGCGCGTAGGAGCCGTTGAGGGTGGCGGCCTGGTCCTTGAGCCCGCCCGGCTTGGTGAGCGACCCGATGAAGCTGATCAGCGCGGAGACCCCGCTCGCGCCCAGCGACAGGGCGAGCACGAGCAGCGTCTCGGTGCGCAGGACGCCCCGCCGCCCGTCCTCGCGGGGCTCCACCACCACCGGCTCCGGCTCCGTCCGCACGCCCCGACTCCCGTCCTGCCCCGTCCGTCACGCTCCGACCACCCCATACTGCCTCCTCGGGGGCCGGACGGGATCACCGGGACGCGGCGGCGCTCGCGTCCACCTCCTGGTCCTCCAGTCCGACCGGCCAGGTGTGCACGGGTTCGCCCCGGTGCATCAGCTCGCTGTAGCGGCGGGTGGTGGCCGCCAGCGCGGCGTCACGGTCCAGTCCGCCCGCGAGCGCGCGGTGGTACGTGTCCACCTGCCAGGTCGCCCCGTTCACCCGGCGCCGGCACCGCTCCTCGATGATCCCGAGGTAGAGGTCCCGGTCGGCGGGCTCGATGCCCCAGGCGTCGAGTCCGGCGGCGGCCATCGGCAGCAGCTCGTCCAGCACCAGCCGCACGGCCGGCACGCTCACCAGTCCCCCGGACCGGCCCCTGCGCGGCCAGCGGATCCGGGCGTCGATCCCGTACCGGCAGGCGGCGTCGAAGTTGGCCTCCGCCTCCGCGAAGGGCATCCGGGTCCACACCGGGCGCTGCTCGTCCGCGAGGGTGCGCACCAGGCCGTAGTAGAAGGCGGCGTTGGCGACGACGTCGGCGACGGTGGGCCCGGCCGGCAGCACCCGGTTCTCCACCCGCAGGTGGGGCCTCCCGTCGGCCACCCCGTACACGGGCCGGTTCCACCGGTAGACCGTGCCGTTGTGCAGCACCAGCTCCTGGAGGCTGGGCACCCCGCCCTCGGCGAGCACCCGCAGGGGCTCCTCCTCGTCGCAGATGGGCAGCAGGGCGGGGAAGAAGCGGACGTTCTCGGCGAAGAGCTCGTACGCCGAGTCCACCCATTTCTCCCCGAACCAGGTGCGCGGCCGCACCCCTTGGGCCTGGAGCTCGGGCGGCCGGGTGTCGGTGGCCTGGGTGAACAGCGGCGGACGCGACTCGCGCCACAGCTCGTGCCCGAACAGGAAGGGCGAGTTGGCGCCCACGGCTATCTGCACGGCGGTGACCGCCTGGGCGGCGTTCCACACGTCCGAGAACCGCGCCGGGGTGACCTGGAGGTGCAGCTGTACGGAGGTGCAGGCCGCCTCCGGCACGATCGACCCGGTGCTCCAGCTCAGCCGCTCGACCCCCTCGATCTCCAGCCGGAAGTCCTCTCCGCGCATCATCAGGATCTGCTCGTTGAGCAGGGAGTAGCGGTCCACCGCCGACAGGTTGGCCAGGGCCAGGTCGGCGCGGGTGATCGTCGGCAGGATGCCGATCATCACCACTCCGGCGTCGATCTCCGCGGCCTGCCGGTGGGCGTAGTGCAGGCCCGCGCTCAGCTCCTCCGCGAGCCGGTCGAATACCCGGCCGTCGAGCCGGTGCGGGAGTACGTTCACCTCCAGGTTGAACATTCCCAGTTCGGTCTGGAAATCGGGGCTCGCAATCCGCTCCAGTACCTGCGCATTCACCATGCGCGGCAAACCGTCGGCGCCCGCGAGATTCAGCTCGATCTCCAGTCCCATCATGTTCTTGGGGCGGTCGAACCTCTTCTCCGCCAGAAGCCGCTCCAGCCCCTCCAGGCACTCGTGGAGCTTCCTCCGATACCGATGCCGATCGGACAGGTCGAATCCGCCTGCCACGACCTTCTCCCCCATCGAAGCGTCCCTCCTGGAGTGGGCCCGGCCCGGTCTACCCCGGGCGCACGTTACGGTCGATGATGCCCAGGGGCCGTGATCGATAACGCGGCGGGGAGCGGCTTGGCGGGGAGCGCACGCCGGTGTGGCCGGATGGGCGCTCCGGCACATTCACCTGGCAAGCCGTGGTGTGCACATTCCTTATGGGTTTTGCCTGTTCATGATTACCGGCACTTTCCAGCCGAGCCCCCTTCCGGTAACCTCCGAGGTCAGCGTGGTTCCTTCACGCGCGAACGGCATGAATACCATGACAGCGGGACCGGTAAGCGCCTTGCCGGCAATAGGCGGGACAGCTAGCCGAAACACTGTGTGAACACATGTCGTATAAACTCCGCAAACGAGGCAGAGAGTTGGCGCGCGGCCATTGCCCCAATGCCCACCTCTGACCCCAGAATGCGACAACGCCGTCCGCACCTTCCCCCGCACCACCGGTCTCCCAAGTGAGAGGCGACCCACCATGCCGCTGCATGTCCCCCCGGCTCCCGCGCCCGCCCTGCGCAGCGTCCTCGCGGCACTCGGTTCTCCCACCGCCGTCCACGAGGCACGCACCCCCGCCCTGCGCGCGATCCAGGGCCCGCTGACAGCCGAGCTCCCCCTTCCGGTCCACGTGCTCGACCGCCTGAGCGTGTCCGGCCGCGGGGCCGACGGCAGGCCGCCCCGCACGCGCCTCACCGGCTGGAGGTTCCTGATCCGCAGCGGCGACCGCTTCGTGGCGGCGGCCGACACCCGCCTCACCCCGGACGGCTGGGCCTTCTCGCACTTCTTCGAGGGCCCCTACGTGGCCGCCACCGAGCGCGCCCTGCGCCAGGCGGAACAGCTCGGCAAGAGCTACCAGCCCCGGCTGCTGTCCGTACCGGAGCTGTACATGCTGACCCTGTGGCTGCACGGGGCGGTCGGCGCCGATGCCGCCGCGGGCCTGCCGGCGGCGGCCGACCTGCTGGTGCCGCTGGCCCCGGCCCCGCCCGGGATCGCCCCCTACCGGCCGCATCCCGTCTCGGAGCTGCTGCCCGTACTGACCCACCGGCTGACCCCCGCGGCCCCGCCGGTCCCGCCCACCCTGGCGGCCCCCGCGGCCTGAACGGCCCGCTCCGCCGACGGCGCGGCCCGCGATCCGGGCCGCGCCGTCGGCATGCCCGCGCCCGGCCCGCAGGCCCGGGCGGGCACCCCACCCGCATGACCCATTCGGCCTAGTCCTCCGGGACCAGCCGCGAACCATCCGAAAGGACAGGGCAGTTGGCTTGAACCGCCCGCACGAGTGATGCGTCCTCAATCCATGAGGACTGCTGCCGGGAAATCCCTGCGAAGCAGCCGTCATGGGGGAAGACTGAGGACATCCTCCCCGCAGGTGCGGGGACGACACAGGGGGACGGCCATGAATCACGCATCGAGCCGTAGCGAACAGACCCGCGAACAGACCACACCGCAGCGAAAGAACGCATCCATGTGCCAGCACCAGCCTGCCTGCCCGTCATCAGAGTCCGCCGACCGGGAGGCCGCGCGCCCGGTGGCCAACCACCCGGAACAGGGCTGGAGCCTGCTGTGCAACGGCGTCCTGCTCTTCGAGGACACCGGTGAGCTGCTGCCGGACGGCAAGATCATCGCTCCGCACCGCCCGCTCGCGGCGGCCTGAGCCCGCACGACGCACGCACGCACAGAACGCACGCACGCACGGACGCACGCACGCACAAAGGGGCCGGCCCCGGAGCGGAAAGCTCCGGGGCCGGCCCCTTCGGCATGGGATCAGTTGTCGTACTCGTCCAGCGGCGGGCAGGAGCACACCAGGTTGCGGTCGCCGAAGGCACCGTCGATCCGGCGCACCGGCGGCCAGTACTTCTCGGCGGCGGAAACGCCACCGGGGAAGACGGCCTCGTCGCGGGTGTACGGGTGGTTCCACTCGCCGCCCAGGACCGCCGCCGTGTGCGGGGCGTTGGCCAGCGGGTTGTCGTCCGCCGGCCACTCGCCGCCCGCGACCCGCTCGATCTCGGCGCGGATGGCGATCATCGCGTCGCAGAAGCGGTCGATCTCGGCGAGGTCCTCGGACTCCGTCGGCTCGATCATCAGCGTGCCGGCCACCGGGAAGGACATGGTGGGGGCGTGGAAGCCGTAGTCGATCAGGCGCTTGGCGATGTCGTCGACGCTGACGCCGGTCTCCTTCGACAGCGGGCGCAGGTCGATGATGCACTCGTGCGCGACCAGGTCGCCCGGGCCGGTGTAGAGCACCGGGTAGTGCGGCTCCAGGCGCTTGGCGATGTAGTTGGCACCGAGCACCGCCACCTGCGTGGCGCGCTTGAGGCCCTCGCCGCCCATCAGGCGCACGTACGACCAGGAGATCGGCAGGATGCCCGCCGAGCCCCAGGGCGCGGCCGAGATCGGGCCGACGCCCGTCTCCGGGCCGGCGGTCGGCTGGAGCGGGTGGTTGGGCAGGTACGGGGCCAGGTGCGCGCGGACACCGACCGGGCCGACGCCCGGGCCGCCGCCGCCGTGCGGGATGCAGAAGGTCTTGTGCAGGTTCAGGTGCGAGACGTCGCCGCCGAAGTGACCCGGCTTGGCCAGGCCCACCAGGGCGTTCAGGTTGGCGCCGTCCACGTAGACCTGGCCGCCCGCCTCGTGCACCTGGGCGCAGATGTCGGCGACGTGCTCCTCGAAGACACCGTGCGTCGAGGGGTACGTGATCATGAGCACGGCCAGCTCGTCACGGTGCTGCTCGATCTTGGCACGCAGGTCGTCGGCGTCCACCTCGCCGTCGTCGGCGGTCTTGACGACGACGACCTTCATGCCGGCCATCACGGCGCTCGCGGCGTTGGTGCCGTGCGCGGAGGACGGGATGAGGCAGATGGTGCGCTGCTCGTCGCCGTTGGCGCGGTGGTAGGCGCGGACGGCCAGCAGACCGGCGAGCTCGCCCTGGGAGCCGGCGTTGGGCTGGATCGAGACCTTGTCGTAGCCGGTGACCTCGCAGAGACGTTCCTCCAGCTCGCTGATGAGCGTGAGGTAACCGCCGGCCTGCTCGACCGGGGCGAAGGGGTGCAGCTGGCCGAACTCGGGCCAGGTGACCGGCTCCATCTCGGTGGTCGCGTTGAGCTTCATGGTGCAGGAGCCCAGCGGGATCATGCCGCGGTCCAGCGCGTAGTCCTTGTCCGAGAGCTTGCGCAGGTAGCGCAGCATCGCGGTCTCGGAGCGGTGCTGGTGGAAGACCGGGTGGGTCAGGTACGCGTCCGAGCGCAGCAGGCCCTCGGGCAGCGCGTCGGCGGCGGTGGCGTCCAGGGCCTCGATGTCCGCGGAGACGCCGAAGGCGGCCCAGACGGCCTCGATGTCGGCGCGCAGGGTGGTCTCGTCACAGGAGACGGAGACGTGGTCGGCGTCGGCCTGGTACAGGTTGACCCCGCCCTGGCGGGCGGCGGCGACGACCTCGGCGGCCTTCCCGGGGACCCGGGCGGTGACGGTGTCGAAGAAGGAGCCGTGCACCAGCTCGACCCCGCCGGCCGTCAGGCCCGCGGCGAGCAGCGCGGCGTAGCGGTGGGTGCGGCGGGCGATCGTCCGCAGGCCGTCCGGGCCGTGGTAGACGGCGTACATGCCGGCCATGACGGCGAGCAGCACCTGCGCGGTACAGATGTTGCTGGTGGCCTTCTCGCGGCGGATGTGCTGCTCGCGGGTCTGCAGGGCCAGTCGGTAGGCCTTGTTGCCGTCCGCGTCCACGGAGACGCCGACCAGGCGGCCGGGCAGGGAGCGGGCGTGCTTGGCCTGGACGGCCATGTAGCCGGCGTGCGGGCCGCCGAAGCCCATCGGGACGCCGAAGCGCTGGGTGGTGCCGACGGCGATGTCCGCGCCGAGGGCGCCCGGGGAGACGAGCAGGGTCAGCGCGAGCAGGTCGGCGGAGACGGTGACGATCGCGCCGAGGTCGTGGGCCTGGTCGATGACGGCCTTGATGTCGCGCACGGCGCCGGAGGCGCCCGGGTACTGCAGGAGCACGCCGTAGACGCCGCGCTCGGCGATCTCGGCGGGGATGCCCGCGGAGAGGTCCGCGACGACGACCTCGATGCCGATCGGCTCGGCGCGGGTCTCGATGACGGCGATGGTCTGCGGCAGCGCGTCGGCGTCGACGAGGAAGACGTTGCCCTTGACCTTGCCCACGCGGCGGGCCAGCGTCATGGCCTCGGCCGCGGCGGTGCCCTCGTCCAGCAGGGAGGCGCCGGAGGTCGGCAGACCGGTCAGCTCGGCGACGACCGTCTGGAAGTTCAGCAGGGCCTCCAGGCGGCCCTGCGAGATCTCCGGCTGGTACGGGGTGTAGGCCGTGTACCAGGCCGGGTTCTCCATGACGTTGCGCAGGATCACCGGCGGCGTGAAGGTCCCGTAGTAGCCGAGGCCGATCATCGACGACAGGACCTGGTTGCGGTCGGCGAGGGAGCGCAGCTCGGCGAGTACCTCGGCCTCGGTCCGCGCCTCGGGCAGGTTCAGCGCTTCGGCGGTCTTGATCACATCCGGTACCGCGGCGGCGGTCAGCTCGTCGAGGGAGCCGTAGCCCACCTGGGCGAGCATCTTCGCCTGCGCCTCGGCATCCGGGCCGATGTGACGCTGCTCGAAGGGGATGCCCCGTTCGAGCTGGGAGAGCGGAATGCGGTTGGCGGTCATTACGGAGGCCTCCTGGTCGTATGACCTGCGAGGGGCACCACGGCGCGGGCACCCGGACGGCCTCCCCCTCTGTCATCTCAACCTGAGAGCTTCACCGGAGTCTCGGGGGTCGCCCGTCGTCCGGCTTTCACCGTCGGTGAGGAGTGGGGACCGGCACTGCACGCCCGGGACCCGCTCCTGCTTTCCAGAGTGGCCTCGTCGCGTGCGGTACGTATGCCTGAGAGATTCCGGGGAGGATTTGCTCCTTCGGCGCCTCCGTCGAGCTCACTCGGAGGACTCTCCCGCACAGGGTCAACAGCCGTCACCCAGCCTACCAGCGAGGATCTGGACCCTCCCTCAAGTGGCCCCTCATCCGAATATGCACTTTTGTAGTCATTACGGATGACTGCGACCCCGTGGAGGGACCGTGCAGACCGACATCGATCCGCGCAGCCTGATCGGCCGCAAGGCGTTCGACCGTAACGGAGCCAAGATCGGCACGGTGGACGAGGTCTACCTGGACGACGCCACCGGGGTCCCGGAGTGGGCCGCGGTCCGGACCGGCCTGTTCGGCCGGGACGCCTTCGTCCCGCTGGAGCCGAGCGAGGTGGTCGACGAGGTACTGCGCGTCCCGTTCGAACGCTCCCTGATCAAGGACGCCCCCGACTTCGGCGTGGGCCGCCATCTCTCCCCCGAGCAGGAGCTCCAGCTCTACCACCACTACGGCCTGGACGTCGCCCTGCCCGGCGACTTCCGCCTCCCTCCCCCGGATACCCCCTAAGCCCTCTCGCGCGGACCGGGAGCTCCCACGAGCGGCAGCGGGTCGGAGGCCTCCAGTTCGGGGTCGTCGACCAGGAAGGTGCGCACCCGCCCGGGCGGCGATCCGGGTTGCTCGAAGCGCACGGTGACCCGGCCGACCCCGCTGCCCTGCACCCACCCGGGCCCGTACACCGCGTGCCGTACGTCGCTGCCCGCGGGCCAGTGCCGCGCGGCGGCGGCCTGCGGGTCCGCCCCGGACGCCACGGCGCCCCCGGCGCCCTCGGCGGCCCCCACGGTCCCGGGGGCCCCTGGAGGCCCCTGGGCGCCCGTCTCCCCGCCGGCCTCCTCCGCCTCCCGGGTCCCGTCCGACGGGACGGCGGCGGCCGCCTCCCGCGGCCCCGCGCCGAGCGCCTGGGCGAACAGGTCCTCCTGGGTGTAGTCCGCGAGCCCGGTCACGCCCACCCCCAGCAGCCGCACCCCGCCGGTGGTGTCCACGCCCTCCAGCAGCCGCGCGGCCGCCTCCCGGACCACCGCCGGATCGTCGGTGGGCCCGCGCAGGGTCTCGGAGCGGGTGAGGGTGGAGAAGTCGTAGCGGCGCACCTTCAGGACGATGGTCCGCCCCGAGTGCCCGGAGGCCCGCAGCCGGCCCACGCACCGGTCGGCGAGCCGTTGCACCTCGAAGCGGATCCGCACCCGGTCGTGGAGGTCCACGTCGAAGGTGTCCTCCACCGACACCGACTTCGCGTCCCGCTCCGCGACCACCGGCCGGTCGTCCAGGCCCAGCGCCATCCGGTACAGGCCCACTCCGTGCGCCCGGCCCACCATCCGGACCAGCTCGTCCTCACCGGCCTCGGCCAGCTCCCCCACGGTGGTGATCCCGGCCCGGCGCAGGTGCTCCCCGGTGGCCGGGCCGACCCCGGGCAGGGTCCGCACGGACATCGGGGCGAGCAGCTCGCGCTCCGTCCCGGGCTCGATCAGCAGCAGCCCGTCCGGCTTGGCCTCCTCGGAGGCCACCTTGGCCAGCATCTTCGAGCCGGCCAGCCCGACCGAGCCGCTGAGCCCCGTCGCGGCCGCGATGTCGGCCCGCAGCCGCTCCCCCGTGGCGCGGGCGCTCGCGGAGTCGAAGGCCCGGCCGCCCGCCTCCAGGTCGACGAAGGCCTCGTCCAGGCTGAGCGGTTCCACCAGCGGCGACAGCTCGCGCAGCAGGCCCATGACGATCTCGCTCACCTCGCGGTAGACCAGGAAGCGGGGGATCAGGTAGGCGCCGTTGGGACAGAGCCGGCGGGCCTGGGCGGTCGGCATCGCCGAGTGCACCCCGAAGCGCCTGGCCTCGTACGAGGCGGTGGCCACCACACCTCGCGGGCCGAGCCCGCCGACGATCACGGCCTTCCCGCGCAGGCTCGGCTTCGACGCCTGCTCCACGGAGGCGTAGAAGGCGTCCATGTCCAGGTGCAGGATGGTCGGCGCGGTTCTCACGTCACCGATGCTGCCTCATGCCACTGACAACGCGGTGATCTTCCCCGCCCGCGCCCGGCGGCCGTACGCACGGGCTCCGGCCCGTGCGTCAGCCGGCCCGGTTGCGGCGGGCGGCGAGCTCGTCGGCCGGGTTGTGGCCCACGACCGTCTCCCCGGTGTCCACGCGCTCCCCGTGCAGCTGCGACAGCGCGTTCTCCACATCGCGCCAGACCACGCCCACGGCGATGCCGAAGACGCCCTGGCCGCCCTGGAGCAGGCTCACGACCTGGTCGGGGGAGGTGCACTCGTACACGGTCGCGCCGTCGCTCATCAGCGTCATGCGCTCCAGGTCCGAGAAGCCCCGGCCGCGCAGGTGCTGCACGGCGGTGCGGATGTTCTGGAGGGCCACGCCCGTGTCCAGGAAACGCTTCACGATCTTGAGCACCACGACGTCGCGGAAGCTGTACAGCCGCTGGGTGCCCGACCCGTACGCGGGCCGCACGCTGGGCTCCACCAGCCCGGTGCGCGCCCAGTAGTCCAGCTGCCGGTACGTGATGCCGGCGGCCGCGCAGGCCGTCGGACCGCGATAGCCGACCTGCTCGGGCCCCGGGGCGTCGTCCACCGGCCCGACCGGCTTCGACGCCGGCTGACGGTGCGCGGCGCCCGACCCGCCGCCGAGCAGCGGGGACGGCCCACCGTCACTCCGTACGGGGACTCCCCCGGTCGTACCGTCGCCCGTGATCCTCACGCCGACCCTCCGTCCTTGACCTGCCCCCTTGAAGGTAGGCAGTGACCACGGGTGCGTCAACGATCGCCACACTCGGCACGCCGAGTGATAATCACCCTGAGAGTGGTTTCGCGTACCCCATTGCGGGGAAAGGCTAGTCGAATGGGCTGAAAGTTCCCGGTGGGCGCCGTGGCCCGCGCGGCGCGGGCATCCGGCCTACTGCGGTCCCGTGCCGAAGTCCTCGGGAGAGATCTGGTCGAGGAACTCGCGGAACTTCTCCACTTCGTCCTCCTGCTCGTCGGGAATGGCGATTCCGGCGTCGTCCAGCACGCCGTCACTGCCGTAGATCGGCGTCCCCGTGCGCAGGGCCAGCGCTATGGCGTCCGACGGCCGCGCGCTCACCTCGACGCCGCTGGCGAAGACCAGCTCCGCGTAGAAGACGCCCTCCCGCAGATCCGTGATCCGGACTTCGGTCAGCTCCTCGCCGACCGCCTCCAGCACGTCCTTGAACAGGTCGTGCGTCAGCGGCCTGGCCGGTGCCATCCCCTGCTGTGCGAAGGCGATGGCGGTCGCCTCCCCAGGACCGATCCAGATGGGGAGGTACCGGTCGCCTCCCACTTCACGCAGGAGCACGATCGGCTGGTTGGAGGGCATTTCCACCCGGACACCCACAACGTCGAGCTCGTTCACACAGCAACCCTAGGACCTGCCCGGCAGGTTTGGGTAGTCGGGGCCCGGTCGCGGCGTCCCGGTTCAGTGCAGCCGGACCCCGAGAGCGGTCTGTACGAAGGCCTCGTGGAGGCGTACGGAGAGCCCCGCGAGCTCCTTCATCGTGGCCTCGGCATGGGCCCTGGTCTGCGGATTGCGGTGCCGGCGGAGCGGTGCGACCAGCTGTTCCACCAGCCCGGCCTCCCGGTCCGCCGCCGCCTTCACGGCCCGCAGGTGGCGCGGCTCCAGCCCGAACCGGCCGAGATCGGCGATCAGGCGGGCGACGGTCACCGCCTCGGCGTCGAACCCGCCGCCGGGCGCCTCGGCGAGCAGCCCGTAGGACTCCCATTCGACGAGCTGCACCTCGTCCGCCTCGGCGGCGGCGATCAGCTCGGCCCGCCCGACCCGGGCCACGGTCGGCCGGTCGGCGCCCGCCTCCCCGGGGCCGGCGGAACCCCCGGCGCCCTCCACGGACTCGCCGTGCGCGGCCGGGGCCGGAATCCGGACTTGCTCACCCCGGTCGAGCGCGTCGAGCTGCTCGCGGATGACCTTCAGCGGCAGGTAGTGGTCGCGCTGGAGGCGCAGGACGCGGGCGAGCCGCTCCACGTCGTCCGTACTGAACTTGCGGTATCCGGACGGCGTGCGCCGGGGCTCGACGAGCCCTTCCGCCTCCAGGAACCGGATCTTCGAGATCGTGACTTCGGGGAACTCGTCACGGAGCATGGTGAGCACCGTGCCGATGCTCACCAGCTGCCCGGACGAGCCGGCGGTGCCGGCGGCGCCCTTCTTCGGGGCGCCGCCGGTCGGGGTGCGCAGCATGGGACCTTCCCTCAGGAGGTCCCCCCGGGCCGGGCCCAGGGGGAGGTCAGACGCCCCGCAGGCTCGCGTAGAAGACCAGCCGGTACTTGCCGATCTGCACCTCGTCGCCGTTGTGCAGGGCGACCGAGTCGATCGGCTCGCGGTTGACGTACGTGCCGTTGAGGCTGCCCACGTCGGCGACGGTGAAGCCGCCCTCGGGGCCCCGGCGGAACTCGACATGCAGCCGGGAGACGGTGACGTCGTCCAGGAAGATGTCGCTCTGCGGGTGGCGGCCCGCCGTCGTCAGCTCGCCGTCCAGCAGGAAGCGGCTGCCCGAGTTGGGGCCGCGCCGCACGATGAGCAGGGCGGAGCCGGGGGGCAGTGCCTCCACCGCGGCCTGGGCCTCGGGGGAGAGCGAGGGCGAGACGTGCTGTCCGGTCGCCTCGGCCTCGTAGGCCTCCAGGCCCGAGATCGAGATGGTGGACGTGGTCTCCGAGGCGCGCTCCGGCGTCAGGCCGGGCCGCAGCGGCGCACCGCAGTTGGAGCAGAAACGGCTCGCCGCGTCGCTGCGGTGCCCGCACCTGCCGCACGTCTGCCCGGCCGACATGGACGGCTCCTCGCTCCGCGGCTGCCCCGCGGAGGCGTTGGTGGCGTACGGGTCGGGGGCGTACCCGCCACCCGCGTTCGGGGAGGCCGGGTCTCCGAAGCCTATGCGCCCCGCAGCCGAAGGGTCGGCGGCCGACGGGCCGTGCGCACCCGCGCCGCCCCCCTGGCCGGCCACCTCGTCGCGGAAGAGCGGCCGGTCGCCCTGGCCCTCCCCCTCGCCGTGACCCGCACGGTGGCGCGCCGTACCGCTTTCCTCGCGGTTCTTCTTGCCGAACAACTTCTCAAACAACTTCACGGGCGATTCCCCTTGACCGAAACAGACCCGCCCGTGGGGCAGGACGAACTCCGCATACACACACCTGCCGACCCGGACATTCTGACAACGTCCGTAACCACCAGACAGTTTCCACCACGCACCGCGACTTCTGTGCGTCGACCCCCCGCAGGCGTCAGCCCGCGTGGGACCGTCCTCGCTCCGCCCCGTCTCACGGCGATGACGACCGAGCGTAGTCAGGCTGCTTCGCAGCCCGCAAGGCATCCACAATGATCTTCGCCGACCGTGTGACGGCGACCGTGGCCTGTTCCTTCTCCATGGTCTGCACGACACCGCCCGGGATGTTGAGCGCCGGCTCCAGATCCTGCGGCTTGCCGATCACCCTGAACTCGTAGGGCTGTGTGATCTTCTTACCGTCGATCGCGACCCCGCCGCCCTCGTCGGAGAAGTACGACCCCGCCACGACGCGCACGCCGTTGATCTGGATCGCCTCCGCCCCGGCGGCCCGCAGCTCCTGGAGGGTGTCCAGCAGCTGGTCCGAGCGCACCTGGCCCTTGGCGTCGGTGATCCTCAGCGTGATCCCGGGGCCCTGTGCGGCCACGGTACCGGCCAGGACGCCCAGTTGGCGCTCCCGCTCCAGCGTCTGCTTGCGGGCCTCCTCCGCCTGGTTGGAGCTGCTCTGGAGCTCCTTGCGCTGGTCGTCCAGCTTCTGCTTCTCGTCCTCCAGGCGTTTGGTCCGCCCGTCCAGCTCGTCCAGGATCCGTACGAGGTCCTCCTGGCGGGCACCGCGCAGCGGCGCACTGGAGTCGCTGTTGGAGCGCACCTGGATCGCCAGCCCGAGCCCCAGGACGAAGAGCAGCAGCGCGACGATCAGCTGGGCCCGGCTGAGCCGCGGCGGCCACAGCCCGGCGGCCAGCCGCTGGCGCCCGGTCTGCTGCGGCCGCGGCGCCGGGGCCGGCTCCGCCACCGGTCCCGGTTCCGGCTCCCCCTGCGGGGTGTTGTCCGTGCTCATCGGCCTCACGCCCGGAAGACGTGCCGGCGGATGGCCGCAGCGTTGGAGAAGATCCGGATGCCGAGGACGACGACCACGCCGGTCGACAGCTGCGAGCCGACGCCCAGCTTGTCGCCGAGGAAGACGATCAGCGCGGCGACGACCACGTTCGACAGGAACGACACCACGAAGACCTTGTCGACGAAGATCCCGTCCAGCATCGCGCGCAGGCCGCCGAACACGGCGTCCAGGGCCGCGACCACGGCGATCGGCAGATAAGGCTCCACCACGGCCGGCACTTCGGGGCGGACCAGAAGCCCGACCACCACTCCCGCCAGGAGGCCCAGTACCGCGATCACGACGCACCCTTCTTCGGCTCTTCTGCTGTCGCCGTCCGCACGGTCAGGCTCGACGCGGCCGGCAGCTTCACCTCGTCCACCGGGGACAGGCTGTAGCGGATCCCGTAGCTCGCCTGCAGCACGTGCAGGTACTGCCCGTCCACGGAGTCCTGGAACGCGGTGCCGAGCCGTTTCCCGTCCCCGATCGCGAGGACCTCGTAGGGCGGCACCAGCGGCCGGTTGTCGACCAGTATCGCGTCACCGGCCGCCCTGATCGCCGACAGCGCCGTCAGCCGCTGCCCGTTGATCGAGACGGCTTCCGCCCCGGACTGCCACAGCCCGTTGACGATCCGCTGCATGTCCCGGTCGCGGACCCGGCCGGTGTCCGAGAAGCCGGCGCTCTCGCGCGGACCGCCTCCGCCGCCCGAGGAGGACCCCTTGGCATCGTCCACCACAAGCTTGACGCCGGGACCGTGCACTTCGGTTGCACCCGACAGCAGCGCCACGAGCTGCGCCTGCCGGCCGCCCTGCTGCTTCAGTGCCTCGCTCTGCCGGTCCGCGACCTCGGTCCGCAGCCGCTCGATGTCCCGCTCCAGGGTGTCCGCGTGCCGGTCGGCCCGCTCGACCCGGTCGATCAGCTCCTGGCGCTCCTTGGCCAGGACCGGAGCCGCCACCTGCGCCTGCGCAGCACCCAGCGTGACCACCATGGCGGCCAGCACGAGCCCGGCGGCGAGCGCCAGCTTGGCCTTGAGGGTCCGCGGGAGCCCCGCCGTACCGTCGGCCTCACGCCGGGCCGAGGCTTCCGCATAGCCCTCGTCGAGGCTGTGGTCCATCACGTGGGTCAGCAGCGACATGGAGGCGTCGGGGCGCGCGGACGGCGTGGCCGAACTCCGGTTGTTGGGCGGCTGCGACATGCCGCACATCGTCGCATGTCGGCGCCGCCCACATCCAATGCGGCCTACCGGCGGGCCGGGACGGGGTCACTCCCCGCACCCGGCCCGCCGCACTGCTGTCCCGTTCCGCACACCAGTACGGGGCGGGACCGGCCGGTCGTACCGGCCGGCCCGGTCAGTGCTCGCCGGCCCCGTCGACCACCGCGGCCCACTCGTCGAGCAGCGCCTGCGCGGAGGCGTCGTCGGGGCCCTCGGCCCACAGGTGGGTGACCGCCTCCGCCGGGTCCGGCAGGACCAGCGCCCACCGGCCGTCGGTCTCGACCACGCGCACGCCGTCGGTGGTGTCCACCTGCCGGTCGCCCGCCGCCTCCACGACCCGCCGCATGACGAGTCCCTTGGCCGCCCACGGGGTCGGCACGTCCCGCTTGAGGACGTGCGCCCGCGGGATGCGCGAGTCGATCTGGCTCAGGGTGAGCTGCGTGCGCGCGACCAGCCCGATGAGCTGCACGAACGCCGCGGACCCGTCGAAGACGCTGCTGAATTCCGGGACGATGAACCCGCCCCGGCCGTCGCCGCCGAAGATCGTCGTCTCCTCGCGGCCCACCCGGGTCAGGTCGTCGGGCGAGGTCGTCGTCCACTCCACCTGGGTGCCGTGGTACGCCGCCACCTGCTCCGCGACCCGGGTCGTGGTGACCGGGAGGGCCACCTTGCCGCTGCGCTTCTCGGCCGCGACGAGGTCGAGCAGGACGAGCAGCGCCCGGTCGTCCTCGATGATCCGGCCCCGCTCGTCGACCAGGGAGATCCGCTCGCCGACCGGGTCGAAGCGCACGCCGAAGGCCGCCCGCGCCGAGGCCACGATCTCCCCGAGCCGGACCAGTCCGGCGCGCCGGGACTCGTGGCTCTCGGTCGGCCGGGACTCGTCGAGGCCGGGGTTGATCGTCAGCGCGTCCACCCCGAGCCGGCCGAGCAGGCTGGGCAGGACGAGCCCGGCACTGCCGTTCGAGGCGTCCACGACGACCTTGAGCCCGGAGTCGGCGATGCCGGTGGTGTCGACCCGCCGGAGCAAGGAGCCCGTGTACGAGTCGAAGACGCTCGACGGGAACTGCAGGTCGCCGATCTCCCCCGGGAAGGCCCGGCGGTACTCCTGACGTGCGTAGACGCGGTCCAGCTTGCGTTGCTGCGCCTGCGAGAGGTCCGCGCCCCGCTCGTCGAGGAACATGATGTCCACGGAGTCCGGCACCCCGGGCGAGGTCCGGATCATGATCCCGCCCGCGGCGCCTCTGGCCGTCTGCTGGCGGGCCACGGGGAGCGGGACGTTCTCCAGGTCGCGCACGTCGATGGCGCTGGCCTGGAGCGCCGAGATCACGGCGCGCTTGAGCGCGCGGGCGCCTCGGGAGTGGTCACGGGCCGTGGTGACGATCGCCCCCTTCTTGAGGGTGGTCGCGTAGGCCCCGGCGAGTTTCACCACCAGCTCGGGGGTGATCTCCACGTTCAGGATCCCGGAGACGCCGCGGGCGCCGAACAGGTGGGCCTGGCCGCGCGACTCCCAGATGACGGAGGTGTTGACGAAGGCGCCGGCCTCGATCGTCTTGAACGGGTAGACCCGTACGTTGCCCTGGACGATCGATTCCTCGCCGACGAGGCACTCGTCGCCGATGACGGCCCCGTCCTCGATCCGGGCGGCCCGCATGATGTCGGTGTTCTTGCCGATGACGCAGCCGCGCAGGTTGCTGTGCGGCCCGAGGTAGACGTTGTCGTGGACGACGGCCTTGTGCAGGAAGGCGCCGCTCTTGACGACGACGTTCGACCCGACGACGGTGTGCTCGCGGACCTCCGCCCCGGCCTCGACCTTGGCGTAGTCCCCGATGTACAGCGGCCCGCGCAGCACGGCGTCCGGGCTGACCTCGGCGCCTTCGGCGATCCAGACGCCGGGCGAGATCTCGAAGCCGTCCATGTCGACCTGGACCTTGCCCTCCAGGACGTCGGCCTGCGCCTTGACGTAGCTCTCGTGGGTGCCCACGTCCTCCCAGTAGCCCTCGGCCACGTAGCCGTAGATCGGCCGGCCTTCCTTCATCAGCTGGGGGAAGACGTCGCCGGACCAGTCGACCGAGACGTCCGGGTCGACGTAGTCGAAGATCTCCGGTTCCATCACGTAGATGCCGGTGTTGATGGTGTCCGAGAACACCTGACCCCAGGTCGGCTTTTCGAGGAAGCGTTCGACCTTGCCCTCTTCGTCCACGATGGTGATGCCGAATTCCAGCGGGTTCGGCACCCGGGTGAGGCACACCGTCACCAGTGCGCCCTTCTCCTTGTGGAAGTTGATGAGGTCGGTGAGGTCGAAGTCGGTGAGCGCGTCGCCGGAGATGACCAGGAACGTGTCGTCCTTGAGGGCCTCCTCGGCGTTCTTCACGCTGCCGGCGGTGCCGAGTGGCTTCTCCTCGTTGGCGTAGGTGAGCTCCATTCCGAGCTCCTCGCCGTCACCGAAGTAGTTCTTGACGAGTGACGCCAGGAACTGAACGGTGACCACGGTCTCGCTGAGCCCATGCCGCTTGAGCAGCCTGAGCACATGCTCCATGATCGGCCGGTTCGCCACCGGCAGGAGCGGCTTGGGCATGCTTGAGGTCATGGGGCGAAGCCGCGTTCCTTCGCCACCGGCCATCACGACGGCCTTCATGTCGGAAGAGTCCTCCTAGAGAGATGACGGTCTGGCCGACCTCACCCGCCCCGGACGGTTGGTCCGCTACTCCTCCGCGTCAGTACCGGCGCCGAGCGAGTTCAATCGGCCGTGGCATCCGCCTTGACCAGACGACGGACTTGCACCACGTAAAGGATTCCTGCCCACCAATAGAGCGTTGTACCCCAACCTGCGAACGCCCATCCGAAAACGGACGCCATCCAGGCCAACCAACCCGTACCGTCACTGAGCAGTAGCAGGGGGAAGGCGTACATCAGGTTGAAGGTGGCGGCCTTGCCGAGGAAGTTGACCTGGGGCGGCGGATAGCCGTGCCGGCGCAGGATCCACACCATGACCAGCAGCATCGCCTCACGGGCCAGCAGGGCCGCGGTGAGCCACAGCGGGAGAATGCCCCGGTAGGTGAGTCCGAACAGGGTGGTCAGGACGTAGAGCCGGTCGGCGGCGGGGTCCAGGAGCCGGCCCAGTTTGCTGATCTGGTTCCAGCGCCGCGCGAGTTTCCCGTCGAGGTAGTCACTGACACCGCTGAGCATGAGCACGAGCAGTGCCCAGCCGTCGTGCTTCGCGAGGATGAGCCAGAGGAACAGCGGCACGCCCACGAGGCGGGCCATGCTCAGGATGTTCGGAATGGTGAAAATTCGGTCAGTCTGGACCCGAGTCTCCTGGACCTCCACCCGGGGGCCTCCACTGTGACTGTAGAAATGTCGAATCTATGCTCCCCTGACCCTACAGGAGTCCACGGACCGCCCCGGAACGCAGAAAAGCCCCGCACCATGACTGGTGCGGGGCTTTCCCACAATGATTGTTCGGCGGCGTCCTACTCTCCCACAGGGTCCCCCCTGCAGTA